>NZ_DASVQG010000185.1:0-2094 GCF_036389215.1 Jatrophihabitans sp.
GCGCGACCTGTCGGTATCGCTGAACAACGTCGGCGGGATGCACGAGCAGCAGGGCAACCTGGACGCCGCGCTGGCCGCGTTCACCGAGTCACTGGAGCTGTCCCGCCGACTCGCCGAGCAGCACGGCAGCACCCCGCAGGCGCTGCGCGACCTGTCGGTATCGCTCGACAACGTCGGCAAGGTGCAGCGGGACCAGGGTGACCTGGACGCCGCGCTGGCCGCGTTCACCGAGTCACTGGAGCTGTCCCGCCGGCGCGCCGAGCAGTACGGCAGCACCCCGCAGGCGCTGCGCGACCTGTCGGTATCGCTGGAGAACGTCGGTGGGGTGCGGGAGCTGCAGGGCGACCTGGACGCCGCGCTGGCCGCGTTCACCGAGTCACTGGAACTTCGTCGCCGACTCGCCGAGCAGTACGGCAGCACCCCGCAGGCGCTGCGCGACCTGTCGGTGGCGCTGAATAACGTCGGCTGGCTGCGTGAGCGGCAAGAGGAGCCAACCGATGCCAACCGGGCTTATGCGGAAGGGGTCATGTTGTGCGAGCAACTCCACGACCGGTTTCCGGGCCTGCGGGACGATGGCCTTCTGCAGCACCTGAGGGCGTCGGCGGAGCGAACCGCGGAGGCAGCTGATCCACTGCCTCCTACGAGGTGACGGGCCGCTGGCCGAGCGTGGTGTCGATCAGCTCGCAGGCATCCTGGAGCCGCGTGCCCAGGTAGCTGCCGGGCAGGTTGCGGCGGCTGCGGAGTGAGGTGAAGGCGTTGCCCGCGTAGAACACCTCGACGCCGAGGACGTTCGCCGCGTGCAGTGATTGGATGGCGCGGGCGCGACCGGAGTTGAGGTGCGAGACGATGACGACAGCCCCGGCTCGGCTCGCGTGCACCGCGGTCTCCAGAGCGGGTACGGAGGTCCTCGCCCCGAGCAGGCGGACGGGCCACTGCTGGTAGCGAAGCAGCGTCCCCAGTGCCTCCAGGCCGATGGTGTGCAGGTCGGTCGGCCCGCACGCCAGGACGAGTGGCGTCGCTCGGGTAGGCGCGGGGGCGTAGGCGGACAGGGTCTCCAGCCAGGCCCGCGACGCCTCGGTGGCGAGGTGTTCCTGCTCCACGTCGCAGCGTCCGGTCTGCCACCACAGGCCCACCTGCCGCATCGCCGGCAGCAGCACGTCGTCCAGACAGGCGGCCAGGCCGAGAGTGCCGTGAGCCCGGGTCAGGTGCTCGCGCACCGCGATGGGGTCCGATCGGTCGGACGCGGCGAGTATGTCGTTGACGAACTCGCTGGCGGCGCCGGTGTGCTGGAGCAGCTGCCGCACCGACTCGGCGGCCACGCTCGCTCGCTTGCCTCGGGCTATCTCATCGCGCATCAGCCTGAGTCCGTGCAGGTCCGCGGTGGAGTACCGGCGGTGCTTGCCCGCCCCCCGGGCCGATTCGGGCAGGTTGTACCGCAGTTCCCAGGAGCGCAAGGTCGGCATCGGAACGCCGAGTTGGCGCGCCGCCTCGGCGATCGGCACGCCGGGGGACGTGCCGGGCGACTCCTCGCGACCGCTGGGAGCCACCATCAGTCCGGACCTGCCGGGCCGTTCCGCGGTGGGCCGCTGGGGGTCAGCTCAGCGGTGTTCCCCGTCGAAGAGGAAAACCGTCGCATGAAGGGAGCGTATCGCCGGCCTGCGAAGTTGGGCAGGCTGGCTGTCGTGCCTACCCTGGGTGGCCTTACCCTGCGTGGCCTACCTGGGTGGCTATACCTGCGTGGCCTACCGTGCGTGCTCCGGTGGCGTCCCCAGGTCAGGCAAGCGCGGGAAGCCCGCGCCCGTTTCTGTCGCTCGCGCCTTGGAGAGGATGAGCGCCGACGCGGTTTGCAGTCGGGTTCCGAGGTAGGTCCCGGGCACGTTGCGTCGTAGCTCGGCGGTCGCGAAGGCGTTCCCGGCATAGAACAGTTCTGGTACCCGTCCCTGAACCGAGCGAAGTGAGTCAGCGGCGCGGTTCCGGTTGACTGGCAGGTGCGACACGATGACGACAGCCATGGGAAGGCTGGCTCGGATCGCCGTGGCGAGCGTGCGCGTAGTGACCCGGGCACCGAGCAGCCGGCAGTCCTGCCCCTCGTAG
>NZ_DASVQG010000186.1:0-12944 GCF_036389215.1 Jatrophihabitans sp.
ATGACCGGCTCTCGCGGCCGTTGTTGCCGCTGGTGGCCACCGGCTTCCTGGGTGGGGTCGATGTGGGGGTGGGCGTGCTGGCCTACCTGGTGGTCAGGCACGAGACCGGCAGCTCGCTGCTCGGCGCGCTGGCCTTCACGATCGGCTTCGTGGCGTTGCTGATGGCCCGCAGCGAACTGTTCACCGAGAACTTCCTGGTGCCGGTGACCGCGGTGGTGGCCGGCCGGGGTTCGATCGGACAACTGGCGCGGTTGTGGGGTGTGACGCTGGTGCTGAACCTCGCCGGTGGCTTCGTGATGGCGGGCATGATGGTCGTGGCCCTGCCCGACCTCCGGCCTCTGGCGGTCGAGTCCGGCAGCCATTACGCCGAGCTGGGCGTCTCCTGGCGCTCGTTCTTCCTGGCTGTGCTGGCCGGCACCGTCATCACGCTGCTGACCCGGATGCAGCACGCCAGCGACGACATGGGGGTCAAGCTGGTGCCGGCGGTGCTGATGTCGTTCGTGCTGGTCGGCGGCCAGCTGTTCCACTCGGTGCTCGACTCGATCCTGATGTTCGCCGGGCTGCTCAGCGGCGGGGCCGAGTACAACTGGGCCGACTGGTTCGGCGCGCTGCTCTGGTCATCTTTCGGCAACCTGGTGGGCGGCCTGGTGCTGGTGACCTCGGTACGGCTGCTGCGGGTGCCGCACCGGGTCCAGGAGGAGCGCCGGGAGAACACCGGCTGAGACCCGCCGCAGCTGGCGGCTGGCGGAAACGAGCCCCAGCGCCCGCTGGGTCAGGCCGGCCGGTGCAGCGGTGTCACCGACGAGTCGTCGGCCAGCGCCGGGTCGGCGGCGGGGTGCTCCACGATGGCGATCACCCGGCCGCTCATGAACCGGGCGGTGCGCACCGGGGTGCCGCCGCGGGTGACCTCGGTGACCTCGACCAGGCCACGGCCGTGGCTGACCTCGACCCGGCGGCCCGCCCTGGTGGCGGTGATGGTGTAGGTCCGGCTGCTCTCACCGGCATCTATGACGATCTCGACGCTGTCGCCTCGCATGCCATTCTCAACCCCGCTGGAGCCCCCGGTATTCCTGGCCTGGACGCGGTTAGGCCTACCGGTCGCACCCGCTTCACCGCACCGAGAATTACCGGCGGCGATCAGCTTTGCCGGGCGGCCCGGTGCTCGGCCAGCAGCCGGCGGGCCTGGGTCAGCGCCGGTGCCGGGTCACGCCAGCGGCCGATGCTGTGCACGGCGCCCACGCCGGCATACAGCGCGCCCGCCAGATCCCGGGCCACTCCGCCGCGCCGCTCCAGGAGGGCCCGGCGCAGGTCGCCTTCCCACCAGCTGTACCGCACCCCGGCGACGGCGGTCACCGGCTCGTCCGTACTTCCCGGCTCGTTCGTACTTCCCGGCTCGTTCGGCACGACCGGCACGATCGGCTCGACCGGCTCGACCCCGCGGCCGGTGGCCAGCGCCGCCCAGGTGGCCGGCAGGTTCGCCCCGGCGGCCACCGCGAGAGCCAGCGAGCCGTAGAAGCGGCCGTTGAGGTCGATCAGCCGGGGAATCCCGTCAGCCGGCACCAGGAACTGCAGCTCGGCCAGGCCGAACCAGCCGAGGGCGGCGAGCAGGGCCGCGGCGCGTCCGGCCAGCTCCGGGTCGACCGGCACGCTGACCGCCCGGCAGCTGGCCCCGGCACCGGGTGGCCAGACCCGGGACGCGACCTGCATCGACTGGGCGGCGACCCGCCGGCCGCCGGCAGTGGTCACGGCGGCATAGGCCATCAGCTCGCCGTCCAGGAACTCCTGCACCTCGGCCTGCCCGCCCAAGGCGGCGATCTCCGAGACCCGGCGGCGAGTGGCGGTGGCACCGACCACCACGTTGGTGTCGATCCGGGGCGGCGCCCCGGCCTGGCCGGGCTGGGCGTGCATCCGGGCCTTGACCACCACCGGCCGGGTCTCGTCCGAGAGCGAGTCCGGCGCCAGCGACCGCGGCACCCGCATGCCGGCTGCCACCGCTGCCTCGGTGAGCCGCGCCTTGTCCAGGGCGTGCAGCACGACCTGGTGGTCGGCGTGCGGCACCACCGCCGGCACCGCGGCACGGTGCTCGGACAGCGTCAGCACCTCGGCCTCGCCGGCGCCGAAGACCACGTCGTAGCCGCCTTCGGCCACTGCCCGGGCCACCGCGGCCAGGAATGCCTGCTGGTCCTGGTGAGCGGCCGGCACCGGGTGCCGGCGGGAGCAGGCCCGAGACGAGGACGCCAGGCCCCGGCCGTCCGGCGCCCCGACCCCCACCTGCCAACCGGCCTGCGCCAGCGCCCGGACGGCCGCCAGCGCACCCCGGCTGAACCCCTGCTCGACCACCAACGCCCGCACCGGGACACCCCGCGTCCGTACCGCGCGCGGGACCGGTGGGCTCTCGGACGCGTCGCTGAGCCACCCTAACCGGCCGCGTTCCAGGCACCTCTCGCGCCGTCGGCAGGCCCGCGAACGAGCCGTTCGAGGGAGTGGCCGGCGGCCTCACCGTGGTAAACTCGGGGTGCGCCGAACATGGCGCGGTCCAGGTCGAGAGGCGCTGCGACGGAGAAGATCCGCCACGCTCGATCCGTGATCACGTGAAGGGCGCCTCCTGTCCAGGAGGTGCCCTTTGTTACGTCCTCCTCCACACGCAACCGCCCCGGTCGGGTGTCCAGCCGGCTCGGGCTCTGACGCCCCATCACTCGTCATCCGGAAGGAATCATGAGCACAAGACTGCAGAACGTAAACGGAATGGACTTCGCGATCGCCGACATCTCGCTCGCGGAGTACGGCCGGCACCAGATGCGGCTGGCCGAACACGAGATGCCCGGCCTGATGGCCATCCGTCGTGAGTACGCCGACGCCCAGCCGCTGCGCGGCGCCCGGGTCGCCGGATCGCTGCACATGACGATCCAGACCGCAGTGCTCATCGAGACCCTGGTCGCGCTCGGCGCCGACGTCCGCTGGGTGTCCTGCAACATCTTCTCCACCCAGGACGAGGCCGCGGCGGCTGTCGTGGTCGGTCCGGACGGCACTCCTGAGCAGCCCACCGGCACCCCGGTCTTCGCCTGGAAGGGCGAGACCCTGGCCGAGTACTGGTGGTGCACCGATCAGCTGTTCGACTTCGGCAACGGCCAGGGCCCGAACATGCTGGTCGATGACGGCGGTGACGCGACCCTGCTCGTGCACAAGGGTGTCGAGTACGAAGCAGCCGGCGCCGTGCCGCAGCCCTCGGAGGACGACCACGAGGAACTGCAGGAGATCCTGAGGACGCTGACCGAGAGCCTGGCCCGCGACAAGCAGCGGTTCACCCGGATCGCGGCCGACATCAAGGGCGTCACCGAAGAGACCACCAACGGCGTCAAGCGGCTGTACAAGCTCGCCAAGGACGGCCAGTTGCTGTTCCCGGCGATCAACGTCAACGACTCGGTCACCAAGTCCAAGTTCGACAACAAGTACGGCATCCGGCACTCGCTCGTCGACGGCATCAACCGCGCGACCGACGTGATGCTGGCCGGCAAGCTTGCCGTCATCTGTGGCTACGGCGACGTCGGCAAGGGCGCGGTCGAGTCGCTGCGCGGCCAGGGCGCGCGTGTCGTGGTCACCGAGATCGACCCGATCTGCGCGCTGCAGGCTGCCATGGACGGCCTGCAGGTGGTCCGGGTCGAGGATGTGGTGTCCGAGGCCGACATCTTCATCACCACCACCGGCGGCCGCGACATCATCATGGTCGAGCACATGGCGAAGATGAAGCACAACGCCATCGTGGGCAACGTCGGCCACTTCGACACCGAGATCGACATGGCGGGCCTCGGCCGGGTTCAGGGCATCAAGAAGGTCGAGATCAAGCCCCAGGTGCACGAGTGGACGTTCCCCGACGGGCACGCGATCATCGTGCTGTCCGAGGGCCGGCTGCTCAACCTGGGCAACGCCACCGGTCACCCGAGCTTCGTGATGTCGAACTCGTTCACCAACCAGACCATGGCGCAGATCGAGCTCTACACCAAGCAGGGCGAGTACGAGAAGCAGGTGTACGTGCTGCCCAAGCACCTGGACGAGAAGGTGGCCCGGCTGCACCTGGAGGCGGTCGGCGCGCACCTGACCGTGCTGAGCAAGGAGCAGGCCGAGTACCTCGGCGTCGACGTCGAGGGCCCGTTCAAGTCCGACCACTACCGCTACTGATCCCTGCTCGGCGCCGATCCCATCTCGGCGACGGGCGGATCGGTGCAAGATCGCGCGGGCGTACATCGCCGCGGGTCTGCCGAACGAGAGACAGCACCGGCCCGGAGTCAGCCACTGGCGATTTCGGGCCGGTGCTTGTTGCGCGGGACCCGGACGCGGTGGCTGCGTCCAGGCGTGCGCGCGGTACCGTCGAGGGAGCCGGCGGGAGTCTGAGAACCCACACTCCCGCCGGGAAAACGGAAAGTCACCACGCTGATGACCCTGTTCGAGAACCCCGGTGGTGGCGAGGGCGACCGCCCCTCCTTCACCGCCAAGTCCGAACTTGCCCAGCAGTACCGGGCAGCCTGGGCGGACAGCGATCCCGCCACGGCGGTACCCGAGTTGCTACCGGTGAGATTGGCGCGGGCCTGCGTGCAGGTGCTGCCGGTGGCCGGCGCCGGGCTGAGCCTGCTCAATCACGATTTCAGGGTTCCGGTGGGAGCCAGTGACGAGGTGGCCAGCGTCGCCGAGCGCCTGCAGTTCACCCAGGGCGAGGGACCCTGCCTGGACGCGGCGCGCAAGAGCCGGATCGTGATCGCCGGCGAGGCCGACATCAAAGAGCAGTGGCCACTGTTCGCCGCCGACTTCTTCGCCCACACGCCCTACCGGGGAGCACTGTGCATGCCGTTGCGGCTCAGCCCGGAGACCGTGGGTGCGCTGGACCTGTTCGTCACCCATCCCGACGACCTCGCCAAGATCAGCCTCACCGACGCCGTGGCCGTCTCCGACCAGATCATGGATGCCCTGATGATCGCCCAGGCCATCACCGGCTCGGTCGGAAGCTTCTCCGAGGAACCCGAGCCGGTGTGGCTGCAGAGCGGTGCGGTACGCGACCGCACCAACGTCTGGGTGGCGATGGGAATGCTGATGACCCGCCTGGAGACCACCGCCCCCGATGCCCTGGCGGTGCTGCGCGGCTACTCCTACAGCCACGGGGCCTTGCTCGACGAGGTCGCCGGCGACCTGATCAGGGGCCAGCTGGACGTGGAACAGCTGCAGGGCTGAGGCCGATCCGGACCGACCGTCCGGCCAGCGCGCCGAGTGCCGCGATCACCACGAGCGACTCGGAGGCGACCGACAGCATGCCGAGCGGTTCGAACCAGTTGCCCACGTCATCGGCGAGCATCGGGAAGGCCACCAGCCGGGTAGCCGCGTAACCGAGGACCGCCAGCCCACAGGTGAGCACCGACAGGGCATAGACCACCGGGGTGTCCCAGCTGATCGCGGCGCTGGCCAGCACCACGCAGGCCGCGCTCAGCACCACGAACAGGACTCCCATGTACGGCGCCTCGTCCAGGTGCGGCCGGATCACCGGGAGATGTGCCCCGGCGGCGACCAGCACCGCCGGGACCATCAGCCAGCGCCAGCGTGATTCCAGGCGCGCACTGAAGAACGAGGTCATGTCACTTGGCCATCTTGGCTGGGTTGTCCACGGCGAAGAACAGGAAGAGGTTCGTCGGGATCGGGCCGACGACGTTCTTGTCCTTGTTGCGGATCAGCTTCTGGATGTAGCCGAGGGTCTTGTGCTCCAGGATCTCGTGGTAGGTGTGCGGGTTGGTGACCCCGACGATCCGGACGTCCCACCACTCGGCCTTGCCGGCGTTGGCGGTGTTGATGAAATGGTCGTGGCCCGGCACCGCGAAGTTCTTCAACGCCGCGGTCAGCTGCGCGTCGGTGAGCTGCGGGTAGAGCGGCTTGAGTGCCGGCTCGAGCCGGGTGAGGTCCATGGTGCCCGGGTGGTCCACGCAGATCAGCCGGTCCGGGCAGTCCAGCATGTTCATCGGTTGCTCGAAGCCGAGCGGCACGGTGATGTAGAGCGGATCGAAGTCCTTCGCCGGTGCCTTCTGGTACGGCGCGCCGGCCTCGCACCCGGTGCTCGCCGCCGACGCCACGCTGGTATCGCAGAAGAAGCCCTTGGTGTAGGTGAACCTCGCCGTCTTGCCGTGCAGGAACGCCTCGGTCATGCCGAACTCGTTCACCCCGTGACCGGGCCTGACGGCATTGCTGGGTGTCGAGTCGGTGGTGCTCGCCTGCGCGATGCCCAGGCCCCCGACGAGGGCCACCGCGGCCGAGACCGCCAGCGCGCCCACCCGCCGCCGTGACCTTGCGATAGTGCTCATGTCTCATCCCCCCTGCGCCACCCCCGTGATGGCGTCATCGGGGGATTCGGCAGCGGGGCGCCGGTCGGATTGCCGCAACCGCCGATCGGTGTGCCGCGTCCGGTGTCAGGTCAGCCGGCGGCCGACGTCAGGCGGGCCGGCTGTGTCAGTACAGCTAAGCGAGTCCGAGACCGCCTGCGACGGTGACCACCTGGCCGGTGAGGGACAGCCCGCCGCCGGTGGCCAGCTGCCAGACCGTGTCGGCCACCTCCTCCGGCGTGACCAGCCGGCCGGTGGGCACCCGGGCCAGGTACCGGGCCAGCGCCTCGTCCCGGTCGGGGGCGACCGTGCCGAGCACGTCGTCGCGGATGCCACCGTCCACCAGGGCGGGGGCGACCGCGTTGCAGCGGATCGGCAACCCGGCCCGGGCACAGTGCAATGCCACCGACGTCGTCAGGTGCTCCACCGCCGCCTTCATGGCCCCGTAGGCGATCATCGACGGGGTAGCCAGGTGCCCCGCGGTCGAGGACAGGTTGACGATCGACACCGGATGCTGCCAGCCGCGGCTGATCACCTCGCGGCAGCCCAGCCAGGAGCCCACCACGTGGCTGTCGAGCACGTCGTGCCAGGCCTGCGGGGTGGCCGACAGGACGTCCTGGGGGGTGGCACCCAACCCGCCCGCGGCGTTGACCAGCACGTCGAGCCGGCCGTGCCGCTCGACCACCGTGTCGATGACCTGCCGCCAACCGTCCGGGTCCCGCACGTCGTGGGCCAGGCCATCGGCCTCCGGGTGGCGCCCGGTGCGCACGACGGTCGCGCCGTCCTGCTCGCCACGGCGGCCGATGGCGGTGCCGAGCGAGCCGAAGCCACCGGTGATGAGGACGACGGTCACGTCGACGGGCCCTTGCCGAGCCGGTCCCGCAGCCGGCGGCTGGCCTCGGCCAGGGTGCCTGGCTGCTTGCACAGGGCGAAGCGCACCACGGTGGCGGCCTCGGTCATCGGCTGGGAGTAGAAGACCGAGAGCGGCAGCCCGGCCACCCCCTGATCCACCAGCATCCGCTCACACCAGGCGGTGGCCTCGGTTCCGACATCGGCCAGCACGTAGAAGCCGCTCTCGGGCACGGTGGCCGGGATGCCCAGCTCGGTGAGGGTGTCGACGAAGGAATGCACCCGCTGCGACATCCCCGCCACCGTGCCGGTGATCAGGTTGTCGAAGTCGGGGCTGTCGAGCACCCGGGCGACCGCCAGCTGCAGCGGGGTCGGCGGGCAGAAGGTGACGAACTGGTGGGCGGCCCGGATCCGGCGGGTCAGGCCCGGGCCGGCGATCGCCCAGCCGACCCGCCAGCCGGTGACCGCCAGGGTCTTCGACGCCGAGGAGATCTTGACCCGCAACTCCGGGTCTCCCACCAGGTCCAGCACGCTGCGGTGCTCGCGGCCGTCGAGGTTGAGGTGCTCGTAGGTCTCGTCGGACACCACCACGATGCCGCGGTCTGCCAGCTCGGCCACCGCCTGCCACTCGGCGTCGTCCAGGGAGCGCCCGAACGGGTTCCACGGGCTGTTCACCACGATCGCCTTGGTGGCGGCGGTGGTCACGGCCGCCAGGGTGGCCGCGTCCAGCCGGGCGTCCAGGCCGCCCAACCGGATCGGACGGACGATCCCGCCGAACCCGGTGATGACCGGTGCGTACTGCTCGTAGGCCGGCTCCACCACGATCGCCTCGTCACCCGGGCTGATCAGCGCCGCCATCGTGCTGTAGTACGCCTCGGTCGCTCCCGCGCACACCGTGATCTCGGTGTCCGGGTCGAGCGGGCCGTACCTGCGGGCCAGCGCCGCCCGCAGCAGCGGATGGCCGGCGCTGGGCGCGTACTGGTGCTCTCCCCCGGCGCCCACCTCGGCCAGCGCCGCCAGCACCTGCTCCGGCGGCCCGTGGTCGAAGACGCCCTGGGCGAGGTTGACCGCACCGTGGCGAACGGCCGCCGCCGGGATCCGGACGAACACCGACTCCGCGGGAGCGGCGCCGGCGGGTGGATTAGCGATGCGGACCATCGATGCTCCTCTGTTGGGCGGCAGGTGCCGAGGCCTGGTCGGCGACGGCAGGCGCCGAGGCCTGGTCGGCGACGGCAGGTGCCGAGGCCTGGTCGGCGGCCGAGGCCAGCCGCCGGCGGCGGATCAGTTGGGTGGCCAGGGCGCCCGCCAGCACCACCAGACCGTAGACGGTGCGCCACCCCGACTCGACCAGGCTGATCACCATCACCACCAGCAGCAGCAGGTTGGGCGCCGAGCGGACGGTGAGGCCCCGGATCCGGACGTAGGACACGATGCTGAGCAGGTACATGAGGATGAAGATCGCGCTCGCGGTGGCCACCGCGTCGACCAGCAGGCCCGGGTAGCCGACCAGTACCGAGGTGGTGGCGGCGAACAGCACGGCCAGCAGCAGCAGCGCCCGCCGCGGCACCCCGTCGGCGCTGACGACCGCCAGCCCGGCCGGCAGGATCCGGTGGCTGCCGGCCTGCGCGACCAGCCGGGACACCCCCCACACCCAGGCCACCGCATTGAGCGTCATGGCGAACAGCGCGATCGCCGTCACGCACAGCGTGACCAGCTGATGCGGCTCGATGGTGCCTGCCAGTTGCAGCAAGCCGGCCACCTGGTCGACGTCCGCACGGTCCAGCCGGACCGCGATGGCCACCGTGAGCAGGATGGTGAACAGGCCGTAGACCCCGAGCGCGATCACGCTGACCGGCAGGAAATCCCGCTCCGGATCGCGGAACTCCCGGCTCAGGAACGTCAGGTTCTCAAACCCCGCGAAGGCCCAGAACGCCAGGATCACCGCCGGCAGCACCACGCCCAGGTCAGCGGTGTCCGGGTTGACCGTGCCCAGCCCGCCGCGGGTGGCCGGCAGCGCCGACACCAGCAGCACGGTGGCCATCGCCACCAGCGCCCAGGTGGTGGCCGTCTGCAGCCGGGTGTTGGTCTTGACGCCGAACAGGTTCGACGCCAGCGCCGCCAGCAACACCGAGACCGCGGCGAGCACCTCCACCAGCCGGCCGGTGTGCAGCGCGTGCCCGACATAGCGGCCGGCGACCAGCGTGCCGGCCGGCAGTCCGATGATCACAAGGGACAGGAACAGCACCGGCACGCACCGGGCGAAGGCGTCGCCGAGCCCCTCCCGGATGAAGGCCTCGATGCCGCGGCCGTCCGGGTTGCTGCGCACCATGTCCTCGAACATCAGCAGCATCGGCAGGCACAGCACGGTGGCCAGTGCCCACACCAGCAGGCTGTTGCGCCCGGCCGCGACGTAGACGGCCGAGGGCAGGAACAGGATCCCCGACCCGGCCACCGATCCGATGGCCAGCGGGATCGCCTGCCGCCGGGTGAGGCCGTGCTTCTCAGTCAAGCGAGGCCTCCCAGGGCAGTACCCGGCCGCGGTTGAGGATGCCCGCCGGGTCCAGCAGCCGCTTGAGCGAGCGCATCAGGTCCACCTCGTCCGGCGAGCGGGTGTAGCCGAGGTAGGGCTGCTTCTCGAACCCGATGCCATGCTCTGCCGAGATCGAACCAGAACAGCGGGCCACGCACCCGTACACGATGTGCTCTACCTCGGCCTTGCGCTCCCGGGTGCGCTCCCCCGTCACCACGGCGATGTGCACGTTGTCATCGCCGAGGTGGCCGAAGACCAGCAGCTTCACCTGCGGCCAGCGGGCGCCCAGTTCGGCTCGCATCTGCTCCAGGCAATCCTGCAGGGACCGGGCCGGCACGCTGACGTCGAAGCCGAACAGCGGCTGCATCCGCAGGATCTCGCCGGGGATGCGCTCGCGGGCCTGCCAGAAGACGCCGAGCTCCGCGGCCGTGGTCGCCACCGCCGAGTCCAGCAGCACGTCCTCGACACCGGCCAGGCAGCGCAGGAACGCCTCGGCGTCGGCGTCGGGCCGGCCGCCCTGCACCTCGGCCAGGACGTAGATCGGATATCCCGGCGGCAACGGCAGCCGCAGGTCCAGGCTCTCGAGCACCCGGTAGGCATCGGCCCAGACCACCTCGAAGGCGGTGAGCATGCCCGGCAGCTCATTGCGGAGCGCGGTCAGCAACTCCAGCGCGCCGGCGACGTCGGCCACCGCGCAGAACGCGCCGGCCCGGGTGCGGGGCGCCGGGCGCAGCGCGATGGTGGCCGCCGTCACGACGCCCAGGGTGCCCTCGCTGCCGATGAACAGCTGCTTGAGGTCGAAGCCGGCGTTGTCCTTGACCAGCGACGTCGACAGCTCCACCAGCCGGCCGTCGGCCAGCGCCACCTGCAGCGACCGGACGTGCTGGCGGGTCATGCCGTAGCCGACCACGTTCACCCCGCCGGCGTTGGTGGCCACGCAGCCGCCGATGGTGGCGCTGCCCTTGGAGGCCAGGTCGATCGGCACGATCAGCCCGTGCCGGGCCGCCTCGTCCTGCAGGTCGCTCAGGGTGACCCCGGCACCGGCGGTGACCGTCCCCACGGCGGGGTCGAGCTGCCCGATACTCCTCAGCCGCTCGGTCGAGAGCACCAGCTCCTCCGGGCCGGGGACGCCGCCGGACACCAGGCCGGTCATGCCGCCCTGCACCACCACCGGCTGGCCGTGCCGGGCGCAGTAGCGCAGCACCCCGGCCAGCTCCTCGGCAGTGCCCGGGCGCACCAGGACGCTGGCCACGCCCTTGCGGTCACTGCCCCACAGGTCCTGGACGTGCCGGGCCGGCACCTCGTCCCCGGTCAGGACGTGCCGGTGGCCGACGATCCCGGCCAGCGCCGGGGCATGCCGGCCGACGCCGGCCGGAACTCCTGCCGTCACGACGGGCCCGGCAGGTCGTGGTTGGCGTGCACCGCTCGCAGGCTGGTTCGCACGTGCACCAGGTAACCCTCTCTGCTGGCCAGCGCCCGCCGGATGGCGTCGCGGACCTGCTCCGGCCGCTCGACCCGCTCGCCAGGCACCCCGAACGCCGCCGCCCAGGTGACGAAGTCCGGGTTGGCCAGCCCCGTGCCGCAGTCGGCGTCGGGAAAGTATCTCCCCTGATGGTCACGGATCGTGCCATAGCTGGCGTTGTCGGCCACCACCACCACCGGTGCCCGGCCGGCAGCCCGTGCCACCGCCAGCTCGTTGCCGGTCATCAACAGCCCGCCGTCGCCGACCACCGCCACCGCCGTGACGTCCGGGTCGCGCAGCACCGCCGCCACCGCGGCCGGCACCCCGAATCCCATCGCGCCGCCGGCCAGGGCAAGCAGCCGCTGGCCGGGACGCAGCCGGACGTAGCGGTGGATCCAGCTGCTGAAGTGCCCGGCGTCCAGGGTCAGCACGGCATCGTCGGGCAACTCGGCGTCCAGCGCCTGGGCGACCAGGGCGAAGTCCAGCCCGTCGTCGGCGGCACGGATCTCCGGCCGGGCCAGCGCACCGGCGAGCTCCCGCCAACCGGCGGCCCAGTCCGCCGGCCGGTCCGGCCAGGGCCGGTCGGCCAGCTCGCGGAGCACCTCGAGGGGAGCGTCGTCATAGACCGTGATCAGCTGCTGGTCGGTGTGCCACCGGGCCAGCTGCACCTCGTCGGGGCGGCCGCCGAGAAAGACCACCAGGTCGGCCTGGGCCAGCCGGTCCCGCAGCGGTTGCGGCGAGCCCAGGTGCAGGTGCCCGGCATAGCCGGGGTGCCGGTTGTCCATCAGGTCCTGCTGCTTGTTGCCGGCCAGCACCGGGACCGCGCTGCGCTCGGCGAACCGGGCGAGCAGGCCGGCCACCTCGGTGCCCGGGCCGCCGGCCACCCGCAGCAGCCGGCCGGCGACCAGCACCGGCCGCTGGGCGTCGGCCAGCGCCCGGGCCAGCCGTTCGAGTTCTGGCCCCCGGTCACTCGCCGGTCCGGTCGCGACGGCGGGCACCGCCACCTCGGCTGCCTCGTCGTAGAAGACGTCCTCGGCCACGATCAGCGCCACCGGGCTCGGCGCCGGCCCGGTGAGCAGCGCGGCGACCTGGCTCAGCGCCTCGGCCAGGCCCGCGCCGTCAGCCACCGTGACCACCGGCGCCAGGCCGCCCAGGAAGCCGCTGAGGTCGGTGCCCTGGAACCCGGTCGCGGGATCCGTGCCGCGCCGCGGCCCACCGACGATCAGCAGCAGCGGGGTGGGGTCGGCCCGGGCCGCGTCCAGCGCGATGCTGGCATTGGTGGCACCGGGTGACCGGTTCACCGCGACCACCGCCGGCCCGCCGCGCAGCCGCGCGTCGGCCAGCGCGCACAGCGCGGCGTTGGCCTCGTGCCGGGAGGTGATCAGCTGGATGCCCGCCTTGCCGGCATGCCCGAGCAGCGGCAGGAACGCCTCGCCGGGCACGGTGAACAGCCGATCACAGCCCAGGCCGTCCCGCAGGAAGCTGAGCAGCTCCTGCGCGACAGTGGTGTTGCCCGAACTCATCGGCGCGACCGCGGGTCGAGGTACTCGCCGGTGACCGACTCCGGCGGCCAGACGATGACCGCGTCGTCGGCGCTGTCGCCCACCGCCCGGTAGTGCTGCAGCACGATCTCCGGCGGCTGGTGGTGCCCGTCGCTGTCCGACCACGGAAAGGACACCGGGCCGCGCCAGGTGTCGAAGCTGGCGCTGCTCAACGCGGCGTGCAGCGCGGCCCGGTCGGTGGCCCCGGC
>NZ_DASVQG010000187.1:0-12606 GCF_036389215.1 Jatrophihabitans sp.
CTGCGGGCCGGCCTGATCGTCGGCCCGAACGACCGGGTCGGGCGGCTGCCGTGGTGGCTGGACCGGGTGGCCCGGGGCGGCCGGACCCTGGCTCCCGGCAGGCCGGAGGACGAGCTGCGGATGATCGACGCCCGCGACATCGCCGAGTTCGCGCTGCTGCGTCCGGCAGGCACCTTCGAAGTGACCGGGCCCGCCCACCAGATCAACCGGGGCCAGCTGCTTGCCGAGGCCCGGGAGGTCACCGGCTCGGACGCCGAGTTCGTCTGGGTGAGCGATGACTACCTCACGGCGGCCGGCGTAGAGGGCTGGACGGAGCTGCCGTTGTGGTCACCGGCCGCCGATGTTCCAGGGCTGTGGGCCCACGACACCACCGCGGCCGAGGCCGCCGGGCTGGCGTGCCGGCCGGTCCGGCAGACCCTGCTGGACACCTGGGACTGGATGCGCTCCATCGAGGGCGGCTGGCAGCGCTCGGAACGCACGCCGGGCCTGGCCCCGGAGCGGGAGCAGGAACTGCTGGCCGGCTGGACCGGCTGAGCCCGAACGGATCGTCCTCGGTCGGATGCCCTGGTTCACATGCCCGGCCCGGGCTCCGACCCAGCTTCGGCTCTGCTGTACGTGAGCTGTGCAACCCCGGGCCGGCTGGCTGAATGGCGGGAAGCCACACCCGCCGTCCGTAAGCTTTCCAGGTATGACGACGCATGACCTGGCGAACCAGATCCTGGCCAACCCCATCTCGCCGAAGCACCTGCTCGGCAGCTACGGCCTGGTGGGGCTGCTCATCATCCTGTTCGCCGAGTGCGGGCTGCTGATCGGGTTCTTCCTGCCCGGTGACACGCTGCTGTTCTCGGCCGGCCTGCTGCTCGCCATCAACGACCCGTCCATCGACCTGCCCAGCCTGCCGGTGATGCTGATCGCGCTGCCGATCGCGGCGGTGGCCGGCAACCTGGTCGGGTACTGGATCGGCTGGGAGGCCGGTCCGAAGGTGTTCGACCGCCCCCGGTCCCGGCTGTTCAAACCCGAGTACGTCACCCGATCGCAGGCGTTCTTCGACCGGTTCGGCCGCGCGACGGTGATTCTGGCCAGGTTCGTGCCGGTGGTGCGGACGGTGGCCACCGTGATGGCCGGCGTCGGCCGGATGCGGTTCTCGGTCTACGCGCTCTACTCGGTGATCGGCGGCGTGCTGTGGACCGACGGCATCCTGCTGCTGGGCCGGGCACTGGGCCATATCGACTTCGTCCGGGACACCGTCGCCCCCAAGATCGACCTGATCCTGGTCACGGTGGTGGTGCTGTCGCTGCTGCCGACCGCGGTGCACTGGTGGCGCAGCCGGCCCAGCAAGGTCAGCGGCTAGCCGACAACGGTCGGGTCACGATCGGTCCCCGGCGCAGCACCGGGGCTGCCCGGCGCGCACGGCGCGGCGATAGGCTGCAAATCGTGAGAAACAGATGAGCGCTCCGACCGCAGGCTCGGGCAGTCCCCTGGTCGTCCTCTCGGGCGTCAACAAGCACTTCGGGGCACTGCACGTGCTCAAGGACGTCGATCTCAGCATCGACCGTGGTGAGGTCGTGGTCGTGATCGGCCCGTCCGGCTCCGGCAAGTCCACGCTGTGCCGGACCATCAACCGGCTCGAGACGATCGATGCCGGCACCATCACCATCGACGGCAAGCCGGTGCCGGCCGAGGGCAAGGAACTGGCCCAGCTGCGGGCCAAGGTCGGCATGGTGTTCCAGTCCTTCAACCTGTTCGCCCACAAGACCGTGCTCGAGAACGTCATGCTCGGGCCGGTCAAGGTGAAGGGCGTCAAGCGGGCTGCCGCCGAGTCCCGCGGCCGCGAGCTGCTGGAGCGGGTCGGGATCGCCAGCCAGGCCGAGAAGTATCCCGCCCAGCTGTCCGGCGGCCAGCAGCAGCGGGTCGCCATCGCCCGGGCACTGGCGATGGATCCGATGGTGATGCTCTTCGACGAGCCCACCTCCGCCCTGGACCCCGAGATGATCAACGAGGTCCTCGACGTCATGACCGCGCTGGCCAAGAGCGGCATGACCATGGTGGTCGTCACCCACGAGATGGGCTTCGCCCGACGGGCCGCGCACCGCGTGGTGTTCATGGACGACGGCCGCATCATCGAACAGGCTGACCCCGAGACGTTCTTCACCGCCCCCGAATCGGCCCGTACCCAGGATTTCCTGTCCAAGATCCTTACCCACTGACCGCCCGCTGGGCCGGCCCCGCCGCGTCCCGAACAGAGAAGGACCCCCGTCATGCGTTCCCTGCGCCTGATCTCCCTCATTCCGGCCACCGCGCTGGTGCTGTCACTGGCCGCTTGCGGCGGCGACGACAACGACAAGAACGTGACGACCCCGGTCGCCAAGCCGAGTTTCGCGGCCGGCACCCGGATGGCTGACATCCTGGCGGCCGGAAAGCTCACCGTCGGCACCAAGTTCGACCAGCCGCTGTTCGGGCTCAAGGGGCTGTCGGGCAAGCCGGAGGGCTTCGACGTCGAGATCGCCAAGCTCATCGCCGCCAAGCTCGGCATCTCCGAGGACAAGATCACCTTCGTGGAATCGGTGTCGGCCAACCGCGAGCCCTTCCTGCAGCAGAAGAAGGTCGACATGGTGGTGGCCACCTACACCATCAACGACAAGCGGGACAAGATAGTCGACTTCGCCGGGCCGTACTTCGTGGCCGGCCAGGACATCCTGGTCGCCAAGGGCAACCCGAAGGGCATCACCGGACCCGAGACGCTCAAGGGCAAGAAGACCTGCTCGGTGAGCGGCTCGACCCCGGCCGCCACCGTGCAGGAGAAGTACGGCCTGTCCACCAGCGAGCTGCTGCTGGTGGACGCCTACTCCAAGTGCCGCGACGCCCTCGCCAACGGCCAGGTCGACGCCGTGACGACCGACAACGTGATCCTGTCCGGTTACGTCAGCGAGGCTCCGGACAAGTTCGAGCTGCTCGGCAAGCCGTTCTCGCAGGAGCCGTACGGAATCGGGATCCCCGAGGGCCAGGAGCCGTTCTGCGACTTCATCAACAAGGTGCTGAAGGACGCGGTCGCCGACGGCAGCTATGAGAAGGCGTTCAAGGCCACCGCCGGCAAGGTCATCCAGACCACGCCGACGCTGCCCGAACCGCACGGCTGCGACAAGTAGCCCAGGCCAGGAGAACGGTCGAGCGCCGGGATGAACGACGTTCTCGACAACCTCGACGTCTTCGTCAAGGGTTTTCGCACGACGGTGTCGTTGACGCTGCTCGCGGCGATCGGGGCGCTGCTGCTCGGCACCCTGATCGCCACGATGCGGGTCTCGCCGGTCCCGCCGCTGCGCTGGGCCGGCGCCGCCTACGTCCGGCTGGTGCGTAACACCCCGCTGACGGTGGTGTTCTTCCTGGTGGTCTTCGGGCTGCCGGAGGTCGACGTGAAGCTGCCGTTCTTCCGGTTCGCGGTGCTGGCGCTGAGCATCTACACCGCCTCGTTCGTCGCCGAGGCGGTGCGCTCGGGCATCAACTCGGTCCCGCCGGGCCAGGCCGAGGCATCGCGCTCGATCGGGATGACGTTCGGTCAGACGCTGCGGCTGGTCGTGCTGCCGCAGGCCTTCGCCAACATCGTGCCGCCGCTGGCCAGCGTCTTCATCGCGCTGCTGAAGAACACCTCGATCGCCTCGGCGTTCTTCGTCTTCGAGGGGGTGCAGTCGATGAACCAGCTGATCAACGCCCATGGCAACGCGGTGCTCTCGATCATCGCCGCCGCCGCGCTGGGTTACCTGGTGCTGGCGCTGGTGAGCGCCTTCCTGTTCAGCCTGCTCGAGCGCGCCGTGTCGGCCGGCCGATGACCGCCCCGGTCCTCTACGACGTCCAGGGCCCGCGGGGCCGCCGGCGGGTGCTGATCAGCAGCATCGTCGGCGCCCTGGTGCTGCTCCTCGTGCTGGGGCTGGCCGCCCGGCGGCTCGCGGCCAACGGGCAGTTCGACTACGACAAGTACAAGCCGTTCTTCACCGAACCGCAGCTGTACCGGCGCCTGCAGGACGGCCTGGAGAACACCCTGCACGCCGCGGTGTACGCCATGGTGCTGGCGGCGGTGCTGGGGGTGCTGCTGGCGTTCGGGCGGCTGTCGCGGCGGCGGTTCATCCGGCTGCCGGTGATCGCCGTCATCGAGTTCTTCCGCGGCGTCCCGCTGCTACTGCTGATCTTCGCGCTGTTCCTGGCATGGCCGCGCGTGGTGCACACCGACCTGCCGGCGCTCTGGGCGCTGGTGCTGGCCCTCACCCTGTACAACGGCGCCGTCATCGCCGAGATCGTCCGGGCGGGTGTCCAGTCGATCCCGAAGGGGCAGACCGAGGCGGCCTACGCGATCGGGCTGAGCCGGGGCCAGACGCTGCGGATGGTGCTGCTGCCGCAGGCGGTGCGGGTGATGCTGCCGGCCCTGATCAGCCAGCTGGTGGTGCTGCTCAAGGACACCTCGCTCGGCTTCGTGATCGGCTACGCGGAGTTGCTGCGCACCGGTGGCCAGCTGGTCCAGGTGCTGCGCAACCCGTTGCAGCTCTACCTCGCCGTCGCGCTGATCTACATCGTCATCAATTCCTTGCTGTCCGCGCTGGCCGGCTACGTCGAGGGACGGCAGCGCCGTACCAGCGCCCGGGCCCCGGTCGCCCCCACCCAGGTCGAGACCGGGATGGGCGTGCTGTAGCGGCGACGTACAGTCGATGGGGTGACTCTTCCCGTACTGTCCAGCGTCCGCGAGCGGCTGGGCGCGGCGTTGTTCGAGCAGGTGGCCGGCAGCAAGGGCCCCGACCGGCGCGAGCGGATCGCGCTGTCCGAGGGGCCTCGCTGGTTTGACGAGAGCCGGCCGATCTGGCAGGTGCACAACGATGCGGCGATGTTCGTCGGCGGGCTGCGCGCGCTGCTGTTGCAGTCGCTGCACCCGTTGGCGATGGCCGGGGTGGCGGGGCACTCGGGCTACCGCGGTGACCCGTGGGGACGGCTGCACCGCACCAGCCACTTCCTGGCGGTGACCACCTTCGGAACCGAGGCCGACGCCCAGGCGATGATCGCGCGGATCCGGGCCATCCACGAGCGGGTCCGCGGCATCGCGCCGGACGGCCGGCCCTACGCCGCCTCCGATCCGCACCTGCTGCGCTGGGTGCACCTGGCCGAGGTGGACAGCTTCCTCTACGCCTACCAGCGTTATGGCGCCGGCTCCCTGGACCAGGCCGGCCGGGACGGCTATGTCGCCGACGCGGCCCGGGTGGCCGCCGCGTTGGGAGTGCTGGACCCGCCCACCACCGAAGCCCAGGTCCGGGCCGGGTTGCACGGCTACCGGCCCGAGCTCAAGGGCACCCGGGAGGCGCGGGAGGCGGCCCGGTTCATGCTGCTCAAGCCGCCGTTGCCGCTGCCGGTCCGGGCTCCGTACGGGATCCTGGCCGCCGCCGCGGTGGCCAGCCTGCCGGTCTGGGCCCGCTGGCCGCTGCGGCTGCCCTACCTGCCGCTGGCCGAGGCGACGGTGGTGCGGCTGGCCGGCGAGGGCCTGATCCGGGGCATCCGGTGGGTGCTGACGCCGGTCACCGACAGCCCTACCGCTGCCTGAGCTTCGGCGCCGCGATGCGCGGTTACTTGCGCGGCAGCTTGCCGGCCTGCTCGCAGGCCTTGCGTACCACCGGGTCATCCGGTTGCACGTGCACCCCGAAGAAGGTCGCGTCACACCGCTTGCCGGTATCGGCCACGGCGCTGGCCACCCGGTCTCGTTGCTGGTAGACCACCACCGCCAGCACCACCGCCAGCACCAGCACGATCACCCTGGTGACCATCTTGGTGACCAGCCGGGCCAGCAGCAGGCCCAGCAGGACGATCACCACGATGGCGCCCAGCCCCACGTTCTGCACCTGGCTACTGTCGAGTGCGTCGACCACCGTTGCCCGCGCTGGTGAGCTCATGCCGTCACCAGCTCTTCGCGCAAGCGCTCATCGCGACTCGCTCCGGTCCTCGCTCGCTGCGATCCTCACTCATGGGCGCTCACGGTAGCGGAGCCGGTAGATAAACTCGCGTCAGAGACACCCGCCGCGCCCGGACGGGTGCGGCGTATCCACGCCCGACCAGCCAGCACGCAGGAGGCCATCCCAGGTGAGCACGCCAGAACGAGCGCTGGGGAATCCCCCGAAACTTCAGGACGGTGTCCTGCGGATCGTCGCGCTCGGCGGCATCAGCGAGGTCGGCCGGAACATGACGATGTTCGAGAGCCGGTCGCCGGCCGTGCCCGCAACGAACCGGGCCGGTCAGGCAGGCTCCGGCGGCGGCCGTCCGGGCGGGTCCCGGCTGCTGGTGGTGGACTGCGGGATGCTGCTGGGCAAGACCAACGCTCCGGGGGTGGATCTGGGCCTGCCGGACTGGTCCGCCTACGCCGACCGGCTCGCCGACATCGACGCCATCGTGCTCACCCACGGCCACGAGGACCACATCGGCGCGCTGCCCTACCTGCTGCGTTCGCGTCCCGACATCCCGCTGATCGGCTCCCGGCTGACGCTGGCCCTGATCTCGGCCAAGCTGGAGCAGCACCGGCTCCGGCCGGACCTGCGGGTCGTCCGGGAGGGCGACCGGCTGACGGTCGGGCAGTGGGACCTGCAGTTCTATGCGGTCAACCACTCGATCCCGGACGCCCTGGCGGTGGCACTGCGCACCTCCGGCGGCACGGTGCTGCACACCGGTGACTTCAAGATGGACCAGACCCCGCTGGACGGCCGGATCACCGATCTGCCCGGCTTCTCGCGCCTCGGTGACGAGGGGGTGGACCTGCTGCTGTCCGATTCCACCAACGCCGAGGTGCCCGGTTTCATCCCGAGCGAGCGTGAGGTCGGCAAGGTCGTCGCCGACGTCATCACCAGGGCCACCGGACGGATCATCGTGGCCTGCTTCGCCAGCCACGTGCACCGGGTGCAGCAGGTGCTCGACGCCGCGGTGGAGTCCGGCCGGCATGCCACGCTGGTCGGGCGCTCGATGGTCCGCAACATGCAGATCGCCCGTGACCTGGGACTGCTCACCGTGCCCGAGGGCGTCCTGGTCGACCTCAAGGACGCCGAGCAGTTGCCGTCCAACCGGGTGATGTTGATCTGCACCGGCTCCCAGGGTGAGCCGCTGTCGGCCCTGAGCCGGATGGCCAACCGCGACCACCCGGTGATCCGGATCGTCAGCGACGACACCATCCTGCTGGCGTCCTCGCTGATTCCCGGCAACGAGAACTCGGTCTTCACCGTCATCAACGGGCTGTCCCGGCTCGGCGCGACGGTGGTGCACAAGTCGACGGCACTGGTGCACGTCTCGGGCCACGCGCCGGCCGGGGAGTTGCGCTACCTGCTCAACGCGGTGCGGCCGAAGAACCTGATGCCGGTGCACGGCGAGTGGCGGCACCTGCGGGCGCACGCCGCGATCGCCGAGTCGACCGGCATGCGCAAGGAGCACATCCTGCTGGCCGAGAACGGCGTGGTGGTGGACCTGCGTGGCAACGACGCCGAGATCGTCGGCCAGATCGAGATCGGCAACGTCTACGTCGACGGCCTGCAGGTCGGCGACATCGGCGATGCCGTCATCCGGCAACGACAGATCCTCGGTGACGAGGGCTTCGTCTCGATCCTGGTCGCGGTGGACCTGCGAGCCGGAAAGGTCGTCTACGGCCCCGAGGTCACCGCCAAGGGCTTCACCGACGACCCGGAGGCGCTGGACCCGATCCGGCTGGAGTTGATCAAGACCGTCGAGAAGGCGGTGGCCGACGGGGTTCGCGACGCCGACGCCCTGGAGCACATCCTGCGCCGGACCGTCGGCCGGTGGGTCGACAAGACCTTCCGCCGTCGCCCGATGCTGATGCCGATGGTCATCGAGGTATGAGGCGGATGGGCCGTTCCCGGCCACCGGTCCGGCCGGGGAGGATCTCGCCGATGCGCGGCACGCCGGCCACCGTCGTCCCGCCGGAGTACGTCGACAACGCCGGCCGGGCCACCGGTGCGCCGTGGGATCGTGACGACCCGCCGGTGAAGGACGCCGAGACGGTGGAGCGGATGCGGGTCGCCGGCCGGATCGCCGCTCTGGCCCGGGACGAGGTGGGCCGGCACGTCGTGCCGGGTGTCACGACCGACGAGCTGGACCGGATCGGGCATGAGTTCCTGCTCGACCACGGGGCGTTCCCGTCCACCCTGGGGTACAAGGGTTTTCCCAAGTCGCTGTGCTCCTCGGTGAACGAGGTGGTCTGCCACGGCATCCCGGACGACGTGGCGCTGGTCGAGGGGGACGTGGTGAAGATCGACGTCACCGCCTACGTCGACGGCGTGCACGGCGACACCTGCGGGACCTTCTTCGCCGGCGAGCCCGCCGAGGACGTGAAGCTGCTGTCCGAGCGGACCCACGAAGCGATGATGCGCGGCATCAGGGCGGCGCGGCCGGGCCGCCCGGTCAGCGTGATCGGCCGGGTGATCGAGGCCTACGCCAAGCGGTTCGACTACGGCGTGATCCGTGACTTCACCGGGCACGGCGTCGGGTACTCCTTCCACACCAAGCCCACCATCTGGCCCTATGACGAACCGCGAGGGACCACGCTCATCCAGGCCGGCATGACCTTCACCGTCGAGCCGATGCTCACCCTCGGCGGGTTCGCCTGGGAGATGTGGGACGACGGCTGGACGGTCGTCACCCGGGACAAGTCCTGGGTGGCGCAGTGGGAGCACACCCTGCACATCACCGAGGACGGCGCCGAGATCCTGACGCTGGCCGGCTGAGCCCGATCAGCGGCCGGCTGCGTAGCCCTGCGCGCCACGCGGATTGGCGGCGGCCCTGAGCACGTCGCCCTCGCGGGCCACCGCGCTGAGCCGGCCCAGCGTCCACGGGCCGGAGAGCGTTAGCCGGTGGCCCCGGTCGCTCAGCTCGGTGAGCACCTCGGCCGGTAGCCGGTCCTCGACCGCCAGCTCGCCAGGATGGGCGTCCCGGGGGTAGAACGAGGACGGGAAGTGGTTGGTGTGGAACATCGGGGCGTCGATCACGGCCTGCAGGTTCGCCCCGTCGCCGGCCCGGACCAGAGCGGTGAAGAACGCCAGCTGCCACTGGTCCTGCTGGTCACCGCCGGGCGTGCCGAACGCCAGCCACGGCTCGCCGTCGCGCAGCGCCAGCGACGGCGACAGGGTGGTCCTGGGACGCACCCCCGGGCGCAGCGAGTTCGGCAGGTCCGGCTCCAGGTAGAACATCTGGGCCCGGGTGCCGAGCGGGAAGCCCAGCGCCGCGATCACCGGCGAGCTCTGCAGCCAGCCGCCGCTGGGGGTGGCCGAGACCAGGTTGCCCCACCGGTCGGCCACGTCCAGGTGGCAGGTGTCACCCCGGTTCTCGCCGAGCCGTCCAACAGCCGGCTCGCTGCTGCCCATCGTCGGCTCGCCCATTCCCGGGGACGGGCTGCCGGCTACCGGCAGGGTGGCCAGCCGCGGTGACCTGCCGTCCGGTGAGCCCGGCCGCAGGTCCAGGTCGGCCTGCTCGCCGACCAGGGCCGCCCGCTCGGCCGCGTACGGGTCCGAAAGCAGGGTGGCCAGCGGGATGTCACTGGCCAGTGGGTCGCCGTACCAGGCCTCGCGGTCTGCGTAGGCCAGCTTGGCGACCTCGGTGACGAGGTGGATCCAGCGTCCGGACAGCGGCGTTTCACCTTGCAACCCGAGGACATCCAGCATCCGCAGCTGCTGTCCGACCACCGGCCCCTGACCCCACGGGCCGGTCTTGAGCAGCTGGTAGCGCTCGGCGTACGGCGTGGTCACCGGCTGCTCGATCGGCACCTGCCAGCGGGCCAGGTCCTCGGCGGTGAGCAGGCCGGCGTGGTCGCGGCCGGAGGTGTCGCGCCAGGCGGTCCGGTGCCCTGCCTCGACCTCCTCGGCGACGAAACCGCGGTACCAGGCGTCCCGTGCGGCCGCGATCCGCTGCTCGCGGGTGCCTCCGGTGGCGTGCTGGAGGATCCGTCGGTAGGTGGCGGCGATGGCCGGGCTGCGCCACCAGCTGCCCGGCGCCGGCGGGGCGGTGCCGTCCAGCCAGGCGGCGGCCGAGGGGCGCCAGTGCTCGGTGAACAGCTCGCTGACCGCACCGATGGTCCGGCTGATCGCGGGCAGCACCGGAAAGCCGACCTCGGCGTAGTGCAGCGCGAAGGCCAGCACGTCGGCCAGCTCCCAGGTGCCCCAGCGCTCCAGCATCGTCGTCCAGGCGCCGAACGCCCCCGGAACGGTCGCGGCCAGCGGGCCGCTGCCCGGCACCAGGGTGAGCCCCAGGTCACTGAAGTGCTGGAGCGAGGCCGCCGCGGGCGACGGTCCCTGCCCACAGACCACGTGCGCGCACCCGTCGGCGGCGCTCCACAGGACGACGGGCAGGTCCCCACCGGGACCGTTGAGGTGCGGTTCGACGATCTGCAGCACGAAGCCGCCGGCGACCGCGGCGTCGAAGGCGTTGCCGCCCCGTTCCAGCACGCTCATGCCGGCGGCCGAGGCGAGCCAGTGGGTGCTGGCGATCATGCCGAAACTGCCCTGCAGCTCGGGCCGGGTGGTCATCACCGGTCCAGTCCTACCACGCGCCGATCGGCGGGTGCGGAGCCCACCCGCCCTGCGGGCTGCCGCCGCGCACGTAGCTCCGGCCCGCCGTCATCGCCTGCCGATAGCCTGTGCCGATGACCGACGCGGACGTGATTGTCATCGGAGCCGGACTGGCCGGACTGGTCGCCACGGCGGAGCTGGCCGACGCCGGCCGCCGGGTGATCCTGCTCGACCAGGAGCCCGAGCAGTCCCTCGGCGGCCAGGCGTTCTGGTCCTTCGGCGGGCTGTTCCTGGTTAACTCCGCGGAACAGCGCCGGCTGCGGATCCGTGATTCCCGCGAGCTGGCCATGCAGGACTGGCTGGGCACCGCTGGCTTCGACCGGCCTGAAGACCACTGGCCACGCCGCTGGGCCGAGGCATACGTCGACTTCGCGGCCGGTGAGAAGCGGTCCTGGCTGCACGCCCAGGGCATCCGGTTCTTTCCGGTGGTCGGCTGGGCCGAGCGCGGCGGGTACCTGGCGACCGGGCACGGCAACTCGGTGCCGCGGTTCCACGTCACCTGGGGCACCGGGCCAGGGCTGCTGGAGCCCTTCATCCGGCGGGTCCGCCAGGCTGAGGCCGACGGCCTGGTGACCTGCAAGTTCCGGCACCGGGTGGACGGGCTGACCGGCACCGGCGGGACGGTCGACGGCGTGCGGGGTGCGGTGCTGGAGCCCAGCGGTGTCGAGCGGGGCCGGCCGAGCTCGCGAGCCGAAG
Organism: Jatrophihabitans sp.; assembly: GCF_036389215.1. Classification (GTDB taxonomy): domain Bacteria; phylum Actinomycetota; class Actinomycetes; order Mycobacteriales; family Jatrophihabitantaceae; genus Jatrophihabitans_A. Next base: position 11,280 of record NZ_DASVQG010000187.1, read on the forward strand.
TGGGCGACTTCGAGCTGCGGGCCCAGTCGGTGATCGTGACCTCCGGTGGCATCGGCGGCGATCACGACCTGGTGCGCCGCAACTGGCCGGCCCGGCTGGGATCAGCGCCGGCCCGGATGGTGGCCGGCGTGCCCGCGCACGTGGACGGCCGGTTGCTCGGCATCACCCAGGCAGCCGGCGGCAACGTCATCAACCCGGACCGGATGTGGCACTACACCGAGGGACTGCAGAACTGGAACCCGATCTGGCCGGACCACGGGATCCGGATCCTGCCGGGGCCGTCCTCGCTCTGGCTCGATGCCCGCGGCAGGCGGCTGCCGGTCCCGCTGTTCCCCGGCTTCGACACCCTCGGCACGCTGGCCCACCTGATGCGCACCGGCCATGACTACAGCTGGTTCGTGCTCAACCAGCGGATCATCTCCAAGGAGTTCAGCCTGTCGGGATCGGAGCAGAACCCGGACCTGACCGGCAAGTCGGTACGCCAGGTGCTGAGCCGGGGACGGGGCGGCGCGCCGGCACCGGTGGCGGCATTCCAGGAACGCGGCGCGGATTTCGTCACCGCCGTGACGCTGCGCGAGCTGGTCACCGGCATGAACACCCTGACCGGCGACGACCTGCTCGACCTCGCCGATGTCCAGCGCGAGATCGAAGCCCGCGACCGCGAGATCGACAACCGGTTCAGCAAGGACCTGCAGGTGATCGCCATCCGTGCGGCGCGCGGCTATGTCGGCGACCGGCTGATCAGGGTCGCCCCACCACACCGGTTGCTCGATCCGGCCGCGGGACCGTTGATCGCCGTCCGGCTGAACGTGCTCACCCGCAAGACCCTCGGCGGCCTGGAAACCGATCTGGACGGCCGGGTGCTCCGGCCGGGCGGTCAGCCGATGGCCGGCGTCTACGCGGCCGGGGAGGCCAGCGGCTTCGGCGGGGGCGGCATGCACGGCTACCGGTCGCTGGAAGGCACCTTTCTCGGTGGGTGCCTCTTCTCCGGCCGGGTCGCCGGCCGGGCCGCCGCGGCAGCGGTGGCGTGACCTGGCTGGATCTCATGGCGATCAGCCTCCATCGGCCGCCAACCGGTTCAGGATCCGGGTCAGCTCGGCAAGGTCACCGGCATCGAGCGCCGCCAGCGCCGGTGGCGGCTCGCTCAGGATCTCCTCGGCAACAGCGGCCGCCCGGGCGCCGGCTTCGGTGAGGGTCACGATCTTGACCCGCCGGTCGTCCGGCGATGTGCTGCGCCGCACCAGTCCGCGCCGCTCCAGGTCGTCGACCACGACAGTCGTGTACGGCGGATCGGTGCCCAGCCGGCCGGCCAGCTCGCGCATGGTCA
>NZ_DASVQG010000188.1:0-1733 GCF_036389215.1 Jatrophihabitans sp.
AGCCGCGACCTATCAGCTGGCCATCGACACCGGCGAGCCAGAGGTGGCTGCCGCCGCAAAAGCAGCGCTAGACCGGCTGGGTTGACATAAGTGACGGCCCCGCTCGGTAGCTATTCGGGGCGCGCGGTGGACGCGGAGATGGCTTGGTACAGGTGCGAGGATGTGCGCATGACCCAGCCACCTGCCGACGTCCGCGCGGTCACCGAGTACCGCATCCCCGCCCCTACCCTGCTGCCCGGTGACCTGGTGAACACCGCGCCCGGCAGCGAGGACGACTGGCAGCAGGTGCTGTCGGTGCACACCGCCGAGACGCCCGGCGACGACCCCGACGCGGCCGCGCTGATCGCCGAGATCGGTGACCGCTACGTCGTCGTCCGGCTGACCGACGTCGCGCCGGTGGACAGCCCGGTGTACTTCTCCGACGGCGCCGCGCTGGCCTACGGCGCCGACGGCGAGGAGGACGGCCCGGTCACCGAGGTGCTGTCCGAGGCGGACGCGGTCAGGACCTTCCTCTACACCCGCTTCGAGCTGGTCAACGTCCGCTCACGCCCCATGGTGTGACGGCTGCTCGCGTGGATCCAGCTGCCAGCGCATGAACCCGCATGGGTATCAGCTGGGTGACGCTCGCACTCCACCATGCGACGACCGACGTCGGCGGTCGCCGTCGACACTCTGACGGCGTCAGCTCAGTTCCACCCGGCTGGTTCCAAGAATGGAGCACCATGCGCACCTTCCTGTCGAGTGCTGTCGCCGCGTGCGCGGCAGCCCTAGTGCTGGCCCCCGCCGCCGCGAGCGCCGATCCGGCGCCTCAACTCAGGATCACCCACAACACCAGCGCGATCTACCAGTTCGACCCGAGCCCGAACGGCGACGGTGTGCTGTTCGACACCGTGCAGGTCACCGCCGAGCTGCGCCACTGCCCCGCTGGTGACTACCTGCGCTCGATCACCCTCGTCCAGGACGGGGTCAGCTACCCGTGGGCGGTCCAGGCACTGGGCGCGGTGGAGGTCATCTGCCCCGCCAGCGGGGTCACCGGAGCGGGCATGTCCTTCTTCGGCAACGGCCTGCACCCGGGCACCGCTGTCGTCACCATCACCATCACCAGTGAGACGGACGGCTCCGTGCTGGCACAGGACAGCCGCACGGTCCGCATTCCGGCGGGTGACAACCAGCCCTGAGGCTCCGGCTGCCGCTGCCCCCTCAAGCGGTGAGGGGGCAGCCGCACGCCAGTGCTGATTTGGGGGCCGGCCGAGGCCACTGGTAATCTGGCGAGGTTGTCCGGCGCCCGCGCCGGTAACCATCAGCAGCTCCATCCGGCGAACGATCGGCATTCGAGGCAAACTTCGTGGCGAACATCAAGTCCCAGATCAAGCGGATCCGCACCAACGAGCTGGCTCGGCAGCGCAACAAGAGCACCAAGAGCGCGTTGAAGACCGCGATCCGGTCCTTCCGCACTGCCGCCGACACCGGCGACAAGGAGAAGGCCACCACCGCTCTGGTGCACGCCTCGCGGCAGCTGGACAAGGCCGTCAGCAAGGGCGTCATCCACGCCAACCAGGCCGCCAACAAGAAGTCGGCGATGGCCCACAAGGCAAGCTCGCTCTAGTTCAGCCCGCTCCACCTCAACAGCCCGCGTACCGGTTCCGGCCGTACGCGGGCTGTTCTGCTTGCCGTCAGCTACCGGGGTCGGCGCCTATTTCTTCTTCTCCACCGTGGTTCGGTGATGTGACTCC
>NZ_DASVQG010000189.1:0-5444 GCF_036389215.1 Jatrophihabitans sp.
TACCGACAGGTCTTCACCAGCAACACCGAACGCACCGCCGCCCTTGCACCCTGGCTCGAGCACTACAACACTCAACGCCGCCACAGCGCACTCGGCGGACTCCCACCAACCAGCCGGCTACCAACCTGATGGCCGGGTACAGCTAGAGCAGGTCCAGCGTGCCGGGGACCCCTCAGCCGTGCCGACTAGGCTGGCCGGGTGCTGGCTCTGGTTCTGGACACCTCGTCCGCGGCGGTGACGGCGGGCCTGGTGGAGTTCCCCGGCCACGCCGGCTCCTCGGGCCAGACCCAGCCGGCCGTGCTGGCCGAGCGGGTCACAGTGGATGCCCGCGCGCACGCCGAGCTGCTGACCCCGTCGATCCAGGCCTGCCTGGTCGAGGCCGGTGTGCGGATTGCCGAGTTGTCGGCGGTGGTGGCCGGCCTCGGCCCCGGACCGTTCACCGGCCTGCGGGTGGGCCTGATGACCGCCGCCGCGCTCGCCGACGCCACCGGCCTGCCCAGCTACGGGGTCTGCTCACTCGACGCGATCGCCGCCGCGCACCCGGAGCAGGGCGGCCTGCTGGTGGCCGGTGACGCCCGCCGCAAGGAGGTCTACTGGGCGCGCTACCGCAACGGCCGCCGGGTTGCCGAGCCCGCGGTGACCAAGCCCGCCGAGCTGATCCCCGAGCTGCCTGGCGAGCTCGGTGGGACGGCCGTGATGGCCGGGGCCGGCGCCCGGCTGTACGCCGGCGTCCTGGGCTTGCCGCTGCTGGACGCCGATTACCCGACCGTCGCGGGGCTGGCGGCGTGCGCTGCCGAGCGGGTGCTGAGCCGGGCGCCGGGCGAGGTGCTGGTGCCGCTGTACCTGCGCCGTCCCGATGCCGTGGAACCCGCTGCCCGCAAGCCGGTGATGAGATGACTTCTGCTACACCGCCTGACGCCTCCGGCGTGCGGGTGCGCCCGATGCGGGTCGCCGATCTCGACGCCGTGATGCCGTTCGAGCAGCAGATGTTCGGCCCGGAGGCGTGGTCGCGGCAGGGCTATCTGGACGAGCTGGCCGACACCGAGCTGCGCTACTACATCGTCGCCGAGGCTGCCGATCACCACCTGCTGGGCACCGCCGGCCTGCTGACCATCGGCGAGACCGCGCAGATCCTCACCATCGGCGTGCTGCCGGCGGCCCGCCGCAACGGTGTCGGCCGGCTGCTGCTGCGGGCACTGATCGCCGAGGCCCGCCGCCGCCGCGCCACCGAGGTGCTGCTGGAGGTGCGTGAGGACAACCACGCCGCGCAGCGGCTGTACGCAGCTGAGGGCTTCACCGTGCTGGGCAAGCGGCGGGGCTACTACGAGCAGGGCCGGGTCGACGCGATCACGATGCGCCACCCGATCCAGCGCCACCCCATCCAGGGCCAGCAGCCCCAGCGCCAGCAGCCCCAGCGCCAACAGCCCCAGCGCCAGCAGCCCCAGCGCCAGCAGCCCCAGGGCCACCAGGTCCAGCGCCAGAGCCAGAGCCAGAACCAGGAAAGCCGGCAGCCATGACAGCCGACCAGCCGCTGGTTCTGGGCATCGAGACCTCCTGTGACGAGACCGGTGTCGGCATCGTCCGTGGCACCGAACTGCTGGCCGACGCGGTGGCCTCCAGTGTCGAGCAGCATGCCCGGTTCGGCGGGGTGGTCCCCGAGGTGGCCAGCCGCGCGCACCTGCAGGCCATGGTGCCGACCGTGCACCGGGCCTGCGCCGAGGCCGGCGTCGCGCTCACCGACATCGACGCCATCGCCGTCACCGCGGGTCCGGGGCTGGCCGGCGCGCTGCTGGTCGGGGTGGCGGCGGCCAAGGCCTACGCGCTCGCCCTGGACAAGCCGCTGTACGCGGTGAATCACCTGTCCGCCCACGTGTCGGTGGACCTGCTGGACAACGGCCCGCTGGACCAGGCCTGCATCGCGTTGCTGGTCTCCGGCGGGCATTCCTCGATCCTGCGGGTGCCCCGGGTGGGTGGCCTGGAGCTGACCGAACTGGGCGCCACCCTGGACGACGCGGCCGGCGAGGCGTTCGACAAGGTGGCCCGGCTGCTCGGCCTGGGCTTTCCCGGCGGGCCGCTGATCGACCGGGCCGCCCGGGACGGTGACCGGGACGCGATCGCCTTTCCGCGGGGCCTTACCGGAGCACACGACGATCCGCTGGCGTTCTCGTTCTCCGGGCTCAAGACCGCCGTGGCGCGCTGGGTGGAGGCCAGGCAACGGGCCGGCGAGCCGGTTCCGGTGGCCGACGTGGCGGCCAGCTTCCAGGAGGCGGTGGTGGACGTGCTCAGCGCCAAGGCGGTCCGGGCCGCGTCCGAGGCCGGCATCGAGTACCTGCTGCTCGGGGGTGGCGTGGCCGCCAACTCGCGGCTGCGGGAGCTGACCGCGCAGCGCTGCGAGCGGGCCGGCCTGCGGCTGCGGGTGCCGCGGCCGAAGCTCTGCACCGACAACGGGGCGATGGTGGCGGCCCTCGGTGCGCAACTGATCGCCCACGGCGCCACCCCGAGCGCGCTCGACATCCCGGCCGACTCCTCGATGCCGATCACGGAAGTGCTGTCATGACGACGGTCGTGCCCCGATGACTGTCACCATGTGGGAAGTCCGGGCAGCGGACGGGCAGCTGCAACAGCTGCTGGCCTGGCTGCTGCCCCGGCTGGCCGAGAGCGCCCAGGTCTACCGCAGCGCCGCCGGCGAACCGCGGGTGGTGGTGCTGGACCCGACCGGTGAGGTCACCGGCCGGCTGGCCGGGGTACCGGCGGGTCTGATCGCGCGGCCGGCGCACGCGTGGCAGTTCGAGGCGGTAGGCAACGGATCGGCCGGAACATCGCATCTAACCAGTGAGCGGCAGGATCCAGGCAGTGAGCAGCAGGGCAGTGGGGAGTACGGCAGCGAGCAGCAGGATCCAGGCAGCGAGCAGGTAGGGCAGTGAGGAGGCTGGGATGGACTCGGACGAGCGCTTCACCGCGTTCGTTCGCGAGCACACCCAGGCCCTGCTCAGGACCGCCTACCTGCTGACCCGAGACTCCGGCGAGGCCGAGGAGCTGGTGCAGGACACCTTGGCCTGGCTCTACCCGCGGTGGTCGCAGGTGGAACTCGCCGAGCACCAGCTCGCCTACGTCCGCAAGGCGGTGGTGAACCGGTACCTGGCAGGCCGGCGGCGGCTGTCCTCGACCGAGGTGTACTTCGACGAGGCTCGCGAGCGTGCCTCGGACCGTCCGGTCGCCCGGGACCGGACCGCCGAGGTGGACGAGCGGATCACCCTCTGGGCCACCCTCGGCGAGCTGTCCGAGCGGCAGCGGGCGGCGGTGGTGCTGCGGTTCTTCCACGACCTGCCCGATGACGAGGTCGCGGGCGTCCTGGAATGCCGGGTGGGCACGGTTCGCAGCCTGATCAGCCGGGCGCTGAGCACGCTGCGGGTCACCGGCAACTTCGCCGATGACGCGGTCAGCTCGCACTACCTGAGGAACGTGACATGAACGTACGAGGCGTGGGGTAGAGCAGATGAGTCCCAAGACGTTGACCGACGAGCTGCGCTCGGTGCTGCTGTTCCACTCGCTGGAGGCGCCGCAACCCAACGCCACGGTCGACCGGATCCTCAACGACACGGTGGGCTCGGTGACCACCCTGGGCGGCGCTGCCCCGACAGCTGCCGGCACCGCGCGGCCGGCCCGGCGAGTGTCGGTTCTGCAGCTGGTGGCCGCCAGCGTGGTCGCGGTCCTGCTGCTGACGGTCGCCGGCATCAACTCGGCCCGCAACCGCAACACCGATCGGAGTGCCAGCACGGCCGGCAAGAACCAGTTCGACCAGCCGGCGTCGGCCAGCGACGCGGCCGGGTCGGTGGTGGTTCCGGATGCCTCGGCCAGGTCGGGTGCCTACGCGCCGGCCGGAGGTCAGCCGGCCTACGTCGGAAGGCTGTTGGACTGCTCCAAGATTCCCGGTGGTCAGCTGATCACCGGGCAGTCGGATGACTTCACGTTGAGCGCCGGCCAGCACGGCTACCTCTACGAATTCCTCTGTGTCGGGAAGAACGGGCAGCGCTCGGCCAGCGAGGTGCAGGCGTTCCTGCAGGTCGGCACCACGCTGGTGTACCTCAGGACGCTGTTGGCTCCGGCCGCCGGCCAGCACCTCGACTTCGTGATCGGAGGAATGCAGTCGACGCGGATCCAGGTCTCAGACCACACCCCGGCGGCCGGCGGCGTCCCGGGCGGGGTGGTCGCGATGGCGTTCGACATCTCCGACGACCGCTGGAACTTCTCGACGGCGATCGTGGCCGAACCCTGCCTGCGCAAGGATCTGAGGGCCACGGTCTCCGCGGTGCCCGATGCCCCCGCGCCGTCCTGGATGCTGGCACTGCGCAACGACAGCAAGGTCGCCTGCGCGCTCGAGGGCTATCCGCAGGTGCGCGCTCGGCTAGCCGGCGCAACGCTGACCACGGCGGTGCAGACCATGAACGGGCCGGCCGGTGGGGTGAGAAAGAAGCTCGTGCCGCCGATCATCGTGCTCAGTCCCGGTGCGACCGCGTCGGCGATCGTCGAGCAGCGCGCGGCGTCCGCGGCCGGCTCGTGCCGGCGTTCGGATCAGCTGGCGGTGACGCTGCCGAACGGGGTGCCGCTCGGCCTGGTGCCGGCCGAGCTGGCCGGCTGCGGGCTGACCGTCCACCCGCTGGTCGGCAATGCCAGGGGCTCGGACTGACCGCTGCCCACGCCGCCGGGCGCGCCACCACTCGCCGCGGCTAGCGGGGGAGCGGTTCGGCGAGGATCGCCAGGTGCTGCTCGCCCACCCGGGCCAACAGCACGGTCATCGAGTTCGGGCCGGCGGGCTTCAGGGCGCGGCGCAGCACCGCCGGGTCGATGTCCACGCCGCGTTTCTTGATCTCGACGATGCCGACCTGCCGCCGGGCCAGCTCGGCACGCAGCCGCTTCAGCGAGTACGGCAGCACGTCGAGCACCCGGAACCCCCTGGCCAGCCCCGCCGCCTGGCCGCCGGCCACCGCGTCTGCCGCCAGGTAGGCCAGCTGCTCCTCGATCCGGCGCCCGCCCGGCAGCAGCGCCGCCAGTTGCCGCACCAGGCCGGCCCGGATCACCGCGCCGTCGGGCTCGTAGAGGTAGCCGCCGACCGGGCCGATCCGGTGCTCGGCGGGGTCGGCGTCGCTCAGCTGCAGGCCGGCCGGCAGCACCGTGGCACGCCGCCGGATGCCGCCGGTGGCGAACCCCGCCGACCAGAGCGCGGCCTCCTTCACCCCGCCGTCGAAGGACACCCATTCGGCCTCCACGCCCTCCGGTATCAGGGCGTGCTCGATTCCCGGCCCGAGCTTGGCCGCCGCGTACCGCATCCCGAGCAGCACCTCGGTGACGAAGCCGAAGCCGGGCGAGTAGGCGGCCGGGTCGAAGGTCCGGCCGCGGGCACCGCGCCTGGCCGGGTCCAGGAACACCGACTCGGCCGAGCGCCA
>NZ_DASVQG010000190.1:0-64971 GCF_036389215.1 Jatrophihabitans sp.
GCTGCGTCTCATGCGGGTCGCTCGCCGCGCAAGCGGGCGAGGTAGCGGTCCGCCGAACGGCGTACGGCGGCGGCTCCGTCGTGGATGACCACCCGGCCCCACCAGCCGCCGTAGATCCGGTCGAACTCCAACGGCGCGATCCGCTCGACGATCTGGTTGATGGTGGCGGGGTCCAGCGGGATCAGGTTGGGAAAGCTCCACATGAAGCTGACCCAGTCCCGGTCCTGCACGACGGTGACGGTGTCCCCGGTGAGCAGGGCGCCGCGGCCCTCGGCGCCGGCCGGCCAGTGCAGCACCGCTGCCCCGTCGAAGTGGCCGCCGATCCTGGCCACGGTCAGCCCCGGCACCGGCTCGACACTGTCCTGCCACAACCGCACCCGATCCGAGGGCCGCTGGATCCACTGCCGATCGGCCTCGGGGATCAGGATCGGTGCGTCGAAGGCGTCCGCCCATTCCACGCAGGCCGCGTAGAAGTGCGGGTGTGACAGGCAGATCGCGTCGATGCCGCCACGCCGGGCAACCTCGGCGCGGGCGGCATCGTCGAGCAGCGAGACGCAGTCCCACAGCACATTGCCGTTCGGGGTGCTGACCAGCAGAGCGCGCTGCCCGATCGCGAACGACGGTTGGGTGCCGATGCCGAGCAGGCCGGGCTCCTCCTCGCGCAGCTCGCTGGCCCGCTCGCCGGCGAGCTCAGCCATGGTGGTCCAGCGCTGGCCCTCCCAGCCGACGTACTGCCGTTCGTCGGTGCAGATCGGGCAGCTCGCGGGCGGGGTGTCGGACTCGGCCTGCTGCACTCCGCAGGTCCAGCAGATCCAGGCTGGCATACCTCGATTCTGGCATGGCCGGCTGCGACGGCTAGTTTCGTAACCATGCATCAGGCAATCCCCGTTCCGGCAGCCGGCGCCCGTGCCTGAGGGCCACACCCTGCACCGGCTGGCCCGCGAGCAGCGCAAGCTGTTCGGTGGCCGCCCGGTCCGCGCCAGCAGCCCGCAGGGCCGGTTCGCCGAGGGCGCCGGCGTGATCGACGGCCGGGTGTTGCGGCGCACCGAAGCCAACGGCAAGCACCTGCTGCAGCACTACCAGGGCGGCCCCGTGCTGCACGTGCACCTCGGCCTGTACGGCAGTTTCACCACCGGCTCCGGCCTGCCGCCCGAGCCCAAGGGAGCGCTTCGGTTGCGGCTGGTCGGTGAGAACGCCTGGACGGACCTGCGCGGCGCCACGGCCTGCGAGCTGATCGAGCCGCACGAGGTCAGGGCACTGTTCGCCCGGCTGGGGCCTGATCCGCTGCGCCGCGACGCCGATCCACTGGCCGCCTTCGGCCGGATCAGCCGCAGCCGGACGGTGATCGCGGCGCTGCTGATGGACCAGCAGGTCGTCGCCGGAATAGGCAATGTCTACCGGGCCGAACTGCTGTACCGGCACCGGATGGATCCCTACCTGCCCGGCCAGGCACTGAGCCTGCCCGCCTGGCTGGCCATGTGGAACGACCTGGTGGCCTTGATGCGGATCGGGGTCCGGGTGGGCCGGATCGAGACGCTGCGCCCGCAGGACCGGCCGCGCAAGCGCGGGCCGCTGGCGCCGGACGAGGCCCGCTACGTCTACCGCCGGGCCGGCCTGCCGTGCCGGATCTGCGGTACCGAGGTCCGGACCGAGGAGCTGGTCGGGCGCAACCTGTTCTGGTGCCCGTACTGCCAGCCACCCGGTTCGGCGGGCCTGTCCTAACCAGCTCTAGCCAGCTCTGGTCAGCTCTAGTCAACCGCCTGCAGCCGGCCGCTCTCGGCGAGGGCCGCGGCCCGGCGCCTGGCGTCGGCGGCATCCAGCGCCTGGATCAGCCGTGGCCGCAGTTCGTGCGCTCCGATCACGGCATCGACCGAGCCGACCTCGACGGCCCGCTGGATGCTGTGGATGGCGTCGAACTCTGCCGCCACCTCGGAGACCTTCTCGACCCGGACGGTGCCGCGCAGCGTCGCCAGTTCGGTGGCCAGGGCGGCCTTCTCGACGCCGGTCGCGGTGGTGGCGCGCTCCTGAAGCTCCCTGATCCGCGGGTCACGGGCCGTCCGGGCGTCCACCTCACCGGTGAACACCACTGCCGCGGCAGGCGCGCCGCCGAGCACCGACGCGAAGGATCCCTCGATCGCCAGCACCGTCATCTCGCTGTTCAGGGTCTTGGAGAAGACCACGAATGCACCGCCGTGATAACGCGAAACCACGCAGAACACGATCGGGCCCTTGAAGTTGACGACCGCCCGGCCGATCTCGGCGCCATATTCCAACTGCAGGTTGCGCATCGAGTCCGGCGAGCCGTCGAAGCCGGACAGGTTGGCCAGCATGACCACCGGACGGTTGCCGCTGGCGGCATTGATGGCCCGGGCAGTCTTCTTCGACGACCGCGGGAACAGCGTGCCGGCCGTCCACAGGTCCGGGCCGTCACTGGGCGGGAAGCCGCGCCGCGGGATGGCCCGGGACTCGATGCCGATCAGGCACACCGGACGCCCACCCAGATGGGCGTCGAACACGACGGAGGTTTCGGCATCGGCCATGCCGGCCCAGCGCTCGAGCACCGAGAGGTCCTGGTCGGCGACCGCGCGCATCACTGACCTGATGTCGAAAGGCTTCTTGCGGTCAGGGTTGCCGGTCGGGGAGAAGATGTCACCGACCGTGTTGAACTCGCTGTCGGCCAGCTGGTGCGGGTAGTCGCTGATGTCGCGGTCGATCGGGTCCGAGCTCTTGGCCGAGCGCGGGGTGCTCTCCCCCGGCGCGATGTAGCTGTGCGCGTAGTGACTCATCAACAGATCGCAGGCGGCGGCGAGGTTGGGAACCCAGTACTGCGCCTGGCCGTTGGGACCCATCACCCGGTCATAGCCGCCGATGCCGAAGTTGTCCTCGGCCGACACTCCGCCGGAGAAGTCCAGGGACTGCTTGCCGGTCAGCACCATCGCGCTGTCCGGTGTCATCACCAGAATGCCCTTGGTATGCATCAGCATCGTCGCTTCGGCATTCCAGTACGGCTGGGCGCCGACGTTGATGCCGGCCACCACGACGTTGATCTCGCCGCCGGCCTGGGTGAAGGTGACTATCCGGCGCAGCGCCCGCGCCACCCAGTCCATGTTCTCGGTGCCCGAGTCCATCGAGATCCGGGCACCGGCCGAGAGCGCGAACCATTCCACCGGGACCGACAGCTCTTCGGCCAGGTCCAGCGCGGCGACGATCCGGGCGCACTCCGGCTCGGCGACCGCACCCAGCGCGCGGGTCGGGTCGCCGAGCAGCACCACCCGGGTGATGCCCTGCGGGTGCTGGTCGGTGGGCATGCTCGCGACGCCGACCACGATGCCGGACCGGTTGCCGCCGGGCGCGCGTTGCACCGGGGCGAGCTTGCCGTTCTCGTCGAGGTCGCACTCGGTGAACCGGCCCTCCCGGCCGCTGAACATTGCCACGAGCTCGTAGGGGTAGACGGTGCCGCGTCGGCGGGCCCGGAGCACCTTCTGGGCATAGTCGTCCAGTGGCTGCAGCCAGTCGGTCAACCGGCCGCTGATCGAGGTGATCACGCCGGCTCCGGGCTGGAAGGAGAACCGGACGACGGTGTTGCGAGCCCGGCCGTCCGGCGCGACCACCATGCCTTCGGCGATCACCTCGACGATGCCGGCGCCGACCGTGAGCGGTGAGATGGTGCGCTGCAGGTCGGTCAGCTCCGAGACCGGGGCGTCGACCGTGGGCCAGACGTGCAGGGCCACGTAGTTCATGTCCAGCCGGGTGCCGCCGAGACTGGCCCGGGCTCGCCTGATCGCCTCGCCGCAGCTGGCCACCGCCCGCTCGGCGTGCGGCAGCGAGACGACCCGGCCCTCGGCGTCGCGGACCACCGCGAACTCCCGGATCTGGGCCAGCGCCACCAGCCGGCGGTCCTCCTCGTTGTTCGGGGCCACCAGCAGGTAGAGCAGCACGTCCTCGGGTGCGTCCAGGCGGGTGATCTTGAATTTCCTCAGCCGCCACATCTTCAGCCGCCGGCCCACCATCGGGTGCACCCCGCGCACCAGGTCGTCCTCGACGAGCTGACCGGCGCCGTTCGCGCCCTCTGGCTGTGGCCGGAAGGTGTAGTAGGACACCGGCCGGCCCGAGCCCGGGCTGATCGCGGTGACCACCCGGCGCACCTGCCGGCTGAGGTCCAGCTTGGTGAGGATGGCATTCAGCTGGGCCGAGGCCTCGGTGGGCGAGTCCGGCACCTCCGGCCAGCGCACGTAGAGGTCCAGCACGCCCTGATGGCCCGCCGGGGCGGCCTTCAGCTGCTGCTCCAGTTCGGTGACCAGGGCCGAGCCGGGCACCAGTTCCGGCAGCTCGGCCACCGTGGTCACCAGGTGGGTCGGCCGGTCGTCCAGGGTGTAGTCGCACACCACGAACGGCCGGTCGGCGGCGTGCAGGTTGCGCAGGTCGTGCAACTCGTACTCGCGGTAGTGGCGGCGCGCGAGCACCTCCAGCATCGGCTCGTGCTCGCCGATGCCGGCCTCCAGCCGCTCGGCCAGGAACCGGACGATCTGCTCCGGGATCGCGGCCAGCGCGTTGATCCGCTGCCCGTAGTCGAGGGCCTCCGGATTGGCCGCCAGGTAGGCGACCTCATCGCGCACCCCGGCCAGCACCGAGGCCCGGACAGCGTCGACCAGCGGCTGGTCGAACCACCGGAACCGGACGCTGCGGGCCAGGTCACCGACCACCGGATAGCGCAACTGGGTGGCGGCCACCAGCCGTTCGAGCACGTCACGAACCTGCTCGGCGACCTCCTCGCCGGGCGCGTCGTCGAGCAACCACTGCTGCAGCAGCGAGGTGACCACCCGCAGGTGCGCCGGGGCGACGGGCTGGGCGAGGAAGATCCGGTAGACGGCTTCCTCCAGTGCCGGGGTGCGGTCCAGCTCGCTGATTCCATAGTGGGTCAGCGCCTGGGACAACCGCTTCCGGAAGGCACCGGGCAGCTGCTCGCGTTCGACGTCCAGGCTGTGCAGGTAGGAGTGGAAGTACTCCCGCGGGCTGTGCATCCGCTCGTGGGGGACGACCTCCTCACCGCCGGGCCGGTTGCGGCTCAGCTCGCACAGGTCGGCGAAGGCCCGGAACACCCTCAGCTCGGCTGTCACCGGGTAGTCGCCGCCGCTGACGAGTTCGGCCCGGAACCGCTGGTAGGCACTCAGCGTGCGGGCGGCGGCATCGTCGCTGAGGTCGAAACCCAGCAGCAGGCTGCGCAGGTCGTCCAAGCAGCCCGCGGCCCGGGCCGCCGCGGTGCCACTGCGGCCGGTCGGGAGTTCCAGCACCGGGGCTTCGGGCTTCTGCGCCGCATCGTCCTCGCCAGCATCGAGTTCGGCGACGGGCTCCAGCCGGATCAGGGGTGTGCCGGTCTCGACCTGCCCACCGGTGGAAACCAGCAGCTCCCGCACCCTGGCCGCGAACGGTGCCGACAGCACCGTCTCCATCTTCATGCTCTCCAGCACCAGCACGGGGGCACCGGCCGGCACCTCGTCGCCGACCGCCACCGGGACCGCGACCACCAGGGCCGGCGCCGGTGAGCGGAGCACACCGCCCTCGTCCCGGCTGACCCGGTGCGTCACGCCGTTGACCTCGACCAGGTTTATCGGCCCGTGGACGGCGCTGACCACCCGGTACCGCTGGTCGCCAACCTCCAGCCGGCTGGCGTAGCTGTTCAACCGGTCGATCCGGGCGTCCACGGTCTGGACCTCGCCGTCCTGCCCGACACCGATCCGGTAGCGGTTGGGTCCCAGCTGCGAGACGGTGACCCGGTAGCTGGTTCCGCGCAGGCTCAGGTCGATCGCCCGGCTGACCTTGTGCCTGGCCTGCGGCCGGCCGCCGTGCGCGGTGGCGAAGAAGTGCAGCCGCTCGGCACGCTCCTCCAGCTCGTTGGCCTCGATCGCGGCGGCCACCAGCGCGATGCCGGCGTGCTGGTGTGACACCAGCCTGCCCTCAGCACGGGTGCGGTCGATCCAGCCGGTGTCGGCGGTGCCGGCGATCACCTCCGGCTCGGCCAGCAGATCGAGCACGAAGCTCTTGTTGGTCGCCCCGCCCTCGATGATGACGGTGGTGTCCGCGACCGCCCGGCGCAACCGGGCCAGCGCCTCGTCCCTGGTCCGGCCGTAGGCAATGATCTTGGCGATCATCGAGTCGAAGTCGGCGGGAATGACGTCGCCGGTGCTGAAGCCGGTGTCCACCCGCACGCCGGGCCCGTCCGGCAGGTCCAGCAGCGCGATCCGCCCAGGAGCCGGCGCGAAGTCCCGATCGGGGTCCTCGGCATTGAGCCGGGCCTCCACGGCATGCCCCGACTCGGTCGGCGGCTGCCCGGTCAACCGGCCGCCGGCCGCGACCTGGAGCTGGAGCTTGACCAGGTCCAGGCCGGTGGTGAGCTCGGTGATCGGATGCTCGACCTGCAGCCTGGTGTTGACCTCCAGGAAGGCGAACATGCCATCGGAGGGGCGGTAGAGGAACTCCACGGTGGCCGCCCCGCAGTAGCCCACCGCCAGGGCGAGCCGTTCGGCCGACGCCTTCAGCGTTGCGGCCTGGTCGGCCGCCAGCACGACCGAGGACGATTCCTCGATCACCTTCTGGTTGCGCCGCTGCACCGAGCAGTCGCGGACCCCGATGGCCCAGGCGCTGCCCTGGCCGTCGGCGACCACCTGCACCTCGACGTGCCGGGCGCCCGACAGCATGGTCTCCAGGAACATCACACCGCTGCCGAAGGCCCGGACGGCCTCGTCCCGGGTCTGGTTGAAGGCCGCGGTCAGCTCCTGCGCCGAGCGCACCACCCGGATGCCCCGGCCGCCACCGCCGGCAGTGGCCTTGAGCATCAGCGGGTAGCCGAGCGTCTCGGCCTTGGCCAGTGCCGAGCGCAGATCCGCGACGGCACCCTGACTCCACGGCGCGACCGGCACGCCGACCTTCTCGGCCAGCAGCTTGGACCCGATCTTGTCACCCAGCGCCCGCATCGCCTCGGCGCTCGGGCCGATGAAGGTCACACCGAGCCGCTCACACAGCTCGGCGAAGGCCGGGTCCTCGGCGACGAAGCCCCAGCCCACCCAGGCGGCGTCGGCGCCGGTCTCCCGAAGCGCACGTTCGAGGACCGCGTAGTCGAGGTAGGGCCGGGCCGAGGCCGGGCCCATCGGGTACCCGAGGTCGGCCTCCCGGACGAATTTGGCCGAACTTTCGGCGTCGGTGTAGAGGGCCACCGTCTCGATCTGCTCACCGCCGGCTGCGTTCAGTTCGCGCACGGCATGGATGAGCCGCATGGCGGACTCTCCCCGATTGACGATCGCAACCCGCCTGAACACGGCTGTCCTCCTGCTTGTGTCGACGTCCCACCCTAACGGCTGACCGGAGGGCAGCGGGATGCCTGGGCAGAGGACGGGCAATGTAGAGGTTCCGGGCAAGGTAGACTAGCGCCTGGTAGCCGGCTCAGTTCTGCCTCCGGCTCACTTTGGTCCCACACCACGCGCCGCGACCGCTGGTCTGCGCCGGGCAGGACGACCTTCTAGCTTCTGGAGTTCTCGTTATGGCGGTTGACCGCCCCCGTTCGTCTGTTTCCCCCTCCCCGTCCACCTCCTCTTCCCCCTCCCGTCCTGGTTTCGCCGAGCTCGGCGTGCCCAGCGCCCTGGTCGCCGTGCTGGCTGCCAACGGCGTCACCACCCCCTTTCCGATCCAGCAGGCGACGCTGCCCGATTCGCTGGCGGGCCGGGACGTGCTGGGCCGGGGCCGCACCGGCTCCGGCAAGACCTACGCCTTCGCCTTGCCGGTCCTGACTCGGCTGGCCGACAGCGGCAAGCCGCGGCGGCCCAAGCGCCCGCGGGCGCTGATCCTGGCCCCGACCCGCGAGCTCGCCAGCCAGATCGAGGCCTCCCTGGCGCCGCTGGCCCAAGCCCTGTCACTTCGGACCCTCACCGTCTTCGGCGGCGTCGGAGCCTCTCCGCAGATCGCCGGGCTGCGGGCCGGGGTGGACGTTCTGGTGGCCTGTCCCGGCCGGCTGGAGGATCTGATCTCCAGCGGGCACGCCGACCTCAGCGACGTCCAGATCACGGTGCTGGACGAGGCCGACCACATGGCTGACCTCGGATTCCTGCCGTCGGTCCGGCGGTTGCTGGACCGGACCCCGGCCTCGGGCCAGCGGATGCTGTTCTCCGCCACCCTGGACGCCGGCGTCGACGTGCTGGTCAAGCGCTACCTCAGCAATCCGGTCACCCACAGCGTCGACCCGGCCCAGTCACCGGTCTCGCAGATGGCACACCATGTGCTGCACCTGGCGGCCGACGACCGGCTGCCGGTGCTGGTCGAGCTGACCGCCGCTCCCGGGCGGACCCTGGTGTTCACCCGGACCAAGCACGGCGCGAAGAAGCTCACCCGGCAACTGATCGCCTCCGGGGTGCCCGCGGTCGAGCTGCACGGCAACCTCAGCCAGAACGTCCGGACCCGCAACCTGGAGGCCTTCTCCGACGGCAGCACCGGCACGCTGGTGGCCACCGACATCGCGGCCCGCGGCATCCACGTCGACGACATCAACCTGGTGGTGCACGCCGACCCACCGGTCGAGCACAAGGCTTACCTGCACCGGTCTGGACGCACGGCTCGCGCCGGCGCCGCCGGCACCGTGATCACCCTGATGACCGACGACCAGGTCGCCGACGTCCGGGACCTGACCCGGCGGGCGGCGATCCGCCCGACCATCACCCGGACGCGTCCCGGGCACCCGTTGCTTGCCGAGCTCGCCCCGGGCGAACGTGCGTTCGTGACGCCGCCAGCCGGCTCCAGCATCGCCGAACCGGCCGGACGGGGCCACAGCTCCGGGCGTGGATCCACCGGCCGGTCGGCAGCCGGCCGCGGCAAGCCGGCGACCGGCTCAGCCTCCGGTGGGCGCGGCTCGGGCCAGGGCGGAACCGGCCGGGGCTCGGCCGGGCACCCGGCAGCCGGCCGGTCGGCAGCCGGGCAGGGCTCGTCGCGGCAGGCCTCATCCCGGCGGACTTCGGCGGGTCGCGGTGCTGCGAGCACCCCGATCCACACCAGCGAGAGCCGGCCTGCCGGCAGTGGCCCCCGGGTCTCCGGGGCGGCCGCGTTCTCGGCCGGTGCCCGGCCCCGCGGCCGGCGTACCGGGGCCTGAGCTCACAGAAATCTGACAATACTGCTCGGCCGGCCGGTTCGGGCTGTATAGTGGTCTCTCAGCAGCCCACCTAGCGGCTGTCAGGCAGCGCACAAGACGCGCCTGGTCTGTGACGTGGCTCAGCAAAATCGCCTCAAGCAGGTAGCAAAAAACGGTCATCGGCGGTTGCCTTTTCAGGCCCGCGGTAGGACCGATGGTGAAAGGAATACTGTCGTGGATACCGACGACTACGGTCCCTGGGACGACTGAGGACATCAAGAAGCGGGCCTCCCTCGAGGTGGCCCGCTTCCGTCATTCAGGGGCTACGCTGAGGCCGTGCCCATTAACATGGAATTACAGATCCTCACCGTCCTCCAGGGCATGAATGCCTCCGGAAGGCCGGCCACGTTCGGCGATCTGGCCCGCCGGTTCGGAGTCAGCTCAGAGTTGATCGCCTTGCACGCCAAGCAACTGGTAGCTGACGGGCGAGCCCAGCCGTCCATGGTCAACTTAAGGGGCGTACCCACGCTGCATGGCCTGATGCCACAGCCCAACCCCAGCGTGATCTGACAGCCCGCTCCGGGCAGCAACGTCCCGGCAGCACATACGGCAGGCGCCCAGCCGCCGCCGGATCGACCGACCATGGAGAAGATCCAGTGAGCACTGCTGAAAATCCGGCAGCAACCCATAACGGCAGCACTTCCCATGGCGGCATGCCCAACGGCAGCGCGATGTTCTCAGGTGCCTCGGCAACCGTGCAGCACGGCGGCCAGAAGCCGGAGACCGAGCAGCTGAACATGCGGATCCGGGCCGACCTCTACCGCCAGCTCGACCGGATGACCGTTGTCCTGGGTGCCCGCCGGGGCGTGCCGACCAACCGGGTGACCGTCGTGGAAGAGGCGCTGGCCGCCTACTTCGAGGCCAACCGCACCAGCTGAGCCGTCGATCCAGCTGAGCCGGCTCAACCCAGCTGCGAATCGGTGTAGCACCAGCGCCACGCCTCGCCGGCCTCCACGCTGCGCATCACCGGGTGGTCGGTGTGCGCGTAATGCTTGTCGGCATGCTTGCCGTCCGAGGAGTCGCAGCAGGCGACATGCCCGCAGGTGAGGCACATCCGCAGGTGCACCCAGCTGAGCCCCTCCTCGATGCACTCCTGGCACCGGCCGGGAGTGTCCGGCCGGGCGGTCCGCGGCGCGGCCTGCAGATGCTCGCACTCCAGGCCGGAGATCACGCTGCGCAGCGGCTCGTCCGGGGGCAGCTCGTCCTCACCCTCGTCGAACCGGTCGATCAGTGACTCCTCCAGGTCCAGCACCCGCATCACCGCCTGCAGGACCTCGTGGTCGAGCACCCCGGAGTCACGAACCTTGAGCAGTTCCTCGCGCTCGGCCTGCAGCATCAGCAGCCGCAGCCGCCGGTAGTGCTCGCTGGGGGTCAGCAGGTCGGACTCGTTCGGGCCCAGCCGCTCCCAGGCGGCGTTCACCTGATGCCCGACCCGCTGGCGCAGGCCCTCGGTCACCTCGGCCGGGGTGTCGTCGTCGGAGTGTTCGGCCAGCGCGCGCAGCCCCGCGTTGGTGACCTGCTGCATCAGGCCGGCCTCCTGCAGCGCGTCCTCGGAGCGGCTCGGCCCGCGCAGGTGCAGCCGGTGCACCAGCCACGGCAGCGTGGTGCCCTGCAGCAACAGGGTGCCGCCGACGACCACGAGCGCGGCCAGCACCAGCACATCCCGGTAGGGGATGTCCTGCGGCAGCAGGAACACCGCGGCCAGCGTCACCACCCCGCGCATGCCGGCCCAGGAGATGACCGCCGGGTACCGCCATGGTGGAGACGGGTCTGCCTCGCGGACCCGCCGGGACAACCGGCGCGGCAGGTAGGTGGCGGGAAAGACCCAGATCGGGCGCAACAGGACCGTGGCCGCCAGGATTCCGAGGCAGGCACCGATCAGCTGCCCGTGGTTGAGGGGCGAGCGCCAGGCGTTGTCGACGATCACCCGGACCTGCAGCCCGATCAGCAGGAACACCGAGTTCTCCAGCAGGAACTCCACCGTGCGCCAGTTGGTGCGCTCGGCGATCCGCGAGGCCGCGCTCTGCCAGACCGGCGCGCGATGGCCCAGGATCAGGCCGGCGACCACTACCGCGATCACGCCGCTTGCGTGGATCTCCTCAGCCGGCAGGTAGGCCAGGAACGGCGCCAGGAACGAGACGGTGGTGTCGAGCACCGGGTCGGTGATCCGGCGGCGCAGCGTCCCCAGCAGCAGGGCCACCGCGATGCCGACCGCCACCCCGCCGACCGCGGCCCGCACGAAGTCACCCGCGGCGTGCAGCACGCTCACCGAACCGGCCGACGCGGCGATGGCGGTGCGCAGCGCGACCAGCGCGGTGGCGTCGTTGAAGAGCGATTCACCCTCCAGGATCGTCACGATCCGGCGGGGCATCCCCACCCGGCGGGCGATCGAGGTGGCCGCCACCGCATCCGGCGGGGCGATCACCGCACCGACGGCGACGGCGGCCGCGAAGGGCACCGGCAGTAGCAGCCAGGCGACCGCACCGACTCCGAAGGTGGTGAACAGGACCAGACCCACCGACAGCAGGCCGATCGAGCGCCGGTTCGCCTTGAAGTCCACCAGCGAGGTACGGATCGCGGTGGTGTAGAGCAGCGGCGGCAGCAGCCCGAGCAGCACCAGGTCCGGGCTCAGCGCCACCTCGGGCACGAACGGCAGGTAGGACCCGGCGATCCCGGCGAGGGTGAGCACCAAGGGTTCGGAGACCCTGAACTGGCGGGCGGCGGCGGCCAGGATGGTCGACGTCGCCACCAGAAGCACCAGGGCCACCGCGATGTCCACCCCGCCATCCTGCCAGCCCCGCGAGGTCGCGACCGCCGCGCGGCCAGCAGAGGTTCGGGCATATCGTGGAGCTGGGCCCTCACCTGCCTGGCGGCGCGGTCTGCTGACACGTTCCAGACGCGTCCGTCGTCCCGGGGCCAGCGGAGTTCCACTGCGGAGGAGTACACCCGATGACCACTCGCGCGTTGTTGATAGTCGACGTGCAGCCGACGTTCTGCGAGGGCGGCGAGCTGGCGGTGCCCGGTGGCAACCTGGTCGCCGACCGGATCGCCGAGCACCTGAAGGCCCACCGCGGCGAGTACCGGCTGACGATCACCAGCCAGGACTGGCATCTGGACCCCGGCAGGCATTTCTCCGAGCATCCGGACTACGTCGACAGCTGGCCACCGCACGGGCTGGTCGGCACCTCGAACGCCGAACTGCATCCCGCCGTCGCTGCCGCCCTGGCCCCTTCCGGCGCTGACGTGACGATCAAGAAGGGCCTGCACGAAGCGGCCTACTCGGCATTCGACGGAACGGCGCCGGACGGCCGGACACTGGCCGAGGTGCTCACCGCCGCCGGCATCAGCGAGGTCGACGTGTGTGGCATCGCCGAGTCGCACTGCGTCCGGGCCAGCGCGCTGGACGCGATCGCGGCGGGCCTGGCGGTGCGAGTGCTGACCGACCTGACGGTGCCGGTCACCGAGGAGTCCGGTGCCGCGGCCCGGGCCGAGATCAGCTCTGCCGGCGGCGTGCTGACCACCTCGGGCGCGGCCAGCCGGTGATGGAGACCTTCGAGCACCTGCGGCGGGCGGACACGGTGCTGCTCAGCACCAGGCGCCGGGATGGGGCGACGGTCGACACACCCGTCAACGTCGCGGTGGACGAGCGTGGCGACGGCTACTTCCGGACCTGGTCGACATCGGGCACGGCGCGGCGGCTGCGGAACTTCCCCGGCGTCCGGGTGGCACCCTGCTCGTTCACCGGGCGACCGCAGGGATCGGACCAGCCGGCCGTCGCCAGCCTGCTGGCCGGCGGCGACATCGAGGTGGCCCGGACGTTGCTGGTCCGCCGGTTCCCGATCCTCCAGGGTCGGCTGGTACCGCTGGTGCATCGCGTGCTGCAACGCCAGACCATCTATTACCGGCTGGTGCCGGCGGTGGAGCCGACGCCCTGGCACGGCTGACCACTCTGGCAGGCTGACCGCCAGCACCAGAAACAAGCCAGCGCAGAACAGGCGGCCCGGAACAAGCCAGCCCGGAAACAGGCGGGCCCGGAACGGGCGGTGCCGTTCCGGGCCGTCGGAATCGTGGTGCGGATCAGACCGAGATCGCCTGCCGGTTCTGGGCGTCGCTCTGGATCGAGATCTTGCGCGGCTTCGCCTTCTCGGCAACCGGGATCGTCAGGCGCAGCACGCCGGCCTGGTAGCTGGCCTCGATGTGGTCGGTGTCGAGGGCATCGCCCAGGATCACCTGCCTGCTGAACACGCCGCGCGGGCGCTCGGCCGCGATCAGCTCGATGTTGTCGTCGGCCTGCAGGCGCCGCTCGGCACGCACCGTCAGCACGTTGCGCTCCACGTCGAGGTCGACGCTCTGCGGGTCGACGGCGGGCAGGTCGAATTCGACGATGAAGCGGTCGTTCTCACGCCAGGCGTCCATCGGCATACCGGTCGGCCGCGCCACCGTGCCGAAGACCTGAGAGGCCATCCGGTCGAGTTCACGGAACGGGTCGGTACGGATGAGCATCGTTGCCACCTCCACAAGTGACGGGTTGAGTCTCTCCTTAGTCGCATCTGCCATCTCACCTAATGTGCTCTAGCTGATGTAGATTTGTTGTACCAAACTTTCTACACTGATGCAAGTAGCGAGAGGAGGTTGTCGATGGACATCCCGCAGCCGGACCCGAACCGCGGCCTGTACGGCATCGCAGTGGCCGCCGAGCTCGTCGGCAGCGGTCCCCAGAACCTGCGCCAGTACGAGGCGCGCGGCCTGCTCACCCCGCAGCGAACCGCCGGCGGCACCCGCCGGTACAGCGAGAACGACCTCAACCGGCTGCGCGACATCGCCAGCCTGCTCGACGCGGGCTTGAACCTGGCCGGCATCGAGATGGTGCTCGCGCTGCGCACCGCCAACTCGGAGTTGCAAGCCGAGATCGACAAGCTGACCCACCGCAAGCAGCGGGCCGACGCCGCGGATCGGCCGGCACCGCCCACGAGCTGAGCGGGACGCGCGACAGGCATCCCGGAGCCACTCTCATTAGAATGAGAAGCGCGCTTTCCGGCCCGGCCGCAGCAGCCTTACGGGCACCGGACAGCGGAGTTCGATGTTCTCGCGGCCGAGACAACGGCCGCCGGCACGCAACGCAGCCGGTCCCTCACCGGCTGTGCTCACGGGGGAAACATGAAGTTGAGCCGAGTTCGGCGTCTTTGCCTTGCCGCCGCTGGGGTCACGCTGGCCACCTCGGCGATCGCAACCACCGCTGCGACACCGGCCGGGGCCTACTCGAGCTACCTGAGCCGAGCGCCGTACCTGACCGACCGGACGGCCTCCGCGGTCAAGGTCAACTTCGCGACGACCGCGCCGATCGTCAAGGTCCGGCTCAAGTACGGGCTGACGAGCAGTGGCAGTTGCAGCACGACGAAGGCGACCGCCGCCACCACCAGCCGGCAGGGCTACACCGTCACCTACCCGACCAGCTCGGGCAGCGCGACCAGCAACGTCTATCAGTGGAAACCGCAGCTGGGCGGACTGAGCAGCGGCACCTACTGCTACCGCCTGGAGGGCGCCACCAGCACGACGTCGAGCACCTATATCGACCTGCTCGGCTCGACGGTGGCCTCGCCGACCTTCAGCATGGCGCCGGCCGACCGGTTCGCCGTGATCGGTGACTGGGGCCAGACCGGTCGCACGGCGCCGAGCTACCTCAACAGCGCGCAGGCCAACGTCATCTCGCACATGGCCAGCGGCGGGTCCGACTTCGCCGTCTCGACCGGGGACATCGGCTATCCGAGCGGGACCCAGTCCACCTATGGCGACCTGCAGCACACCGGTCGTGACGTCAGCGCGGTGTTCGGGCCTCGATACTGGCCGGTCGCCGGCAAGAAGCTGCCGATGTACCCGGCTCCCGGAAACCACGGTTTCACCAGCACGTTCACCAACCTGTGGCCGTCCACCTCGATCGCCGGGACGTCAGGCGGCCGGGCGTCCAACGGAACCCATACCGTGAACGGGGTCTCGGTGACCACGCCGGACTAC
Organism: Jatrophihabitans sp.; assembly: GCF_036389215.1. Lineage (GTDB taxonomy): Bacteria > Actinomycetota > Actinomycetes > Mycobacteriales > Jatrophihabitantaceae > Jatrophihabitans_A. Next base: position 15,182 of record NZ_DASVQG010000190.1, read on the forward strand.
TGGTATGCCTTCAACGCGCACGGCTGGCGGATCTACATCCTCACCGCGGCGTGGTCGGACACTGGCGTCAGCAACCCCTACGCGGTCGACTACAAGGTGCACTGGGCGCCGGGGGCCACCGAGCGCAGCTGGCTGACCAACGACCTGACGGCCAACTCCTCGCTGCCCAAGATTGTCGTGATGCATTACCCGATGTATTCGGCGGTGGGGGTGGGCGAGGACGTCCAGGACAGCTACCTCACCGCGCCCACGGACGGCAGCCAGAGTGTGGAGAACCTGCTGGCCAGCCACAACGTCAAGCTGCTGCTGAACGGCCACTCGCACATCTACGAGCGCAACCGGCCGCACCACGGGATGGTGACGGTCATCAGCGGTGGTGGCGGAGCCGACCTCAGCGGGGTCGACACCACGATCGGCGGCAGGTGCTCGCAGACCTACCCGGACACCGGCGGCGCGGTGGTGGCCGTCGCGCGCGGGTGGACCAGCAGCGGCGGGAGCGCCTGCAACGGCGCCGCCATACCGACGTCCGCCGCGCAGGTGTACCACTACGTCCGGGTCACGCTCGGCTCGGGTACCGCGAAGGTCGAGGCGATCAACTCCAACGGGACGGTGTTCGACACGACCACGGTGAGTTAAGGGAGGTTCTACTTCCGTGCACTGTCGGTAAGGGTCTTTCAGTTGTGCCTATTTGAGCTGGCTGGGTGAGCCGAACCTCAAGAACTTCACAAGAAATAAACTGGCCCTAGGCACGGTTTGAAGTGTGTGTTAGCTTGGCTAAACGGTCACATGGCCGAGCGGGCATAGATCTGTCAGGCATTATGGTCGCCCTCGGCCTGGCAGGGAGCTAGAGGCGAACCCACGCGCGAAAAACGGTACTCATTCATCCGCGCGGGGGAAGGATCATGGGTCACTCCATGTCTAGTCGTCATAACTCAGCACGTCGCACTACGCGTCGCAATCGTCGAGTGGCGGCCGCGGTCGCCGCAGGCGCCGGCATCGCCCTGTTGGGCGGCATCACGGTTGCCCAGGCTTCGATCCCCAGCTCGACCGGCGTGATCAGTGCCTGCTACGACGCCAAGACCGGCGCGACCCGGATCATCGATTCCAGCGCGAGCTGTGCCAAGAACGAGAAGTCGATCACCTGGAACCAGAAGGGCCCCAAGGGCGACACGGGTGCCACTGGTGCCACTGGTGCCACTGGAGCGACCGGCCCGAAGGGAGCTACCGGCGCCACCGGAGCGACTGGAGCGACCGGCCCCAAGGGTGACACCGGCGCCACCGGCGCCACCGGCGCTACCGGCGCCACCGGAGCCCAAGGAGCCACCGGCCCCAAGGGCGACACCGGCGCCACCGGAGCCCAAGGAGCCACCGGAGCTCAAGGAGCGACCGGCCCCAAGGGTGACACCGGCGAGACCGGCGCAACCGGCGCCCAGGGAGCCACCGGCGCGACCGGAGCCACCGGCCCCAAGGGCGACACCGGCGAGACCGGCGCAACCGGAGCCCAGGGAGCCACCGGCGAAACCGGAGCCACCGGTCCCAAGGGCGACACCGGCGAGACCGGCGCAACCGGAGCCCAGGGAGCCACCGGCGCTACTGGTCTGACCGGCGCACAGGGTCCGCAGGGCGAGGCCGGCCCGACCGGCCCGATGGGGCCGCAGGGCCCGATCGGCGCAACCGGTGCTGCTGGAGCTGACGGTGTCGACGGCGCGCAGGGCGAGAAGGGCGACACCGGAGCGACGGGTGCTACCGGCGCTCAGGGCGAGACCGGCGCGGCTGGTGCCACTGGTGCTCAGGGCGAGAAGGGCGACACCGGAGCAACCGGCGCCCAGGGCGCGGCTGGTGCCACTGGTGCTCAGGGCGAGACCGGAGCAACCGGCGCCCAGGGTCCGCAGGGTGAGGTAGGACCGGCTGGCCCGATGGGTCCGCAGGGTCCCAAGGGCGACACCGGAGCCACCGGCGCCCAGGGTGAGACCGGCGCCACCGGCGTCCAGGGCGAGAAGGGTGACACCGGCGCAGCTGGTGCCACCGGTGCCACCGGCGCACAAGGCATCCAGGGCGAGAAGGGCGACACCGGCGCAGCTGGTGCGCAGGGCGCGACTGGAGCCCAGGGTCCGCAGGGTGAAGTTGGACCGGCTGGCCCGACGGGTCCGAAGGGCGACACCGGGGCAACAGGTGCCACTGGTGCTCAGGGCGAGAAGGGCGACACCGGAGCAACCGGGGCGGCTGGTGCCACCGGCGCACAAGGCGTCCAGGGTGAAACCGGTGCCACGGGCGCGGACGGCGCACAGGGACCACAGGGCAACACCGGAGCCACGGGCGCCATTGGTCCAATGGGCCCGCAGGGGCTGCAGGGCGATGTCGGTCCGCAGGGCGCGCAGGGTCCGGCTGGCCCGGCGGGAGCTGATGGTGCCGCGGGTGCAACCGGCGCAAAGGGTGACACCGGCGCGATGGGTCCGCAGGGGCAGACCGGTGCGCAGGGTATTGCCGGTCCGCAGGGTGTAGCCGGACCGACCGGGGCGACAGGTGCAACGGGCCCGGCCGGTGCGACCGGAGCCAAGGGCGACAAGGGTGACACCGGAGCCACGGGTGCAGCCGGTGCGACAGGTGCAGCTGGTCCCGCTGGTCCGGCTGGTCCCGCTGGCCCGACCGGAGCCACTGGCGCCACGGGTGCGACTGGTCCGGCCGGCCCGGCCGGAACCATCGCTGGCTCGACCATCGTCACGGGCAGCAACGGTTCGATCGCCAGCGCTGCGGTAGCCGGAACGGTGTCCAGCACCAGCACGGCGACGTGTGCTGCTGGCAAGATCCTGCTAGGTGGCGGTGCGACCGTCACCAACGGTGGGCAGAGTCGAGCGGCAGTCCAGTCGTCCGCGCCATCCGGCACGAACGCTTGGCAGGCGACGGCCACCATCGTGGTCGCCGGCTCCGGGTCAGTGACGGTCACGGCGTTCGCAATCTGCGGCGGCTAGCGGACAGATTCACGCACAGCCCAGTAAGACCGCAGGAATCGGGGCCCGCCAGGCAACTGGCGGGCCCCGCGTCCTGTGCAGCCTCGCTGCCGTACAACCATGCCAACACCGTCAGCGGTGCCTGTCACGAGTCGCGATCAGGTTGGCTCAAGAGCGCGCGTCACCGGGAGACAGCTGTCCCGGGTTAGGATATGGACGTTATCTTTATGTTAGATCGCAGGCAGAACGCCGTTGCAGGCCAGTCCAGATCGGCCGTACCACCCAACAGGATGCTGGAGAAGATCATGCGTAGTGGCACACCGAGCAGGTTCTCGACGAAGGTCGCGCGCCGCTACACAGCCATGACGATGTGCGTTGCCATCCTGACGCTGACCGGGTGCGGCAGTGACGACGGCACCGCCAAGCCGGATCCCAAGAAGGCATCGAATGCGCTGGCTGCCGGCCTCGACGCCCAGGCCAAGGGCAATCTCGACGAGGCCGTCGCCCAGTACAACGAGGCGCTGAAGTACGACAAGAAGAACAAGTACGCGCTGTACGACCTTGCCCTGATCGACGCGGCCCGGTCGAACTACGGCGAGGCGGAGAACAAGTACCGGGTGGTGCTGGCCATCGATCCGGCCTTCGAGCCGGCCCTGTTCAACCTGGCCATCCTGGTGAAGGCCAAGGGCAACAACACCGAGGCCATCTCGCTGTACAAGCGGGCGATCGCCGCCGCCCCCAAGGACGCTGCCGCGCACCTGAACCTGGGCCTACTGCTGAGGGCCAATGGCCAGACCGCACAAGGCAATGCCGAGGTCAAGAAGGCGATTGCGCTGAACCCGAAGCTCCGCGACCCGGCCGCCTCGGCCAGCACACCACCCAAGTCTCCGGTGGCCTCAGGGTCGGCCAGCCCGGACGCCTCACCGACACCGTCGTAGCAAGCGTTCGCAGCTGAGCCGGTCCACCGTCCGTACGCCGATCGTGCGGATCTGGAACACTGTGGTGCGGAGATACCGATCCTGTCGGCACTCTCCGGGCCTCTAGCTCAATGGCAGAGCTGCGGACTTTTAATCCGTAGGTTGTGGGTTCGAGTCCCACGGGGCCCACATCGTTGCTGTATTACTTCGGGTGATGCCTCAGTTGGCCTTCGGCTGATTGGTGACGGTGTTTCGGTTGATGGGTTACGGCTACTTCGGTTGATGGGTGACACTCCCGTTCATGAGGGAGTTGTCCGTGGCTGAGCAGCGGTATGAGGCTGTGCTGGCGGTGATCGCCGACGGCGAGACGGTGACACAGCGGTGGCGACCCGGTTCGGGTGGCGCGCAAGATCGTCGGGCGGTGCACTCGCTAGCCCTCCTCGCCTCCGGAACACTGAGCCGCTCGCCTGCTGGGCGCCTCGCGAATCCGTGTTACTAATTAACCCCGACCTTCAGCTCCATGCTGATCGCGCTTGAACATGGAGGGCCTGTGATAGCAGTCATCGCGGGATTGTTAGGTCTCGTTGGGTCTCTTGTTGGCGCCGGCATAGGGGCTTGGGCCAGCGTTTCCGCGACAAAGCACGCCATGGATGCGGCTGACAACACTTGGAGTCTCACGAACAGACGAGATGCCTATATCCGATTCCTCACTGCCGCACAAACGCTGCACATTGCCTGCGAAGAGGAGCGACACTTTGGAGCTGAGGTAGGCCGAGTGCCCCGGGCATTCGTCGAATGCTTCACTACCTACGGTGTCATTCAGACGGCAGCGGCGAACCCTGAGCTCGTTGAAGCTACACGCGTGTACGCCTGGCGTCTGCGGGAGCTGAGACTGGAGCTCGCAGGCAAAGGTATCGGCGGTGACCACGCGTTCAGGCGCATCTCGGTGCTAGTCCGGAGTGCGCGCCATAATGCGATCGATGCAATGCGCACCGATCTCGGTCTGCAAGGTTCGTCGCGACCGGCCGGGTCTTACAACCCGTTCTCTGGCGAGCCGCCGCTTGCCTCTCGGTGGGAAGACCACCAGAAATTGAGTGAGTCAGCCGACACCACACTGGTCGGGCTCCCGTTCTCGTAGCCGCGGGGCGACGGGGGCCTACTCCAAACATTTCACTTACCCCATCTCCTAGGTTCAAAGCTGTCCCAAGAGGTCCACAAACACTTAGAGGGGACGGCCGACCACGAACTCGTCCCACGCAGCTGAGCCGTAGGGCCTCCCCTTTGCGGCTCTCACACCTCCGGCGGTCAAACGGAACGCCTCGGTCCGGGAGGAGTAACCGTCCAGCCGCGCAGGCAGTGCGAGCCCTCAACCGGTCGGCTAACGATAGGTTCGTACCTCTGTCGACCGCTGGGCGCCCTCCGGTCGAAGACACCGGCATGTGCCGCTTCGCTTGACTCGCTGCCTGTACTCAGACCGCTCGGACTTGGGCGAGCCTCTCCCGTGCGTGATCGTCGTCCCAGCAGACGGCGGCTTCCCATGCGGCCGACGCCTGCGCGGCGATGTCGTGCGCGGCGTCGGCTAGATCGGCGGCGTTGTAAGGCAGCACCAGATCGAGGTCCGGAACGTCGACGTGCGACTCGTCCCAGTCGATCATCGCAACCCGATCGGCGGTCATGCGGATGTTGCCCGGATTGGGATCTCCATGAACGACGCACGTCTCACGCCCGGCAAGCCGCGCCCATGCTGCTCGGCATCGAGCAACACCCTCAGGCGGCATCGCGCCCAGGTCAACCTTCGTCCCGGTTTCTTCGTTCAGCAGGTCGGTCGACGAACGCCAGCCCGGGCGCTGCGGCCAAGCCCGCGTCAACCGGTGCAGCTGGCGCAGCATCTCGGCCACCCGACGCCAGTCGGTCTCCGTCTCGGGCGGTCCGCCTTCCACGTAGGTCATCACCACCAGACCGTCAGCGAATAGCCGGCCATCCGTCGTCGCGATCGGCACCGGCACCATCAGCCCCTCACGGTTGAGGTGTCGCAGCAGGTTGGTCTCCCACGCGAGATCAGCGTTGCTCCGGGCGCCGAGACGACCGACCACGAGCTGCCCCTTGAGGCGGACACTCCAAACCTGATTGGCGACTCCGCCGGCGAGCGATTCCACCCGGGTGACATCGTCACCCCAGTGCTTGAGCGCCTCCCACCCCATGGGTTGCATTCTCCCAAAGCTCGGCGAATTGCTCCCCGAGGTTTCCTCGGCCGATCTGTCCCGTTGAACGCTCCCCCGCGGTCGGCCAGCTGCCCCGACAGCCGTTCCGCTATGGCGCATCCCTGCCGATCCCTGGGCCGGGCATCGGAGCGGTCACAAATCTCCTTACTGGTTCAAGAGTCTCGCTGCGCTCGGCCGAGCCCTCCGGCTCCGCGTGTTCTCGCTGCGCTGCTGGCCGTCAGCCCGGCCTGGCCGCTGATTTGCCGCCGTTGCCATGGCGTTTCCTGTCGCACTGGTAATCCTGCTTTTTGTAAACGGCGCCGCTGGCGTACTGCTCGCTGCCGCCCTGGTCGGGGCCGGCCTGGCCGCCGGGGTGCTTGAGAACCTCATGCTGCAGAGTTGAGTGCCCGACCGTCTACGCGGCCGGGTCTACGCTTTCGACGTGCTCGTCTCTCTCGACTCCATCCCGGCCGGCTACCTGCTCGCCGGCATACTTATCAGCAACGGCATCACCCACGTCACCGGTACGGTCGGTGCTCTCGCATGTCTGGCCGTCGCGGTGCTGGTCAGCCTTAGCAAGCTCGCACAGCGGGAACTAACCAGCAGCACGACAGCATGAGGGCGCCCACCAGCGCCAAGGACTACCTCGGCCGCGCCCTCCGCCACGACAAAGCCGGCCGCGAAGCCCAAGCGGTAGCCGACTACATGCACGCCCTGAAACTCGGACTCGACGGCGCAGACGAACGCATCGCGCTCATCTGCCTGGCTTCCTCCCACCGTAACCTCGGCGAGCACGACCAGGCCCTCAAGGTCATTAGCCGCGCCCGCAGGCGCTACCCAGAAGACCCTGTTGTCGAGGCCTTCGCCGCCCTCATCCTCCTCGACGCCGGTCAACCCAACCGCGCCGTTCGAATACTCGGCCTTGCCCTGTGCAACCATGCCCGGCCCGACGCACTCGACGGCTTCGACACCGTCCTCACCCGCAAGTTTCGCGGTGCAACCCGGCCGAGCGCCGCGAAGGAATCCGGCCAACGCTGAACATCCGTGGGGCCGGTGGCTAGTGGCGGCCCGTGAACGCGGCGGGAAGGAGCACCGATGGCGGACTACAAGCTGACCAAATCCGTCGGCGAGCACTGGACGTGCGCCGAACTCGCACGACGTGGTTGGTCGCCTGCACTAACCCGCGACGGCCTGGAACGTACAGACCTGCTGGCAGTTGGGGGCCACTTGCCAGATCGGCCCACCATCGAGGTTCAGGTTAAGACTGCGAACGAGAGCGGGTCGAGAACGAGCTGGCCGCTCGGCGACAAGGCCCAAATGAGCGCCAAGTCAGACCGCGAGTGGTTCGTACTCGCCTTCGTCCCCCGGGATCTGTCCGCGCCGATCCGGGGCTACGTCATTCCGCGCGACCACGTAGCAGCAGCTGCCTGGATCGTGCATCAGGACTGGCTGACGAACCCCACGGTCAAGCCGGGTAAACGCAACGCACCAGCCTCTCGTTCCCGTGTCAACACCACGGTCTGGGAGCGGTACGAAGGTCGATGGGATCTCTTGAACCAGTCGACAAGCGCCGCGCCGGTCCTGCTGCCAGGCTGGCTACGGGATCGCTCATCAGAGCCGAGGGTGGGATTGCCACCCTCGCACCCGTGGCGGGCAGGACTGCCGCCAGTCTGGCCTGACTGAACTCGCACCCAACACAGTTGCCAGACCGTCCGGATCACCTGCCGCTTGGGACGCCTGACGCGGGGAGTACACACGTACAAATTATCCGTACCGAGAAGGGAACGCCGGTGAAGATCTTCATCTCCTCGGACATGGAGGGCACGGCCGGGGTGGTGGCCTGGGAGCAGTGCCGCCCGGGTCAGCAGGATTACGAGCACTACCGTGGCTTGCTGCAGGATGAGGTGAACGCGGTGATCGACGGGGCGAACCAGGCCGGCGGACCGCACGAGTTCCTCGTCAACGACTCGCACGGGCAGATGGCGAACCTGCGCCCCGAGCGGCTGAACGGGGAAGCCGCATATCTGTCCGGCCGGCACAAGCCGCTGTACATGATGCAGGGCCTCGACGAGTCCTTCGACGCGATCTTCTTCGTCTCCTACCACGGCTCCGCCTCGGCCGGGCCGGCAACCCTTTCGCACACCTACAACCCGGCGGCGATCGCGGAGGTCAGACTGAACGGCACGCTTGCCGGCGAGTCCGGCATCAACTCGTTGGTGGCACTCGGTCATGGAGTACCGGTGGTGCTGGTGACAGGCGACCAGACCACGGCGTCGGAGCTGCGCCCCTACTGGCCCCAGGCCCACGCGGCCGTGGTGAAGCACTCGGTTTCCCGCTTCGCCGCCGAGAGCCTGCACCCGGCGCGGGCCACCCGACTGATCGCCCAGACCGCGCGAGAAGCGGTCGAGGCGCTACGCGACTCCGGCACGAAGCCGACTGCCCGTATCGAACTGCCAGCCACACTCACGGTCCGGCTCCGCAACCCGGACCTGGCCGAGATGGCCACCTGGCTCGAACGCGTCGAGCCGGACGCGAACGACCCGACCGTCATACAGCTCGTGGACGACGACCCGATCCGGCTCTACCGCACCTTCGTCACTCTTGTTCTGCTCACCCGCGGCATCGCCGAGTAGCCCGTGTGCGGCGGATCGTCCGCGCGCCGATCAGCCCCTCGACGTTCGGTGCCCTGTTCGGCTCGGACGCACCAGGGCAGTTGCCCGGGCGTCAGGACGCCGGGGCGTGCCAGTCGCTGGGGACCAGCGGCAGGAATTCGGCCTGTCGATCGATCTGCAGCGCAGCCGTTGCCTGGTGCAGGTCGAGGAAGAAGCACTCGAAGACCATGCCCGCGTCCTGGCCTTCCTGTGGCGGAACGGTGTGGCGCCAGCGCTCGGCAGGAACCTGCAGTGCGCGGGCAGCAAGGAAGACGGTCACCTTCCGGACTTGGCTGGCCTGGTCCTCGATCACCTGAACGCCCAGCGCCCTGGCGGGTGTGATCCGGATGCCGGTCTCTTCCAGAACCTCCCTGGCAGCAGCGGCTTCCAGCGTCTCGAACCGGTCTACGCCCCCGGCCGGGATCTGGGTTCCAGCCTCAGGGAAGTCGGCGTGATCCAAACACAGCACTCTCGCCGCTGTCGCTGGCTGGCCGTCGAAGACGTAGACCGCCACCCGGTACCGATCGCGCATGACGTCCTTTCACCCCAGGAAGTCGTTGAGGACGCTCCGTGACGGAGTCCGCCGTGTCCCACCAGGACATGATCTCCCACTCGGCGTTCGGTGGAGTGGTGGCAGCGTTCGGCTGATGGGTCACGGCTGGGTTCGTTGATCGGGAACGCTCGATTCATGAGGGAAACTTGTCTGTGGCTGAGCAGCGGTGTGACGCTGTGCGGGTGGTGATCGCCGACGGCGAGACGGTGACGGGTGGCGGCAGGTGGGAACCGAGCAGGACAGCACCAGCAAGGCAGGCCCAGCCGTACCGGTAGCGGCTGCCGCCGGCGTCGAGGCTGCGAACCGCATCAGCCCGATCCGCTTCATCGTCGGATTCGGCATCGTCTCGGCGTTGGCAGACATGGTGTACGAGGGTGCCCGCTCGATCATCGGCCCCTACCTCGGCACCCTCGGCGCGTCCGCCGCTGTCGTCGGCGTGATCACCGGCGCGGGCGAAGCTGCCGCGCTGGTCCTGCGCCTGGTCACCGGCAAGCTGGCTGACCGGCTCGGGCGGCCGTGGCCCCAGACGATGCTCGGCTACGCCCTCACCGCCGTCTGCGTGCCGTTGCTCGCCGTCTCCGGCAGCCTTCCCGCCGCCGGGCTGCTGTACAACGGCGAGCGGGTCGGCAAAGCGGTCCGCACTCCGGCACGGGACTCCATGCTTGCCCACGCCTCCGCCGAGATGGGCCGCGGCTACGCCTTCGGCCTACACGAAGCACTCGACAAATTCGGCGCTATGGCCGGACCGCTGGTCATCGCAGTCACTCTCGCCCTTGGCGGCCACTACCGCCTCGCGTTCGTGCTACTGGCCATACCCGGCGCGCTCGCACTACTCGCCCTCGCCCGGCTGCGCCGAGCCGCACCCGACCCGACCGCGTGGGAACCGGCTGCCCAAGTATCGGAAAAGAAGAAGCTCCGCCTCGACGCCCGCCTCCCAGCGGCCTTCTGGCTCTACGCCGCGTTCTCCGCGACCACGATGCTCGGCTTCTCAACCTGGGCCGTGCTCGCCTACCACCTCACCTCGCGGCATCTGATCTCAGCATCCCTGGTCCCCGTTCTCTACGCCCTTGCCATGGCCGCGGCGTCAGCAGCCGCTGTCGGCTTCGGCCGCATCTATGACCGGGTCGGGCTACGAGGGCTCCTCGCGCTCCCGCCGCTCGCGGCCGCCGTTCCGCTGCTGTCCTTCTCCACGACCACGGGTTTGCTGATCGCAGGTGCCCTCGTGTGGGGTGCCGGCATGGGCATCCACGACTCCACCATGCGCGCCGCCGTCGCCGACTTGGTCCCACCCCACCGCCGGGGCGGCGGATACGGCACCTTCACCGCCATCTACGGCCTGGCCTGGCTCGCCGGCGCGGCACTCATCGGCCTGCTCTACGAACACGGCGCACACGTGGCCGTTCTCTTCATCGGCGCTGTACAGCTGTGCGCGCTGGGCCTGCTCATCCCACTGCTGCGCCGCACCCGACGCCCTAGCTGAGATGCCTGAGCCATGACCGGGACCCGCATCCGGTCAGCCGATCCCGGTGACCGCCCGTTCCTGCTCGCCATGCTCGTCGAGGCTGCCAACTGGAACGGTCAGCTACTGCTTACGCCGGCCGAGGTCGAGGCTGACCCCGCACTTGCTCACTACATCAGTGGCTGGGGGCGACCATTTGACTTCGGAGTCGTCGCCTTGAACGATGCCGGCGAGCCGATGGGAGCGGCGTGGGCCCGAAGCTTTGACATCGACGATCCCGGTTATGGCTTTGTCGCCAAGGACATACCCGAGATCAGCATGGCGGTCGTGACCGCCTTCCGAGGCCAGGGCGTGGGTACCCGCTTGCTCGCTGCGCTCATTCGCGAGGCCCGGGGCCGGGGCCACGACGCGCTCAGCTTGAGCGTCGAGGACGGCAACCCAGCCCGCATCCTGTACGAGAGAGCCGGCTTCCTACGCCACAGCCGCAACGGGAACTCCGACACCATGCTGCTGAAGGCAACTGCTGGGGCCCTCGGTAGCTGAGCCGATGGCCACCTCCCGTGGCCACCGAGTAGCTACCCAGCTGCCCTGCCCGGTGGGCGGTCAGGGCTGGACCGGCACGAGGAGCCGAGCGAGGGTGAGCAGCGGGCGCGGCTGCGCTCCGCTCAGGCTGGAGGCGAGGGAGAGCGACACGCGCTCCGAACGCATCCTGCAGCCGGAGCCTCAGGTCCCGCTCTCGAGTTCCAGGTCGAGGTTCCACTCCAGCAGCGGCACCGCCAGATCGGTCGCGGTCACCAGCGCGGTGCTCAGCACGAACGCCGGGTTCGTCCGCACGCCGGCCGGCCCGAGTTGCCCGGTTATGGGGCTGCTGGCCGCGTGGATTCGGCCGCACCGATGACTTCTGCCACTGCGCCGGTTACAGTTCAATTCTCACCCAACTCACACAGCAGGAGGAAAGGCCTCGTGCATCGACTTACTTACGGCGTCCTAGGCGCCGTGGCCACCATGCTCACCAGCGTGGCGGTCATCCCTTCAGCAGCCGCGGCTACGGCTCCACAAGACTCGCCTGCGGCGGCGAACCGCTCGGACAATCACCCGGGCCCCCTGACCGCTCGTCAGGACGCCCGCCGCAAGGCGGCGCAGAAGCTCATCCTCTCCGGCAAGGCATCGCCGAACAAGGACGGCGTCGTCAAGCTGGCCGACGACAAGTACTACCAGGCGGCGGTGGCCGGCACCGGCCGCGTCTTCACCATCCTCTCCGAGTTCGGCACCGCGGGCAGTGGCAAGCTCGGCACCACGCCCGGCCCGCTGCACAACCAGATCGCGCAACCGAACCGCAGCCTCGACAACAGCACGGCGTGGACGAGCGACTTCAACCGCGCGTACTACCTCAACCTGCTGTTCGGCTCCGGCGAGTCGTTCAAGAACTTCTACACGGCGCAGTCCTCGGGTCACTACACGGTCGACGGCGACGTCAGCAACTGGGTGCGGGTCGCGAACAACGCCTCCACCTACGGTGACAACACCGTCGAGAACAACGGCGGCGCCTGGCAGTTCATCCAGGACTCGGGCAACGCGTGGTACGCGGCGCAGGTCGCCGCCGGCCGCTCGGATGCCGACATCAAGGCGCAGCTGGCGTCCTTCGACGTCTGGGACCGCTACGACTACGACCACGACGGCAACTTCGACGAGCCGGACGGCTACCTCGACCACTTCCAGGCGGTGCACGCCGGTGAGGGCGAGGACGGCAACGGCGGCGCGGACGCGATCTGGTCGCACCGCTGGTACGTCAACCAGACCGACTACGGCCTGACCGGTCCCTCGATCGGCGGCACGCCGGTGCTCTTCGGCGGCTCGCAGATCGGCAACACCGGCTACTGGATCGGTGACTACACCGTCGAGGCGGAGAACGGCGGACTCGGCGTGTTCTCGCACGAGTTCGGCCACGACCTCGGCCTGCCGGACCTCTACGACACCAACGGCGGCGACAACGGCACCGGTTTCTGGACCATCATGTCCGCCGGGTCCTGGCTCAACCACGGCACGGTGGACATCGGCACCACGCCCGACCACATGGGCCCGTGGGAGAAGCTGCAGTTGGGCTGGCTGTCCTACTCGGTGGTGTCCCCGGGAGCGGGCGGCAGCTACACGCTGAGCCCCGCGTCGCAGCAGGTCTCCGGACAGGCCCAAGGGCTGGTCGTGGACGTGCCCGACCAGGCCATCCAGCACAGCTACACCACGCCGAACTCGGGCAGCTACGCATGGTGGACCTCCAGCGCCGACGACCTCAACACGACGCTGACCCGCAGCCTCAACCTGACCGGTGTGCGCAGCGCAACCGTCCAGGCGAGTGCGTGGTACGACATCGAGGACGGCTTCGACTACCTGCACGGCGAGTACTCCACGAACGGCGGCTCCACCTGGACCGAGGTCGGCACTGCGCTGACCGGCTCGTCCAACGGCCGCTGGGGCACCGTGAAGTACTCCGTTCCGGGCGGTCAGCAGACACTGTTCCGCTACCGCTTCCAGAGCGACAGTGGCGTGCACCTGGCCAACGCGTTCCTCGACGACATCACGGTGAAGTCCGGCGGCACCACGCTGCTGGCCGACAACGTGGAGTCCGGTGACAACGGCTGGACCGCGGTAGGCGGGTTCAAGCGCAGCACCGGCACCGAGTCGACGGTCGGGGACCGGTACTACCTCGCCGAGAACCGGACGTACACCGGCTACGACGCGACGCTGCAGACCGGCCCGTACCAGTTCAGCAAGGGCATCACCGCGCCGAACTGGGTGGAGCGGTTCCCGTACCAGGACGGCATGCTGGTGTGGGCCGTGGACGAGACGTACACCGACAACAACACGATTGACCACCAGGGTCACGGGCTTACCCTGCCGGTCGACGCGCGGCCCGCGCCGTTCACGTACTCCGACGGCAGCAAGCCGGGCAACCGGCGGCAACCGTTCGACGCCACCTTCGGCCTGCAGGCAACCGACGCGGTCGCCCTGCACAAGGAGGTCCAGGTGGGCAGCGGCAAGAACGCCACGGTGCAGACGTTGACGGCCTCGGCGCCGTCCAGCGCCGGTATCCCGACGTTCACCGACTCGGTCACCGACAGGTACTTCTCGTCGGCGAACCCGCTGTCCTCGGCCTACGTTGCCGGGCATGGCGTCACGATGACCGTGACGAGCCAGGTGACCAACGGAGCGCTCACCGTGACGGTGAACAACCCGGTCGCCTGACAGTTCCAACAGCGAGCTGGCCCGCCCCGTATCTCGGGGCGGGCCAGTCTGTTTCCGCTCGACCGCAGGGAAGATGCCGACCTGATCTGACCCACATATGCGTCTTAGCGTCCAGTGGTGGGAGGTCGCTGCTGGTCGAGCAACGACCGATGGGTCATGTCGTAGGTGGCGAGCACCTCCAGGAAGAACTCTGAGGCGCCGGTGGTGACCCCGGCCAGCTCGGCTTCAGGCGTGCTCTGTATCACTTCCAGAAATACCTTGTGGTGCAGCTCGGCCAGGTCCAAGATCGTGATTCCCTGGATGACCGCCAAGCGCCCGATCTCGTAGGCCGCTCGAAGCGGAGCCTCTTCGCGTCGCGGAAGATAACGCAGGAACGCAACCCGGTAGTTACGTTGCAACTCCTGGGTCACGGCCATGGCGACACACTGTGGTCCGGGTGCTTGGTAGCGCCTGTCACGAGGTCCAGGTAAGCCAAGCCCTCCTCGAGGTCCAAGGCGGTCCGCACCGCTCCGGTGCCGAGTCCCAGTTCCACCATGGCAAGAGCCACGTCCGGTTGGATTCCTACGATCACGGTAGTGGCTCCGCGAAGGCGAGCCATCTCCGCTATGTCTCTCAGGGTGCGTAGTCCGAATGAGTCCAGCACATCGAGCGCGGCGACATCGATGATCACGCCTCGCGACCGCCGCATACCGATCTGTTCGATCAGATCTTGCTGGAAGCGGGTCAACTGACTGTCATCGAGGGCAGTATGGATCGACGCGATCAGGGTAGAGCCCTGCCGCAATATTGAGACGAGTGCTGGGCCAGGATCCATTATCCCGCGAAACCGTCCTGGCGACTGACGGCGTAACCCAAGAGCCGCTCGGCTTCTTCGAGGCCGCCCTGCAGATCCCCGATCGTGTTCATCTTGCTGAGGTCAACTCCAATCGTCACCAGGGTCTGAGCGATACCCGGCGACAGCCCTGTGATGATGACGCTTGCGCCCATCAGACGCGAGGCGTCGACAGTACGAACGAGATGGTTGGCCACAGCCTCATCCACGGTGGGGGCGCCGGTGATGTCGATGACGACCACCTTTGCCCGATGCCTGCGAATGCCGGCGAGAAGTTGCTCGGTGAGCTGACGAGCGCGTTCAGTGTCCAGAACTCCGATGATCGGAAGGATCAGAAGTCGTTCCCGAACCGGGAGAACGGGCGTGGAGAGCTCTCGAATGGCGTCCTGCTGCTGACGGATCACCCGTTCTCGCTCGTCTACGAAGCTCACCGCAACGGTATTGGCTATCCGGTTCGCGGCGGGCTCGTAAGCGTCCAGAACCCTGTTGAGCATGGAGAAGTCCTGCTGGTACTTGCCGAAGAGTGATCTCGCCAGAACGTCGCGGAGCAGCAGCACGATGCCCACCACCTCATGAGTCTCGACCCCACGGGGAATGATGCGCTCGGACAGGTCGCGGGCGTAGTGCTGGAGCGCTTCGACGCTTCCGGTTTCGAGTACCTCGACGTAGTTGTCGTATACCGAGGTGGTCTCCGCGGCGACCTCCTGGGGCGTCATGGCCTGCAACAGGTGTGCTTCCTGGATGCGGGTGGCCCACTCCTGTCGAAGCCTGGTGCGGTTGTCGCGCAGGTGTGCCACCAGCTGCGGCAACAGCTCTTGAGGATCCAGGGCCGGGAAGTCTGACACGGCTTGCTCGACGACTTGCTCGTCCTTACTCATCTGGCATTCCCTTCTGCCACTTGGTCATGGTCACCGTCGTTCCTCGGCCCATTTCTGACACGATCTCGAACTCATCCATCAGCCGGCGCGCACCGGGCAGGCCGAGCCCTAACCCGCTGTAGGTGCTGTACCCGTCAACCATGGCCTGGTGGACATCGCGGATGCCCGGGCCGGTATCCCGAGCGGTTATCAGTAGGCCGTACCGTCCGTCCTCGATCACTTCAATGCTGAGTTCGCCCTTTTCAGCGAAACGCACGATATTACGGGTGATCTCGGAAACCGCCGTCGCGATGATGGTCGAGTCCGTCCGCGAGAACCCGACACTGGAAGCGATTTCTCGTACCGCCTGACGCGCCGTCACGATGTCGGCGTCCCTGCGAATTGCGATGACATCCTTCCTTGAGACGTCGGCCGTTCTCTCGAACAGGGGCTGGCTGATCTTCGAGCACATGTCGCACTCAAGTAGATGGCGGGCAGCGTCCAGTTCACGTTGCCGACGGCGGTCTCGGGCCGAGAGCGAGAGGAGGACCTGTCGGCAACGGTCGGTCGGCGGCTCGACCTTCTCCGAAGCGAGCAGATACTCAACCCGCAACCGAGCACGGGCCCGGTGCAGCTGGGCGGCGACAGCACCGGCCGTCATACCGAGCTGGGATCCGAGCGTGCCCGTGTCCTGGCCATTGACCTCATGGGCGACGAGGGCCTGCCGGTCTCGTTCGGACAGCTGGCCAAGCGCCGTCACCATCGCCTCCCGTTGCTCGCCCTCCAGCAACTGTTGATCGACCTGCTCACCCGGCGGTATTTCCGCAAGTCGATGCTGATTACGGCGCTGCCGCTCCTGCTGTTTGTAGAAGGTCGCAACAAGGTTGCGGGCGGTGACGATGGCGTAAGGCCCGTGCATGCCTTGCGTGACTCGATCTCCAGCCCCGAGCACCCGTGCCAACGTCTCCTGCACCAGGTCGTCGGCCGTGGCTGGATCCGGGACCCGGGGCATCACCACACGCCGCACCAGCGACATGAGTTCCGGGATGTCAATCCCGCTATCCCCAGCGCCAGGGTCCGGCGGGATGGCGACGCCCATATTGCGACCCTACCCCCGCAAGGGCGACCAGCGGCCTGGCAATCGGAGCCTCTACCGCGACGTACCAGGCCAGAAATCCCGCCACGCCACGGGCCGCCGGAACCCGCTGCCGCCGTGGACGCCCCGGCACGGCCGGCATTACGCGAGACCGGGCCGCGGAACAGCTGCCGCGACGGAGCCACACCTACCCACCGCCCAGCTATACCGTGACGGCCGGTTGGTGTATGGGCGATCCGGCCCACGTGATGCGAGGGCTTCGGGCCGCTCTTCATAGTGCTAGATGCCAGCAGGGGACCGGGTGAGCCAGGTCGCCTGGCATTGACATGGAAGCCGAAAGAGGTGGTTCGATGTTCTATGACCCGGCAAGTGAACCGAAGCATGGTGGTTCCCTGCACAAGGTTTGGTTCGTGCTCGTCGCGATTGCAGCGGCGTTCACCCTATTCGTCGGCACTGCCGTCATCGCTGTGGCCGCGCCTCGACCCGCCCATCCGTCGACGGTCAGCGTCACGGGCACCCTCGCGGACGGCACCGGAGCGGTCACGGGCGTCTTCGATGTGAACAAGTTCACCGCCTCGGGTACTCAGCTGCTGGCTACCGGCACGTTCACCGGCACTGTGACCGATGCCGCGGGGGCCGTCCTGGCATCCGGAACACAGACGATCACGCTGCCCGTCGACCTGGCGAGCAGTTCCGGATCGTGTCAGATCCTGCACCTCACCCTCGGCCCGCTGGACCTGAACCTGCTGGGCTTACAGGTTCACCTGGACCGGGTCGTGCTCGACATCACGGCGCAGTCAGGACCGGGCAACCTGCTGGGCAACCTGCTGTGCGCGATTGCAGGTCTGCTCGACGGGAACACCGGGCTGAGCGCGCTAGTCAGCCAGATCGCCATGCTGCTGAACCGGATCCTGGGAATCCTGGGCTAGGGAGCTTATACCGCAGTGGCAAGGAATGATTCGTGGCGGCGGGGGATGGAGGCGACCCTCCCCCGCCGTCGCCCTACTCAGAACAACAATCGGCCCCGGCGTGCCAGCAGCTGCGCAGCGCGCAGCGCCAGATGCTGAAAGGGTGAAAGGTGTGGAGAAGCCGATGTCGTGGCACCACCTGGCATTCGTCCGGGCCTTGGCTGCTCGAACAAGACCCGCCTGCTCGGAACCGTATTCGCTGGCCTGGGAGGAGATACCAGCTCACACCGCGCCTGCCACCGGACAGGTTCCACACAGCGGACAGGGCCGCCCGATCCGGAGGCGGGCCCGTCCGTCGGTACCCGTGCTAGCCGAGGGCCTGGATCAACAGCGAGATCGCGGTGCGGTAATCGCCCCGCAGGGTTGCCACGTCGGCCCGTGCGATCCGGTCAGCCGGCCGGGCAGGCACGCCGGTATTCGGGTTCAACGTGTGTCGCTGGACCGCAAGCCGCAACCGGTTGACCAACTGGCGATCGAGGCCACTTGCCTTGACGTGACCGGAGGCGATCAGCTTGCCCCGCCGCAGGTCTGCCCTGAACGGATGGGCGTTCCGGTCACCGTCATGGCGATCCCGAGCCTTCGTGCTCAGGCCCCAGCCGAAGGGGAACAGCGGGCGGTAGGACGCGTCCCCGACATTGATCGGCTCCTGGTCGGCTGTGCGTGGCCAGGACAGCGACAGCTGCCCGGTGAACCCGCGGTTTCCGAAGAGCACGTCGGCCACACCTTTCACCCTCGGTGCCCGGCAACCATGAGGCGACCAGGCCATCGATCTTGCGGAGCTGGTCGGTGAGGATCTGCGGGCGCCCGGACACGACGAGCACCACGCACTTGGGCAGCGCCGTGCAGACCTTGTCGATGGCCGCCTTGTCCTGAGCCTTCAGCTCCATGGTCTTGGGCTCCCGGGGAACGTTGTTGTCCGACGGGTCATACGCCCATTGCGGGCCGCCGACGTCGCCGAAGCCTTCGGAGTAAGGCGTTTCGCCGACGACGACAACTCCGACGTCGTAGGAGGTCATCGGCGCCGACGCGTCCTGGCTGTAGGTGATCCGTGCGCTCGGAGCGACCTGGCGCATGCCCTGCAGGATGGTGGTGCCCTCGGTGAAGGTGCCGGACTGGCCCTGCCATGTGATCGTCCAGCCACCGGCCTGGTTACCCAGGTTGTCGGCGTTGCGTCCCGCGACGTAGACCCGCGCGTTGCGCCGCAGCGGCAGCACGCCGCCGGCGTTCTTCAACAGCACCTGGGACTCGGCAGCAGCCTGCCGGGCGATGCCGCGGTGCGCCGCGCTTCCGATCTCGTCGAGGTGGCTGCGATCTGCGTACGGGTGCTCGAACAGGCCGAGCTGGAACTTCTTGGTGAGGATCCGGGACACGGCATCATTGATACGGGCCCTGGTGACGTTGCCGGCCTTCACCTCGGTGAGCAAACGGGTTTCGAACTTCTGGTAGTCGAACGGCTCCATCGCCATGTCGATGCCGGCGTTGACCGACGTGCGCACCTGGTAGGGCGTCGGCGAATCGGTGCCGGTCGGCGGGATCTGGTGAATGCCGTTGTAGTCGCTGATGATGAAGCCGTCGAAGCCGACCTTGTCCTTCAGCCAGCTCTGGATCAGCTCGCGGTTGGCGTGCATCTTCACCGGATTGCCGAGCCCGTCGTCGGAGTAGTCCACGCTGGAGTACGACGGCATGATCGAGCCGACGTGATGCTCGCGCACCGCCGGCACATACGGCGCCAGGTCGATACTGGCGAACTGTGCCCGGCTCCGCTGGGTGATTCCCTGATCGATGGGATAGTCGCTGCTGCTCGCGCCGGCGGAGTTCCGTCCGCTGCCGTAGGTGGTGTCGCCGTCACCGGCGAAATGCTTGGCCGAGGCCAGTACGTGCCTGCTGCTGGCGAGGTCCCTCGCCCTGGTGCCCTGCAGACCGTCGATCGACGTCTCCATCTTGATCACCAGCGCCGGGTCCTCGCCGAAGGACTCGTACGTGCGCCCCCACCGGTCATCGCGCGCCACGCACACGCAGGGTGCGAAGGCCCACGGAATGCCGGTCGCCCGGGTCTCGGTGGCCACCATCTGCTCAGCCCGCCTGACCAGCCGCGGGTCACGGGTGGCGCCCAGCCCGACGTTGTGCGGGATCAGCGTCGCGCCCTTGAGGTTGCCATGCCCGTGTACGGAATCGATGCCGTAGATAAGGGGAATCTGCAGCCGGGTCGCCAGCGCGTAGGACTGGTAGGCATCGACCATGTCGGCCCAGGACTGCGGATCGTTCGACGGCGGGGTGGAACCGCCGCCGGACAGCAGCGAGCCCAGGTGCCAGGTCCTGATCAGCGGACGGTCGGTATCGATAGCACCCCGCTCGGCCTGGGTCATCTGGCCGACCTTCTCGGTCAAGGTCATCCGGGACAAGAGGTCGCGTACCCGAGCGGAAACCGAAAGGCGCCGGTTCTGGTACGGCAGGCCGTGGGCGTTGATGACTACTGTGGGTCGCGCACCGGACAGTGCCGCTCCCTGGGGCGAGAGTTCGACGGCCAGCGTCTTGGCGGTTGCGGCGCCCTTCACGCGCAGGGTGTTGATCCTTACCGTACGGCTGGCTCCCGCCCGGCTGCCGGCCGGAAAGACGACAGTGCCGGAGCCGGCGCGGAAGTCGCGACCGGCGACAGCGCTGCCCTGACGGGTGCGCCACCGTACCTCGACCGGCTTGCTGAGGGCGCCGGTGCCCGCCAGTTCCACGCTGACGGTGGCTGTGGTGCCCTGGCCAACGGTGACGACGGCGTCCGCGCCGACCGTGATGGCAGAAGCGCCTGCGGGCGAGGCGGACGCGGTGGCCGACAGCAGGCTTGCGCAGAGGGCGAGAGCCGCAACGGCAGACAGTGTGCCCGTTGCCGGACGGGCACGCCGAGGTGGATGGGATGGATGGAACACAGGGACCTCCGGAACGGATGGCGTGCCACACGGCGCGCCCGCCGAAGCCGAAGTACCGCGACACAAAGCGGAAACCTGGCTGTATCCGCTAATTCACCATAAGAACGCGAGGGTGAGAGCGCGGTCAAAGCAGAAGGGGCCGGACCGGTAATTGCAGCAAAGATGCTGCCGACCACAGCTGTCGAAGTTCGCTGGTGTCCCGCTGCCTCGATTGGCGGCTGGCTGCCGCTGCTGGGCGTCAGGAGCACCTGCCGGGTCCGGCGGTCCGAACCCGGCAGGCATGTGCACTACTGACAGATGCTGCCACTGCTACTGCCGGTACGTATGCCGCAGGCAAACGGGTCGAACTCAGCCTCTTCCTTCTGCAAACGCAGGACTTCCTCCATGCTGATCCCTCCTTTCCTCCACTATGGCGTGACAAAATCCCTCGGCACGGTCAGATGCATGGTGACGGCGTCGAGGGGCTCGGTTCGGGGTCCGTCAGCTGGCGCAGGGCGATCAGAACCCCGGCCGAGCCTGACCACAGGTCGGCAGAGAGCCGCTGCCCTGGCTCACCCAGCCAGCCCACTCCCTCCTTCCGTGGGATTGCGTACCGGAACAGCCCGCGGGCGCTCAGTAGCGCCGCGTTGACCAGTTCGGGCCTGTCCAGCCGCCGGCCAACTCCTGCCAACGACACGGCGAGACCTGCTAGACCCGAGAACAGTCCCGGAAGGGCCGCGAAGCGCACCGAGCAGGCACGCAGGCAGCGTGCCAATGCATCTGCCGGGGTGAATTCGGCGTCTCCACCGAACTCCGCGTCCGGACGGTGCGCGAGATAGCGGGAGAGCACGGCGGCATATCCGGCGCTGCCCGCGAACAGGTAGGGATACACCCGCCGGTCGTTCGTGGCAGCCCTGAACCCGAGGCCATCCACCGGCACTGGCTCGGCATAGGCCAGTTCCTCGGCCAGCAGGTGCATCCCCCTGTCGAACAAGCGCGAATCACCGGTGTGGCAGTACAGGTCGTGCAGCGCGAGCGCCACTCCGGTCCGTCCGCCGACCAGCCCGGATCGTTTGGTGACGCTCAACTGGGCATTGAGCGCGGCCCCGTCCGGAAGGCGTTCGAGCAGATGCTGTGCCAACTCCAGCCAACGTTGCTCACCAGTACGACGGTGATGAGCCAGCAAGCCGAACGCGGTACCGGCTGCGCCTCCACCGAGCGTGGCCGACGTGCTGTTCAGTGGATGCGCGGCGGCGGCGACGAGCAAAGTCTCAGCCGCATCTGTCTCGCCCAGTTCCGCCAGCACGCAGGCCACTCCCGCGCTGCCGAAGAGCAGGCCTGGAGCGGTACTCTCGATCGCGGCCACGGACTCGTCCCGCAGCCTGCGGAGCACAGCCGGATCGCAGCCACGGCCGGCGCGGTGCAGTGCATACAACACCCCTGCGGTACCCGCGGCCACCGCGCGGGTGTTGGTGTTATGGCCCAACGGGCTCGTCGGGTATACCCGGGCGGGGTGGTGAGGTTGCGCCACCGCCTCCAACCAGTCGGCGGTGCGGTCAGCCAGCCAGCGCAAGGCGCCGACGGTGTCGTTTCGAACGGCTTGCGGCGTGGGGAGCAGGGATTCTTCGGTTGGCGGGTAGTACGTCGTCGCCCGCTGCCAGAGCCGCGGCGGAACAGGTGCGAGTTCGTTGAGGTCGGCGTGCAGGTGGTCGAGCACTGCCGGATTTCGTTCGGCCGCATCGTGCAGGGGGAACAACATCAGCAGCGCCAGCGCAGCCAGACCGTACCGGTCGAGCTCTCGAGGATCAGAAGCCGCGAACGATCTCGGCTCCGGATGCTGGTAGCCGGGAGTGCCCATGAGCCGGCGCAGATCATCCATGGGTTGGACCGCTTCGAAGTCGATCAGCCTGGCTCGGTCACCCTCGACGAGTACGTTGTTCGGGCTGAGGTCGACGAAGACGTAACCGAGCTCGTGCAGCCGGCGCAGCTGCGCGTCCAGTTGGTCGAGCAAAGCCATGGCACGGCGGTAATACTCAGCGACCGCTACATCGGTAGTCTCGGTGTCCAGTAACGAGCTGTTGGACACCATCCATCGATACAGCGAGTCGCCGGGCACCATTTCCATGACGAGGTAGCTGTGTTCCCACTGATGGAACATTTCCACTGGTCGCGGGCACAACCCCGGCTCACGACTGTGTATCGCTCGCAAAGCTAGGTACTCAGCGCTCAATCGAGCCTTTGCATCGGCGCCGTCAGGGGTGTAGCCGTTGTGTGCCCTGGCCTCCTTGATGAACACCTGTTCATCCAGCTGGGAGCGAAATCGATAGGCGCCACCGGCGTTGCTGTGCTGAATCACCGACTCGAAGCTGTAGCCATGCAACGTCACCGGCCCCGACGATTCGCCCGTAACCTCCGTACGAAACGGGTCAACCATCCCAGGCGGCATCAAGAACTCCGGAGAACGCTGATCTTCCATCTCCTGGCCATCCGGTCCAACCATGGTGTGCACTTCGGTGCCTTCCGCATCGACCCGGGTTCGGCTCCGGAATGCCCCATAGCGGTAGGACACGCACCCGCTCGTTCCGAACCGGCGATCAGTGAGGACGAACGGCCCGCTGATTCCGGACAGATCCCCCTCCAACCGGCGCAGGATGTGCGAGGCGCACTGTTGGGTTGGTGGATACAGGGTGCAGAACTTGCCTGCCTGCACCCGAACCGCGTGCTTGTCGTGCATCAGCAGGAACATGCGACGACCAGCCAAGTGCTTGAACGGGACACCCAACTCGGTACAGGCCGCGGCCACAATCGCCAGCACCGACTGTGCGTTGTCCAGCGAACTGGAAACGTGCACCTTCCATCCCTGATCGGGTAAGACAAGACCGGCCGGCCCCCAATGAGTCCATGGTCCAGAATCACGCCGCAGCCAACTGGACGGCATGTGGCGCGCGTGGAAACGCTGACCCGGATCGGCCGTATCCCAGGGTTCGTAGTAATCCTGATCGGTGACCAGGAACGACATGTCCATAGCCATTCCAAGCCACTCCTATCGCCAAACAGGCACACCGTGCGCAGCCGAGCGACCAGCACCACCATCACCTGACATCGACACGTCGACCACAACCACAGCGAGCTATGACGGGGCTATCTATCAGGAATAGGAGTAATTGGTCATGAAAGACGATGCTCTCCAATACCTCTCTAGTCAAGAGCATTCGTCGGAGATAGTCGGCTGAGGGTGTGGTTGCGGCTGATTCAGTGAGCGGCTCCTACAGACAGGAGGTCCGACTTCAAGGCAGTAAGGCGCACGACGGAAAAAGAAAGTGGCACTTCCGATCGCTGCGATGCGACCGGAAGTGCCACTGAATCTGCCCACCGCAGTATCGGCAGGAGCGCTACTTGACCTCTGACCTCATCACGTACCGGATCCCGATCGCCAGCGGGATGACCAGCCAGACCAGACCGGTGACTGCGATGTGGGCCCACTCCGCGCCGGTCGGCGCGCCGTTGAACAGCACCCCCTGGGCGAAGTTGACGTCGACCCAGGGACGCAGCTTCTCGAACCAGTCCTGGCTGACGGCCAGCACCTCCAAGACACCGGTCAGCACGAACGAGTAGACGAAGTACGCGACGATGGCGCCCGCCGAGCTGCGGATCAGCACTCCCAGCATGAAGCCGGTCAGCAGTCCCAGGACGTTGGCCAGCACGATGCAGAGGCCCTCCACCAGGGAGATGTCCCAGACCACCGGGGTGCCCGTGATCGCGGTGCCCACCAGGTTGCCGAGTGCGCCGATCGCGAACGCCAGCAGCATGGAGACGACCCCGACCGTGACCGAGCAGATCGCCTTCGCCAGGATCACCCGGCTGCGGTGCGGCACCAGGGCGAAGGTGGTCAACCCGCTGCGCTGGCTCCACTCGCTGGTGACCGACAGGATCGCCACCATCGGCAGGATGACCGCCATCGGAAAGCCGATCGCCGCGCCGAACGTCGCGTAGGTGAGTTCGCTGTCCGGGGCGAACAGGATCACCGCGGTGGTGGCGAGCAGCGCCGCGAGCACGATGCTGGCCATCAACCAGAAACCCGAGCGGGTGTTGAACATCTTGCGCAGTTCGACCCTGGTCACGCGGGACAGCGGTACCGGAGCCACCGGCACCCGCCGGATGATCTCGCGCCGCTCCAGGGCGGGTGGTGTGTGGACGGCGGTCATGCCGCTGCTCCTTCTCTCTGGGTGGTGGCGGTGAGTTCGAGGAACATCTCCTCCAGGCCGGCGCCGTCGGCGGGCCGCAGTTCGGTGAGGGCGATGCCCGCCTTCAGCGCCACGGTTCCGACGAGCGCCGGATCGGCGTCGGTGCGCAGCGCGCCAGCGCCGGACGCGGTCGCGGTGAGTCCCCAGGCGCCCAAGGCCCGTCCCAGGCCGCTCAGGTCGGCCGCCCGGACGATGGTGCCTGCCGCCTGCAGCAGCTCGGTCTTGGTGCCCTGCGAGACGATCCGGCCGTTGCCGATCACCACGATGTCGTCGGCGATGACCTCGATCTCGTGCAGCAGGTGCGAGGAGAGCAGGACGGTTCCGCCCCGGTTGGCGTACTCGCGGAGCAGGTCGCGCATCCAGCGGATGCCGGCCGGGTCCAGCCCGTTGGCCGGCTCGTCGAGGATCAGCACCTCGGGATCGCCGATCAGGGCGGTGGCGATGCCGAGCCGCTGGCGCATCCCGAGGGAGTAGTTGCCGACCCGGCGGTCAGCCTCGGCACCGGTCAGGCTGACCAGCTCGATCATGTCGCGGACCCGGGTAGCCGGCAGACCCATCGTCTGCTGGGCGATGGTGAGGATCTCGCGACCGGTGCGGCCGGCGTGCTGTGCGGAGGCGTCGAGAAGGACGCCGACCTCCAGCCCCGGGTTGGGCAGGTCCCGGTACCTGCGTCCGGCGACGGTGGCGGTTCCCGACGTGGGCGGGGTGAGGCCCACGATGATCCGCATCGTGGTCGACTTGCCCGCGCCGTTCGGACCGAGGAACCCGGTCACCCGGCCAGGTCGGGCCGTGAAGCTGATGCCGTCCACGGCGGTGTACGCGCCGTACTTCTTGGTGAGTGCTTCCACTGTGATCATCGGAGGCCTCGCCGCGGCGTGGTGGACTCTGGGACGGTCATACCCCTGCACCTTTCCTTGGAGTTCGGTTCTTCGTAATCGGCCTGCTCAGGCACGCCGCTGGTTGCGGCTCGATGTAGTAAGCCTGGGCGAAGGGAGGGCCTCGATGCTTCGGGGACGGCCCTGAGACAACCCCGGTTATTGCCTGTTCCGGGTCAGGGTCTGCCCCGGCCGACGGGCGACGCCTACCGGGCTCGACACGTCCGCTATCCACGCGAGGTGGCGCTGATAAGTTGGTCCTTGCCAACCGCGGCGGGTAGGTCAACCCTCATGGACATCCGGCTCGGGCATCAGGGAATCAACCGGGCATCGTGTCTCAACGGGGAGGCAATACGAATGGCAAGACCCAGAAACTTCCTCCTGGTCATCGCCGCGGCGTCGGCGGCATTCACCGGAGCAGCAGTCGCGGTGGCGGCGCCGCCAACCGACACTCTCGTATCTGTCGGCAGCCCGGTCACCCCGTTCTCCCAGAACAAGCAGAACGAACCGGCGGTCGCGATCGACCCGGCGCACCCGAATGTGGTTGCTGCCGGATCCAACGACGAGATCGATCTGGAATCCTGCGCCGCCGGAGCACCCGACACCTGCCCGTTCACCGGGGGCGTAGGCGTGTCCGGCGTGTACTTCTCCTTCACCGGCGGCCAGTCCTGGACCCAGCCCACCTATACCGGCTGGACGGCACGGGACTGCCTTGGACCGGCACCCTGCACGCCGCACGTCGGGCCGATCGGCACGCTCCCGGGGTATTACGAAGCGGGCCTGGTCGCCGACGGTGACCCCGCACTCACCTTCGGGCCGCGACCGGGTGCCGACGGCAGTTTCTCCTGGGCGAACGGCTCGCGGCTCTACTACGCGACCCTCGCCTCGAACTTCAGCGCGACCCGGTCTGAGCAGACGATCCGCGGCTTCGAGGCCATTGCGGTGTCCCGGACCGACGACGTGCGGTCGGCGGCAGCCGGTAACAACTCGGCCTGGAAGAGCCCGGTGGTCATCTCCAAGCAGTCCTCGACCACGTTCTCCGACAAGGAGCAGATCTGGGCCGACAGTGCCCAGAGCAGCCCGTTCTTCGGAAACGTCTACTCCTGCTGGGCGTCGTTCCGCAGCAACAGCAAGGGCAATGCCCTTCCCACACCGCTGACGGTGGCCACCTCGAGCGACGGCGGGACCACCTGGCGGACCAGGCAGGTGGGACCGGCGACGGACAACGGCATCAACACCCAGCCCGACGGCTGCACCGTGCGAACCGACAGCCACGGCACCGTCTACATCTTCGGCATCGGTACTCGCGGCGGCCAGTCGATGCAGATGATGTACCGCTCGTTCGACGGAGGCGCGCACTGGGCCGGCCCCGCCGAGATTGCCCCGGTAGTCGCGCCCGGCGTGATCGACCCGGTGCTGGGACGTCCGGTGATGGACGGCATCGCAGGCGCCCGGGTGGATCTGGCGGCCAGTCCCAGCGTGGACATCGCCAACGGTCGGCCGGCCGGCAGTCCGGCCACCGACGAGATCTTCATGACCTGGGCAGACGGCCGCGCGGGCCTGAACCACGAGCAGCTCATGCTGACCTGGTCCAGCGACGGCGGCAACAGCTGGGCGACACCGATGGCGGTGCCGCTGGCAGCCGGCGACCGGCCGATCTATACCGCCCCGGCGGTCTCCCCGGACGGCACCGACCTCTACCTGGTCTACAACGCCTACACCACGCCCTACCGGAACAACACCTCCGACCCTCGTAATCTGGTGGGCGTGGTGCTGCATGCCGATGTCAGCAACGCAGTGCCGGGCGCCTTCACCGAACTCGACCGGTCAGCCAATGGGGACCCGCGCGGAACAAGCCAGAATGGCCTGACTGCGGAGTTCCTGGGTGACTACGTGTATGGGGCGGCGACGAATTCGGCGGTAACCGCTGTCTGGAACGACGCGAGCAATGCGGCTGACTGCCCCGCTATCGACGCTTACCGGGCCTCGCTCTACACAGCCGCTCCGCAACCGGCACCCGACGTACTCGCGAGTTGCCCGGCGACCTTCGGAAACAGCGATATCCGCGGCGGGCGGTTCAGCGATCCGACGCCGTAGAGACGCCGTAAGACACGCCCTCCTGCTGCCCGTCGCGCTCGCGGCGGGCAGCAGTGCGTTGCCGGCAGCTGTCAGAGCGTCCCATATATCACATGATTGTCAGTTCTGAGTAAAGAAAGCCGTCTTAAGGCCTTCATCAGGTCCTACCAATTTAGACCACTTTCGCGCAGTCATAGCTCAATAATGCGCATAATCAGGGCATTTAGCTCACCTGCCAAACACTGCTGTAACTGGCGAGTGGTGTCACCTATTGCGCCGGCTCTGGGAAGGGGTCACGATGAACCCACCCCGACGTGGGCAAGGCGGTCACCCCCCCGGCTAGAAGCGCCGACCGCCGCGCCTGCCCACACCACTTCCCAGGAGGTTTAGTGAAGCTCTCCAGCACGCTCGTCGCGATCGGTGCCGCCGTCGCGGCTGCCTCGCTTTCGACCGTGGGTATCGCATCCGCGAGTACCCCGGCCGCCGCTCCCCAGGTCCGCCACGCCGCCAACGTCTGCGCCGCGCCGGCCAAGGGCTACGCCGCTTGCCACGCCAAGGTCGTAGTCGACAGCAAGGGCCAGCCCGTCGTCACCGCCACCCCGGCCGGTCTCGGCCCGGCCGACATCCGCTCCGCCTACGCCCTGACCGCGTCCTCCAGCGGTGGCCGTACCGTCGCCATCGTCGACGCCTACAACGACCCGACCGCCGAGTCCGACCTCGGCGTCTACCGCTCGCAGTACGGCCTGTCGGCCTGCACCACGGCCAATGGCTGCTTCCGCAAGGTCAGCCAGACCGGCAGCACCACCAGCCTCCCGAAGACCAACGCTGGTTGGGCCACCGAGATCAGCCTGGACCTCGACATGGTGTCGGCCGCCTGCCCGGACTGCAAGATCCTGCTGGTCGAAGCGACCTCCAACTCCTTCGCCAACCTGGGCACCGCGGTGAACTACGCCGCCACCCAGCCGGGCGTGGTCGCGATCAGCAACAGCTACGGCGGCAGTGACAGTGCCGGCACCTCGGCCTATGACCACCCCGGCATCGCGGTGACGGCCTCCACCGGTGACGCCGGCTACGGCATCGAGTCCCCGGCCTCCTTCGACACTGTCGTCGCCGTCGGTGGCACCAGCCTGACCAAGGCCAGCAACACCCGCGGCTGGAGCGAGACCGTGTGGAGTGGCGCCGGCAGCGGCTGCTCGACCCTGAACGCCAAGCCGGCATGGCAGACCTCGGTCACCCAGTGCTCGGGCAAGGCCAACGCCGATGTCTCCGCGGTGGCTGACCCCAACACCGGCGTCGCGGTGTACGACTCGACCCTGTACCAGGGCCGCAGCGGCTGGCAGGTCTACGGCGGCACCAGTGCCTCCGCGCCGATCATCGGCAGCGTGTACGCGCTGTCGGGCAACACCGCCGGCTACCCGGCGTCCTACACCTGGAGCCACGCCTCCGGCCTGAACGACGTCACCTCCGGCTCCAACGGCACCTGCAGTCCCGCGATCTGGTGCCACGCCGCTGTGGGCTGGGACGGCCCGACCGGTCTGGGCACCCCGAACGGCACCAGCGCCTTCTAGGCTGACCGCTCAGCTCTGACTGCTCAGCTCTGACCGCTCAGCTCCAACCGCAAGGCACAGTGGGGAGTCCGGCTTCGGCCGGGCTCCCCACTGGCGTACTCCCGACCGGCCCGCAGTTCCCCGCCTCACCTTCCAACCTCACCGCCCAGGAGCGCGCAATGCCTCGTCTGACCTCGAGGGCGACCCGGCGCACGACCAGGCCTACCCCGCCACCACGATCACCGGCGACATACCGTGCTACTCCACCCAGGTCAGCTACCGCTTGGACACGCCGTCAGCCCGGTCGTTCCTCGCGCCGTACGTGACGCCTCCCTAACCGCCTGCACCTACCCGCCACCGGCCCCCAGCCGTTCCACGCCCTCAGACATCGGCGTGGGACCGTCGCCGGGGGGCGGTTTGCGAGCCGGATATCCGACAATGCGCATGCGGTATCGTCGAGGGTTGCGATCAGTGAGATTCGGCGTCACAAAGGAGCGGTAAACAGTGGCAGGTTCCAGATATCTGGTGACAGGCGGTGCCGGATTCATCGGCTCCAATTTCGTGCATTCGGTACTATCCAGCGGCTCTGCCGCGTCAGTGATCGTACTGGATGCATTCACCTATGCCGCGAATGAGCAGAGCCTTGCCCACGTCATCGATGACATCGAACTGGTGACCGGAAACATCTGTGACACCTCGGTGCTGGATCCGCTGGTGGCGCGAAGCGACATCGTCGTGCACTTCGCCGCCGAATCCCACAACGACGTGGCGCTCACCTCTCCCGGCCGCTTCCTCCAGAGCAACGTGATCGGTACCTACGAGGTGCTGCAGGCCGTCCGCAAGCACGATCGACGGCTGCACCACATCTCTACGGACGAGGTGTTCGGCGACCTGGAGCTCGATGACCCGGCTTCGTTCACCGAGGACACCCCCTACCGGCCCTCGAGCCCCTACTCCGCGACCAAGGCCGGCGCCGACCACCTGGTGCGCGCCTGGGTACGCTCATTCGGCATCGCCGCGACCATCTCGAACTGCTCGAACAACTACGGCCCACGCCAGCACGTAGAGAAATTCATTCCACGCCAGATCACGAATGCACTCGACGGAATTCCGTTCAAGGTCTATGGCGGCGGCCGCAACGTCCGCGACTGGATTCATGTGGACGACCACAATTCCGCCGTCCTCACCATAATTGACAAGGGCCGTCTCGGTGAGACATATCTGATCGGCGCAGCCGGCGAGCGATCGAATGTGCAGGTGGTGGAAGCACTTGCCAGGATAATGTCGGTAACGGTTCCCATCGAATTCGTGACCGACCGGGCCGGGCACGATCTGCGCTACGCCATCGACTCGACCCGGCTGCGGACCGAGCTGGGCTGGCGCCCCACCTACGAGGACTTCGAAGCGGGCCTGGCTGCCACCGTCGACTGGTACCGGCAGAACGAGAGCTGGTGGCGGCAGGCCAAGGCGCCCACGGAGAGTTACTACCAGGGCGTGGAGGCACCCGACAGAGCCTGAACCGGCAGCTGATCGGACCTGGGGAAAACTGTTGTAATACATTTAGCAATTCGTGCATGTCGCAGACGGAGTTGCCGATGTAACCTTCACGCATCCCGTGTGTCGCATGGAGGGTCTTATGACTCAAACACTTTCCCCCAGGGTCCAGTTGGTCACGTCAAGTGACGGTGACAGCGATATCGCGGCGGCGGTCAGGTCCCTGTACAGCGACGGGGTGGTGGGGCGCAAGGGAGCCTTCTCGCGGGAGTGGGTGAACGCCCTCGGCGAGGACGTCATGGCGGCCTATCACGATGCCCGCAGCCGCCCATACGGCGCGGTCGGGCGCGGGCCCAACCGCTGGTACGTCCAGATCCACCCGGAGGCACTGCGGGGATTTGTGCAGCTGGTCAGCCATCCCTGGGTTCAGGCGATCAGTGAGGCGGTGCTGGGGCCCGACTACCGGATCGTCGAAGTCGGTTTCGACATCCCCTTTCCCGGGGCGGTGAACCAACCGTGGCACCGGGACTTTCCCAGCCCGAAGGAGACCCGTGACGAGCGGCGGCTCACCTCGCTGGCCTTCAATGTGACCACGGTGGACACCACCGAGGACATGGGGCCCTTCGAGATCGCGCACGGCACCCAGTTCGACGACAGCACCGATTACGAGCATTCGATGTTCCCGCCCAAGTCCTACTACCCCCGGTTCGAGGCCAGGGCAGTTCGCAAGTACCCGCAGATGGGCGACATCTCAGCCCGGTCCGCCCTGACCATCCACCGTGGCACGGTGAACCACTCGAACAAGCTGCGCCCGGTCCTCATCCTGGGCGTGGTTTCACCGGAGGCCAACGGTGCTGAGCACCATGACCTCGCGGTGACCAAGGACTACTGGCAGGCCTTGCCCGAATCGATCAGGCGGCACCTGAACTGCCCGATCGTGGACGAGCTGGTACCCATCGTGCAGCGGCACACCATCGAGGGCTTGGTGATGGGCGACGCCTGAGCGAGCCGGGCCCGCTTGACGCCTTGCGGTGCCGGTGCTCTCATTCCAGGCATGGATGACACCGCTGTTAAGAACAAGCCCACTCGCCGCCGCACCATGCGCGGCCGGCGTTCCATCGCACTGGTGTCGGCCCTGTGCCTGATGCCCGTTGCGGTGGTGGCCGGTTCGGATCGGGCCAGCACCGCGGTCGCCGCGACCTGCACGATGAAGAACCCGGTGCTGTCCGCGGGTGCCGACCCGTCGATCTGGTACCGCAACGGTAACTACTACCTGGTCCAGTCCGACGGTGCCCGCAGCATCAACCTCCGGGTGTCGCCGACGCTGGGCGGATTGAACACCGCAGCCAAGCGGGTCATCTGGACCGCGCCCCTGGGCACCGACCACAGTGCCGAGATCTGGGCGCCCGAGCTGGAATACCTCAACGGGCGCTGGATCATCTACTTCGCCGGCGCGACCGACAAGGGCGGCGACCCGGCAACCAACAACACCCACCGGATCTTCGCCATCACGGCCAACACCCAGGATCCGCTCGGCAGTTGGGCCTTCTTCGGCAAGGTCAGCGACTCGACCAACCAGTGGGCCATCGACGCCACCGTCTTCTACTACAACAGCAACTGGTGGATGCTGTGGTCCGGTACGCCGACCGGCAACGGCGGCTCGGCGCCGCAGCAGATCTACATCGCGCACATGAGCGATCCGCTGCACATCGACCAGGACTACCGCCGGCTGATCGCCAACCCCGACCAGCCCTGGGAGACCTCGGTGCAGGCGATCGAAGAGGGCCCGGAAGCCTGGATCGGGCCGAA
The DNA here is from genome assembly GCF_036389215.1 of Jatrophihabitans sp. Taxonomy (GTDB): domain Bacteria; phylum Actinomycetota; class Actinomycetes; order Mycobacteriales; family Jatrophihabitantaceae; genus Jatrophihabitans_A. The sequence goes on from NZ_DASVQG010000190.1 coordinate 47,846, forward strand.
CAACACCCTGACCATCGTCTACAACGCCAATGCCAGCTGGACCACGTCCTACAGCCTAGGAGAGCTGGTCTACCACGGCGGAGACCTGACGACCTACCTCTCCTACACCAAGCGCGGCCCGGTGTTCTCCTCCGCCAACGGGGTCTACGGCACGGCCGGTGAATCACTTCCGGTGCCCGGTGCCAACGGGACCAACTGGATCGTCTACCACGCCAAGACCACCACGGCCGGCGGCTGGAACGACCGGGCGATCTTCGCCCAGCCGGCCGGCTGGAACGCCGACGGAACACCGGCATTCGGCATTCCCAGCGGCTACCGCAGCTACGACGAGGCCGCCGAGCTGCCCTGCTGAACCAGCCGGCTCCCCAGACAGCGCGGCGCCGGCGGGGAATCCCCGCCGGCGCCGCGGCTTCTGATCAGCCGAGCTTCAACCGCCGATCAGCCGAACTCCTACCAGCCGGACTTGCCACTGGCCTCCGGTGCGAAGTGCACCCTGCTGACCCGGACGTAGTCGAAGTTGCTGCTGAAGCCAGCTCCGCCCATCGAGATCAGGCCGATCTTGGTGTTCGGGGTGCTCGCCTGGGTCCAGGTGGCGCCCTTGTCCCAGCGCTTGCCGTCCAGGCTGGTGTAGGAGGTGTACCGCTCGCCCTGCCGGACGATCCGCAGGTACGCGGTGACGCCGACCGGTCCGACGACGGCATTGCCGTAGCTGGGGTACCCGGCGGGCACCGGCGAGACCTGCTTGCCGAACTCGGTCTGCCGGGTGTTCCAGATCGAGACCGACGCCAGCTTCAGGTAGTTGCCGTCGTCGTTGTAGATGACCAGGCCACCCTGCACGTAGTTGAAGCAGCAGCCCTCGGGCGGGGTGGTGACCCGGACCTTGGTCTCCACCACGTAGTTGCCGGCCGGCGCGGGCTCGGCGAGCACCGAGGCCAGCGGGGTTGCCGGCGGGTGCAGGTCGGCGGCCTGGGTCTGCCAGCGCAGCTGCCCGTCATCGAGGCGGTAACTGCCCGCCGCCGGCTGGCGGATCCAGGTCCACTGGGAGGACAGGGTGTCGGACCGGAACTCATCCGACAGCGACTTGTAGAGCCGGGTCGGCCGTGGCTCGACCACGAACCGGGGCCGGTAGGCGGTTCGCTCGCCCGGCTGGGCTGCCGGGCCCGGCTGCGGGCTGTCCGACGGGCCGCGGCCGCCACGCACCATCGGCCAACCCTGCTTCCAGTCCAGCGGATCGATCAGCGCGGGCCGCTTGGTGTAGCCGACATTGCCTGCGTAGTAAGGATCGTTGCGGTCGACCGCGTGATAGATCATCCATTGCTGGCCCGAGAAGTCGGTGATCACGGTGTTGTGACCGGCACCGACCCAGCGGTTGCCGTTCTGCGCCAGCACCGGCGTGCCACCGACCCGACCGGCCAGCAGCGAGACGCCGTCCCGGTCGACGAACGGCCCGAGCGGGCTGCGCGAACGCCCGGCGAACACCGAGTAACCGGTCAGCGGTCCGTTGCAGCAGTTGGTGGCCGAGGCGAGCAGGTAGTACCAGTCGTTGTGCACGACGATGTTGGTTCCCTCGTACCGGTTGTCGATCGCGACCTGCTTCTGGCTGGCCGGATCGGTGGACAGCCCGTCGGCGGACAGCGTGCGGACCGCGACGCCACCGAAGTAGCTGCCGAAGTAGATGTAGTTCACGCCCTTGGCGGTGAGCACCTCAGGGTCGAAGATCCAGCGGCGGCCGCCGACCGGGCCCTGCGGTTCCACCACCGGCTGTCCCGAGTCGCTCCACGGTCCGGTCGGGCTGGCACTGGTGGCCACGCCGATCGCCGAGCCGCCCCCGGGCAGCGAGGTGTCCGACGCCGCGTAATACAATCGGTACTGGCCGTTGCGGTAGACGATCTCCGGCGCCCACAGGAAGCCACTCACCCAGGACGGCTTGGTCGGGAAGGCATCGCCCTGGTACGACCAGTGGATCAGGTCCAGCGACCTGAACATCGGCACGTTGTGCAGCACCGGCTTGCCGTCGGGCCCCAGCTCGGAGGCGGTGAGCGCGTCGGAGGTGCAGTAGAGGTACCAGTGCCGATCGGCGCCGGCTCCGTGGATGACGTCCGGGTCGGCACAGCTCTCGGCCTGGGCGCCGGACGGCAATGCCAACTTCAGCGGGTTGGTGTAGGACGGGGCGACCGGGTGCTGGCTCTGCTGTGTCAGCGTGGAAGCCGCGGTACTTGCCGGTGCCGGGCCGGCAGCGGCGACGGTCGCGGCGGCTGTGGCCAGCGCGAGCATCGGCACGACGATTCTTCTGGACCAGCGCATTGACAACCTCCGAAAAATGGGGACAGCGACCGGCCTAGCCATCCTGACCCAGGCTTCTAACGTTGTAAAGACCGTCGCCACGCCCGCGGCCAGCGCACGGCTCACACCCGAACCACACAGGTATCAACTCTTTACAACAGATATTCAACGTTGTAGAACGTGAAGCGGACCCCCTTCGACGGAAGGCGCGCTGTGCACGGGACACCGACAAGGCCGTCCCCGGCCTGCCCTGTTCGGGTGCTGACCTATGCATGTGCGGGGCAGCCACCGAGCGGAGTTGCCGGACTCTGCAGTAATGTCCGGATGCAGCACGGGCAGTGGCCCAATTTTTCGGCACAGATTGATACCAATGCGGTTCGGCCGGTGCCTGACGTCACCACTGCCGCTACCTTCGACTGGGAGATCGAACTGTTGCGATCTTTACGGTCAGACGAGACCGCAGGAGCCCCTCGCGATTGGGGTACACCTTGGTATCCGCTGCCTCCAGCGTGCTTCAGCGATTGCACCCGAGATGACTGCCGAGATGACTGAGGTAACCGGCCGTCGCTCCGGCTCAGCCCCGCACGTCCAGACTGTGACACCCGCTCTGCCTTCACGATCCCTGACTTCTACCTACCAAGGAGATCTTCGATGAACCAGCTCTACGTTCCACTGTCTCGGCGGGGCTTTATCGGAGCGGCCGGAGCCTTCGGTGGCGCGCTCGCGCTGGCTGCCTGTGGCGGTAAGAGCACACCGCCGGGCGCTGCCGGCGGCCCGTCGGGATCGGCGGCCGGTGGCGCGTACAACGGCCCCAACGTGACCCTGTCCTTCTGGAACGGCTGGACCGGCGCCGACGGCGACTACGCCAAGAAGATGGTGAGCGAGTTCAACGCCGCGACGAAGAACATCAAGGTCAACATGAACGTCTTCCAGTGGGCGGACCTGTTCCAGAAGATGCCGGCGGCGGTCACCAGCGGCAACGGCCCGGACATCTCGGCCATGCACGGCGACGACATCCCCACCCAGGCAGCCCAGCGGGTGATCGTGCCGATCGACGCGATCGCCAACAACCTGAAGCTCAGCGAGTCCGACTTCGCACCGGCCGTCTGGCAGGGCGGCATCTACCAGAACAAGCGCTACGGCATCCCGGTGGACGTGCACTGCCTTGGCCTGTTCTACAACAAGGACCTCTTCGAGAAGGCCGGTCTGGACGCGGACAAGCCGCCGACCAACAAGGACGAGTACATGAACGCCCTGGACAAGTTGAAGTCCAAGGGTATTCAGGGCAGCTGGGTAAGCCCGTTCCAGTTCACCGGCGGCCTGATGTACCAGTCGCTGCTGTGGCAGTTCGGTGCCGAGCTGTTCAACGAGGACGTCACCAAGGCCACCTGGGACTCCGAGGGCGGAATCGCGGCGCTGACCTTCATGACTGATCTGGTCAAGAACGGCTACAGCCCGAAGAACGTCGGTCAGGACGCCGACTACGTCGCACTCAAGAACGGCCGGAACGCGCTGAACTGGCAGGGAATCTGGCAGGTCAACGAGGTCACCAAGCTGAGCACCGCCAAGATCGGCCTGGCCGCGTTGCCCAAGATCGGCGACAAGGGCGGCGTATGGGGCAACTCCCACCAGTTCGTGCTGCCGCGCACCCAGGGCAATGACGCCAACAAGGTGTCGGCCGCCGCTTACTTCGTCAGCTGGTTCACCCAGCACGGTGCCGACTGGGCCAAGAGCGGCAAGGTTCCCGCGGTCAAGAAGCTCGCCGAGAGCTCGGAGTTCACCTCGATCGAAGGCTTGAAGCCGTTCGCCGACGAGGTCCCGGACGTGCACTTCCCGCCGGCCGTGGCCGGCATCAGCGACGCCATGACCGCGATGTACGACGCGGTCAACGCGGCCGTGCTGGGCAAGTCGGATCCGGCTTCGGCGCTGCACAGCGCGGCCAACAAGGCATCCCAGATCCTGGCTCAGAACAAGAAGAAGTACGGCTGATCCAGTGACCACCACCAGTGAGGCAACCGCTGTAGGGCGGCCGCCGACCAAGGCGGCCGGCCGGCGGGTGCGGCGCAGTGGTTCCTTGACGCCGTACCTGTTCCTGGCGCCCTACGGGGTGCTGTTCATCGGCTTCATCCTGCTGCCGGCCATCTACGGCATCTGGATCAGCTTGCACGACTACGACTACCTGCTGCCGCATCAGCCGTGGGTCGGCCTGAGCAACTACACCGACCTGTTCAAGTCCGGATCGCGTGACGGCGCGGACTTCTGGCGCAGCATCCGCGCCACAGCGATCTTCACCGTCTTCAGCGTTCCGCTGCTGGTGACGATCCCGCTGGCGATCGCGTTGCTGCTGAACCGCAAGTTCCCGGGACGGACCTTCTTCCGCGCGATCTTCTTCACCCCCTACGTCCTGGGCGTGGCGGTCGTCGGTGTGCTGTTCCGCTTCCTGCTCGACCCGACCATCGGCATGCTGAACTTCTACCTCTCCAAGGTCGGCTTCAGCGGCACCACCCCGTGGACCACCCAGGTGCCGTGGGCCTGGGTCGGCCTGGTCGGGATGACGGTCTGGTGGACCCTGGGCTTCAACGCGATCATCTACCTGGCCGGCCTGCAGGACATCTCGCCCGAGCTCTACGAAGCCGCCGAGGTGGACGGCGCTACAGCCTGGGACAAGTTCCGCAACGTGACGCTGCCCGGGCTGCGTCCGGTGATGCTCTTCGTCCTGACGCTGACGCTGCTGGCCTCGGCGAACATGTTCGGCCAGTCGTTCCTGGTGACCAAGGGAGCGCCGAACAACGCCACCAGAACCGCGATCTACTACATCTCCCAAGTCGGTCTGCAGCAGTACCGGCAGGGGATCGCGGCCGCGATGAGCTACATCCTGGCGCTGATCCTGGTGCTGGTGAGCTTGTTGAACTTCCGGTTGTTCCGCGAGAAGGACGAATCATGACGAGCCTCGCGCCGGGCGGCGCCAGCGCCGCCACCGCACCCGATCCTGACCAACCGGCCGGCAACGGCGGCCACCAGCCCAGCCAGCCGGCAGCCAGGACACCGCTGGGACAGGTGGCCTTCTGGCTGATGCTGGCGGTGCTCACCATCATCTTCGTGGCGCCACTGCTGTGGATGCTGAGCACCTCGTTCAAGACCCATGAGGCCTCGACCCGGCTTCCGCTGTCCTGGCTGCCGAGCCCCTGGGACGTCGGGGCGTACAAGACCCTCTTCGGTTCCGGCTCGGCGAACCCGGTGCTGCGCTGGTTCGTCAACAGCCTGTTCGCGGCGGCGGCGAACTCGGTGCTGATCGTGGCGGTGGACGCCGCGGCCGCCTATGCCCTTGCCCGGATGGACTTCCCGGGCAAGAAGTTCATCTTCGCCAGCGTCATCACGACGATCTTCCTGCCGGCCTTCGTGTTCCTGGTTCCGAACTTCCTGATCGTCAGCAAGCTCGGCTGGCTCGACTCGCTGTGGGCAATCATCGTTCCCAGTGCCGGTGGTGCCTTCGGGGTGTTCTTCCTCCGGCAGTTCTTCTCCACGCTGCCCAAGGAGCTGGAGGAGGCGGCCATCATCGACGGCGCCAACCAGTGGCGGATCTTCACCAGGGTGATCCTGCCGCTGTCGAAGCCGGCACTGTCGACGCTGGCGGTGCTGTCGTTCCTGACCAACTGGAACGACTTCCTGTGGCCGGTGTACGTGTTGTTCAGCCCGAACAACCTGACCCTGCCCTCAGGTCTGGCCAAGCTGCAGAACGCGGCGACCGTCGACTATCCGATCATCATGGCCGGTGCCGTGGTGGCCAGCGTGCCGGTGATCCTGATCTTCATCATCGCGCAGCGGCAGGTCATCGAGAGCGTCTCCCGGTCCGGCCTGAAGGGATAGCCACCAGCCGTAGTACCAACGGGAGTAGTTACCCCGTGGGATCAGCGCAGAGGACCGTACAGCTCGGCTGTACGGTCCTCTGCTGTTCCTGCGCACCCGTGGGGCGTGGGGCCCCGGTTGCATCGATTCGCCCGGCAGCGCAAGACTGGAGCGCGCGAGCGAGGCGGCCAACCACGACCGACCTGGCCGGACTATGGGGAGGACGACGATGAGCGAGAACGACGACACCGGCACCGGTGACCTCGAACAGGCCGCCGATGAAGGCCGGCTTCCCGGCGTGGAGCAGGCAGACGCCGCCGAGGAGGACGGCCGCGATAACTCCGAGACCCCCGATTCGGCGGCTGTCCAAGCAGGTGCTGACGACGGCGGCGACGAGCCGGCCGGCGGTGTGGTGATGGGGGCCATCAACCAGCACTGACACCGGTCCCGGCAGCCGCTACGGCACGGCGACGGGATCGATCAACCGGCACGATGCGCATACACGGCTGGGGCTGCCACAGACATCCTGTGACAGCCCCAGGCCGCGTGTCGTCTAGCGGGTGCAGGCTCAGCTGCCAGGGCCCGGATCGGGGTCCCGCTGGCTACGCGGCTCGGTGCCCTCGGCGCCCACCGCGGCCACGCCGGCCTGCGCGACATTCTTGTGGTGACGCTTCTCCGCATGTGCCTCGCGATCCAGCCGTGGGATCAGGTGCGGGTAGTGCGCCTCGAACGCCGGGCGCTCGGAGCGGATCCGCGGCATCGAGATGAAGTTGTGCCGCGGCGGCGGGCACGAGGTGGCCCACTCGAGGGAATTGCCGTGGCCCCAGGCGTCGTCCTGGGTCACCAGCTCACCGAACCGGTAGGACTTGTAGACGTTGTACAGGAACGGCAGCATCGAGGCACCGAGCACGAAGGACCCCAGCGTCGAGATCAGGTGCATGGTGGTGAAGTTGTCGCTCGGCAGGTAGTCGGCGTAGCGCCGGGCCATGCCCGCATTGCCCAGCCAGTGCTGGATGAGGAAGGTGAGGTGGAAGCCGAAGAACGTCAACCAGAAGTGCAGCTTGCCCAACCGCTCGTCCATGTAGCGACCGACGAACTTCGGGAACCAGAAGTAGATGCCGGCGAAGGCGGCGAACACGATCGTTCCGAACAGCACGTAGTGGAAGTGCGCCACCACGAAGTAGGTGTCCGAGACGTGGAAGTCCAGCGGCGGCGAGGCCAGGATGACGCCGGTCAGGCCGCCGAAGAGGAAGGTCACCATGAAGCCGAGCGACCACAGCATCGGAGTCTCGAAGGTGATCGAGCCGCGCCACAGGGTGCCGATCCAGTTGAAGAACTTCAGCCCGGTGGGCACCGCGATCAGGTAGGTCAGGAAGGCGAAGAACGGCAGCAGCACCACGCCGGTGGCGAACATGTGGTGCGCCCACACCGTCAGCGACAGTCCGGTGATGCCGAGGGTTGCCAGCACCATGCCCTTGTAACCGAACAGCGGGGTGCGGCTGAACACCGGGATGACCTCGGTGACGATGCCGAAGAACGGCAGGGCCACGATGTAGACCTCGGGATGGCCGAAGAACCAGAACAGGTGTTGCCAGAGCACCGGCCCGCCGTTACGCGCCTCGAATACCTGCGCACCGAGATGTCGGTCGGTCCACAGCACCAGCAACGCCGCGGTCAGGATCGGGAAGGCCAGCAGCACCAGCAGCGAGGTGGCCAGGATGTTCCAGGTGAAGATCGGCATCCGGAACATGGTCATGCCCGGTGCTCGCATGCACAGGATGGTGGTGACCATGTTCACCGCACCGAGGATCGTGCCGAGACCACCGACCGCCAGGCCCACGATCCACAGATCCGCGCCGACGTTGGGAGAATGCTGCATGTTGCTCAGCGGGGTGTAGGCCGTCCAGCCGAAGTCAGGTGCGCCCTGCGGGGTCAGCGCACCGGAGACGACGGTCAGCCCACCGAACAGGAACAGCCAGTAGGAGAAGGCATTGAGCCGGGGAAAGGCCACGTCCGGCGAGCCGATCTGCAGCGGCACCACCAGGTTCGCGAAGGCGAACACCAGCGGGGTCGCGAACAGCAGCAGCATGATGGTGCCGTGCATGGTGAACAGCTGGTTGTACTGCTCCGGTGACAGGAACTGCATTCCCGGCAATGCCAGTTCGGCCCGCATCACCATGGCGAGCAGACCACCGAGCATGAAGAAGAGGAATGAGGTCACCAGGTACATCTGACCGATGATCTTGTGGTCAGTGGTACGCAGCAGGTTGAGGAACACCGAGCCACGCGGATTGGCAGGCGCCGGGTACGGCCGCACCAAGATGGGCTGCGGCTCGACGGTCCTGGCGCGATCAACTATGTCAGTCATCTGTTCCCCAGCCGCGCATGCGGATCGCTGCGCGGTACTCGGTTTTTGGCCGTGCTTGCAGAGGCCGGACTGACTGCTCAGTAATTCGAGCTTAGACGACCCCTGAGCTTTCGCAACCAGCCCCCCGGGCGGTCAGCCGCGGGCTCCGGAGCCGCCGGTGGCCCGGGGCGGCTATCCCGTACGCCGGGATCCGGCCATCGCCGTGGCGGGCCGCGGCGGCTGCGTCCGATTGGGCGGCTGGTCGGGCACCGGCAGCAGGCCGAGTTCCACCGCGCGCAGCGGAAGCTGCGTCCGGCGCGAGACATCCAGGCTGGCGGCAATCCGCTCGATATGGCTCTTCACGGTCTTTTCCGAGATGAAAAGCTCCTTGGCCAGATCCTTGTTCGAGGTGGTGCCGGCTGCCACCAGATGCAGGACCTGGCGTTGGCGGGCAGTCAACTGGGGGGCTGAGCCGGCGCTCTCGACCGAATCGGCCACGCTATGGGACCGCACCTCGACCAAGCGCCGATCCAGCACCGGACGGACCCCGGCCACCGCCATCTCCAGCCAGTCCCGCAGTTCTGCCCTGCTGGCGCCGCGGCAGATATAACCAGCGGCGCCGGCCGCCACGGCCTGCCTGGCCAGGCGGGCATCACCGTGTCCGGAATACACGACGACCACCGCGCCGGGATGGAACTCGAGCAAATCCTCGATCAGCACCAGGCCCGATTCAGCACCCAGCCGCACGTCGACCGTCACCACGTCAGGATGTCGCTGGGCGTACTCGACCAAGGCCTCGGCGTTGGTCTCGGCCTGCCCGACCACGGTGACCCCGCTGGCCTCCAGCCGCTGGACCACCGCCTGCCGCATCAAGCCGCCGGTTTGTACTACGAGCACTCGAATAGATTCGGCCACTGCAAGATCCCCCGCGCGCAGGCCCAAGGCCCGGCAGCTCTTCCACCGTCAGCGGCTGTGGCCCCCGCTTGCCTGGCCGCGATGCGCTCAGCCTACACCGGCCATGGCCGACATAGTGCCAGCCAGCGCACAACTTGGGCCGGCCCGATCCACCGGGTGCCCTGAACCGCGCCTCCGTCCGCCCTTGACCGCCTCGTACTGGGCCCATTACCTGATCAATGAGCTCAACGCGTTCAGATCCTGGTAGCCGTAGCGGGTCATCGGGTCGATGTAGGAACCCTCGCTGATCTCGTTCCAGCTGATCAGCCCGAAGGCGTTGGGGTTGGTAGCGCCGTTGCCGGTGTACAGGGTCTTGATGGTCTGGCCGCCACGCCGCGGAACGCAGGCCGAGCCACCGGCCAACTGCTTGTTGTAGCCCGGGGTGATCGGTGCCACCCATACCTTCGACGTGCCGTCGGGATTGGCGCCCGAGGCCCGGACGGCGGCCGCGAGGGTGGCCAGCTGCGTGAAGGACTGGGGATTGGCGTACGGGTTCTGGGAGGACCAGTAGTAGGCGTTGCCGTCCAGGTAAGGGGCCCGGCTGGCCGACCAGGTCGTCTCGTCACCGAGGATCCGCAGCTTGGAGCGCAACGGGCCACCGACCGAGGACAGTGTCGAGGCGGGGTACTTGCGGCTGCCCTGCCAGATCATCGTCACCTTCGGCGACTGCGCGCGGTCGAATGCCGGATCGGAACCGTATGTCCTGATGAAGTAAGCAAGATCGTTGCTGATGTAGGAGGTCGACAGCACGGTGGCCGACGCCTTGTAACTGAGCCAGAGCTTGAACGGAATGCCGGCGGCGTTCACCTTGTGCACCGCGTTCACCAGTACCTGCAGCCGCTTGCTGTAGGGATTGCTGGTAGCGGACTGGGTGGCCGAGCCGGTTCCGATCCAGTTCACCAGGAACCCGGTCAGCCCGGCCGCGGCCGCCTGGCGGACATCGGCCTCGATGAATCCGGCGTCATCCTGGCTGTAGATCCGGCCGGGCACGTCGGTGAGGGTGTTGCCGACATAGCGGCTCTTGGCTCCACAGCCGGTCGAGTCCAGGGTTGCCGGCAGCGGCAACGGGCTTGCGCTGAAGGGGTAGTTGGGGCCCAGCGCGCTCTTCCAGTGGTTGGCGCTCCACCAGAGGTAGTAGTAGGCGAAGACCGGTGGCTTGGCGAGCGTCGTAGCGGTGGGCGGGAGCTGGGCGCCGGCCGGCGCGGTCATGGCCGGGACCAGAGCGAGGGAGACGAGGACGGCTGTGCCGAGCGCCACCAGCCGGGTACGAACGCGTCGCTTTCGGGAATAGGTCGGAAAAATATGATCTTCGTGCACCAGGACTCCAGGGTTAGGTAGTCAACTCGAAGCGAGCCTGGTAGCGAAGCGTAACGGATTCGGTGACGATGAGTAATCGAAACCTGGAAACTTCTCGTTCACCCGCGCTTAAGGAACTTTTTGACCGCTCGCGGCTATTCTCAACTACCGTTCCTCGTGACCGAATGGATCGGTGAGCAGAAAAGGGGAGAATCGTGTTCGCTGACGACGGCGCCGAGTACCCCGAGGTGCAAGCCGATACCCGGCCCTCCGCCGAGCACGTCCTGAGGCTGGAGCGGCTCATCGAGCACCAGGCCGATGAGCTGCTCGCCGCCGAAGCCAGCCGGCGGGAGCTGACCGCGATCTGCGATCTGGCCGAGTGGGCTGCTGAATCCACCGGGGACGGTACGGCCGCGGTGGTGCTGGTCGAGGATCTGCGCCGCCTGCTGGCGCGCCGGCACCGGACCAGCCCGGCAGCTGACGGCTCCAGCTGAGCCGCCTTGGCGCTGACGGCTGTGGGGATCCGCTGCCGACCGGGTACTCCATGTCAGGTGGGCCCGTTCCTCCGGAGCGCAAGGGAGTGGGTCGGCTCCACGCCCGGTGCGCCGGCAGCCGCCTGCCGGTGCCGTCGGCGCAGCCGACGACCCAGCAGGGTGAGGCCCACGATCAGCAACACCGGAAGCCCGACCAGCAGCGCCACCGTGGGGAACTGCCTGCCGGGTTCGGTCGGCACCGGTTGGGCGCTGGAATCCACCGCCGAGCTGGGCACCGGAACGTTCGTCTGCCGCAACTCGGCCAGCACGTCGAGGTATCGATGGCCGAACTTCTTCGACGGCTCGACATAGGTGTTCTCGCTGAACTCGTTCCAGCTGATCAGCCCCAGCGCGTCCGGCGAGGACTTCAGCGCGGTCGCGTATTCGGTGCGCAGGGTACGGCCGTCATTCCTGGCAACCGACTTCGTCCCGCCGACCAGCCTGGCATCGAAACCCGGGGCGAAGGGGGCGAGCCAGTACTTGGCGTCGGCGTGCACCGCGGCACTCATGGCATTGAGCTTGTCGGCGTAGTTCTTGTTGGTGGCGGGATTGACCGAGGACCAGTAGTAGGCATCACCATCGGTGACATCGGCGATCCTGCGGTAGCCCTCGACGCTCTTCTCGGTGGACAGCACCAGCACGCCGGGCCGCACCCCTGAGGTGATCCTTGCCACGTCCGCGTGCGAGTACGCCCAGGTCCCACTGAAGATCGTCAGCGGCTTGCCACCCATCCGGGCGAATACCGGATTGAAGGCGAACTGCTGTGCGAAGGTCCTGAAATCCGTTGCCACCCGCGCGGCTGGCAACGGATTCCGGTCGAAGTCCAATCCCTGGTAGATCATCGACAGCAGGAAGTGCTCCTCGGCCGCCACCGCCATCAGGGCCTTCAGCCGCCGGGTGTTGGTGGGGGTGTCCTTCCAGCTCACGATGAACCCGGTGATGCCGGCGGCCTTGGCCTGCTGGATGTGCTTGTGCATCACGTACGGATCGTCACTGGAATATGCGCCCAACTCCGGCAGGTCCACCTTGGCGCGATCCCAGGACTTGGGTACGAACCACTGGTAGTAGTAGGCGTACAGCGCCGGCCCCGGTGGGCTGGCCGGTGTGGTCGTCGCGACCAACCTGACCGCGGCACCACCGGGTTCCTTGACCGGCGCCTGGCCCACGAGTACCGCCAGCAGGAGCAGTGCGCTGAGCGCCGAACCGGCGACAGCGCGCCTCATGTCAGGATCTTCTCCCGGGGCACCAGGACTCCAGGGCCGCCAGGGCCGCGGCCGCGGTTGACCAGCCGGCGCCAGTACTGACGCCCGATGACCAGCAGCGCGACGGCAATGATCAACAGCACGCTCACCAGGATCCCCAGGTCCAGGGCGCTGATCACGATGAGGTCCGCGGTCTTGTCCTTGGACAAGCCGAACTGCTGCACGCCCACGATGGCCCTGCCGGCATCGAGGGTGACCTTGTAGTTGCCGCGCGGCAGGTTGGTCAGCTTGGCGGTGTGCGCGGCATTCAGGGGCACGGTGAGCGTGCCGCCGTCCGGGAAGGTCACCGTGGCGGTGGTGCCCAGGCCGGACTTGAAGATCGCGTCATGCCCGGTGATCACCAGATCGTAGAACTGGGTGGTGAAGGTCGGGTTGGCGGTAGTCGTCGGTGTGAACGTCTGCCGACCGGCATCGACGACGTTGGTTCCACGGACCATCACGGTCTGCAGCGAGTACGTGACCGGCTCGGCGGACAGGATGCTGTGGTGGAAGGACGGCCGCTCCGCATCCAGCCAGGTCGGCGAGGTCAGCGGCAGGTCCACCATCGATCCGTTGTCACTGCGCGCGACGACCGAGTTGACCTCGGCCGGATTCAGCGCAGTACCGTCCTGCCGGACCACCCGCGGCAGCACCTGGTGCTGCACGGTGAACGCCGCGGTGACGACATAGTTCGACCGCATCGGCAGGCCGGACACGGTGCGCGAGAAGGCCTGGTTCGGATCCCGCTGGCCCGCCCACCGGTTGAACTCGTAGCGCTTGTCCGCAGTGGTGACCGAACTGCTCACCACGCTCAGCCGGTGCCCGGTGAAGTCGTGCTCGGCGGTGTAGCTGGTCATCCCGTTGGAGCCGGTCACCAGCTGCTGGCCGTCGACCGTGAAATGCACGCCGGCCAGGGCCGGCACCGTCTTCAGCGTCATCGTGATCGGCCACGGCTTGCGGTGCGGGTGCGGGCGGCTGGCTCCCGGTTTGACAGGCGCCGGCCGCAACGTCTTGTGCGGGTGCGGGCGTGCCGTGGACGTGCTGGGCTTCGACGTGCCGCCGCGCGGGCCGGTCGAGCCGCCGTTGCCTCCCGAGTGGTGGGGCGGCGTCCCGCCCGGCGTCTGCACCGGGTCGGTCGGGGCCGGGGTTCCAGGGTTCGTCGGGGTTCCGGGGTCGGTGGGAGCCGGGGTTCCGGGGTCGGTCGGGGTTCCGGGGTCGGTCGGCGTTCCCGGGTCCGTCGGCGTTCCGGGATCGGTCGGCGTTCCCGGGTCCGTCGGCGTTCCGGGATCGGTGGGCGTTCCCGGGTCCGTCGGGGTTGCCGGGTCGGTCGGGGTTGCCGGGTCGGTGGGCGTCGGCGAGACCGTGGGAGTTACCTCGTCCGTGGGATGCCCCGGGTTCGTGGGGTGCCCAGGATCCGTGGGAGCTCCCGAGCCCTTGGCGATGAGGCTGTTGGAGTGGATGGGAAAGCCGGTGCCGACGTCGCCGGGTTGCCATACCGAGAGCGCACCCGCCACTGCCGGCGCGCTGGACTGGACCGACGCGGTGACCAGGGCGGTGGCCACCAGCGCCACTGCCCGCCATCTGCGACTGGCGTTCATATCTTCGCCCTCACTGGAACCGATCGTGGACTCTTGCCCTTGGTCGACGGCGGACCGGACGGCGACGTTGCCGGCCTGCGCCTGCTGCGGACGACGGCGAAGATCACCAGTCCGGCCACCAGGCACAGCACCACGCCGTAGCACCAGTACACCACCGTCACCGAGACGGCCGGCGCCGCGGCCACCACCGGTTCGGTGAACCGGACGTCAGCCGGCCGCGGGCCCGAATTGAAGTCGAAGGCGCCGGTGATCGGCGTGGCCGCGGCGTCCCGGGAGGCAAGCGGCGCCAGCTTCCAGTTCCGCTCGATGAACGCCAGCGCGCTGGTGTAGTCGTACACGCCGGAGTTGATCTGGCCGGGGCGGACGAAGGGACTGACCAGCAGCGCCGGAACCCGCATGCCGTAACCGTGCGAATCGACCTGTGGTGGCTTGACGTGGTCGTACCAGCCGCCGGAACCGTCGTAGGAGAGCAGGAACGCCGAGGACTTCCAGGAGCTGCTGACCATCAGCGAGCTGACCAGGTTGGTGACCAGCTGCTGGCCACTGCCGATAGACCGGGTGGATCGCTCGCTCGGCCCGTTGCTCGCGATGTAGGCCACCGCCGGCAGGTTCCCGCTGTCGAGGTCACGGTAGTACTGCGAGAGATCGACGATGCGCGAGCTCAGGGCGGGGTCGTCCAGGAAGCGCGGGTAGTTCAACAACGGAACCCGGACCGGCTGGGTGGTCGGTGTGGTCCTGGAGGCGGTCCGGTAGGTCTGCTTCGGGTCGTAACCCTGCACGTAGAACTTCCAGTCGACGCCGGCGGCCTGCAGCCGGTCGAAGATCGTCAGGTGCTTGGCGTAGTCGGCCGCGACCGCGCCCGGGCTGCCGGTCGGCGGTGGGTTGCCCGACACCCAGTAGGAACGGTTGACCCGCTCACCGGACCGGGTCGAGGAGAAGAAGTGGTCGAACAGGACGTAGCGGTTGGCCAGCCCCCAGTAGGCCGGCAGGTCACGCTGGTCGTAGTACCCCATCGCGTCGTGGCCGTCCCGGCCCTGGATCTGGTAGGCCGCGACGAAGCCGTCCATCCGGCCCTCGTCGTACTGGTTGTTCAACTCCACGTTGCCCGCGCCCAGCGCCTGGACGTTCGTGCCGTGCAGGGGGAACGGCTCGACGCAGCTCTCGTCCGAACCGGTGACGACCCGCCGCTGGCAGGTGCCCGGCGGAATGCCCTCGGCGCCGGGATAGGTGCCGAAGTAGTTGTCGAAGGACCGGTCGCCCTGCAGCATGTAGACGAAGTGCTTGATCGGAGTCGTCGGCTCGGTGGCAGCCGGCGCCGCGGTGGCGGCCGGCGCCGCCAGCCAGGCGGTGAACAGGGCCGCCAGAACGGCGGCTGACAGTCTCTTCCTCATGTGCTTCTTCATGTGCTTCTTCATGCCGGACGCACCCGGTAGATCACGACGACAGGCGCCTCGACGGGCTGCCCCGACTTCGACCTGACGGTGACTGTCGAGGTGTACACCGCGACGCCGTGGTACTTGCTGACCAGCGCGGTCAGCTTCGCGCCGAAGGACGGTGAGCGGGCAGCGGTGTAGGAATCCCAGACCAGGTACTGGAACCGGGCCTGGCGCATCGCCAGATCCGGGTTGGGCACCGGCGTGTAGGAAGGGTTGCGGTTGGCCGGATCGGGGCTCACCGACAGCGCGTAGACGCGCCGTCCACCGTAGAACTGGAGCACGTTGGCCATCGACGGCCCGATTGCCAGCAGCTGGGTGCTGGGCGGGACGTTCTGCCCCAGCCAGCGACCTGCCTCGCGGCCGCCGGGCAGGCCGCCGGTGCCGGCCAGGTAGGTGCCGGAGTTGGACGGCTCGATCCTCGACCAGGTCGGGACCAGCAGGCTGATCGCGAGCACCAGCGCCAGGGCGTAGGAAGCGCCGGTCGCGACGTTGTGGCCGCGACGCCGCAACGGGGCCAGGGTGCTGAGCCGGGCGATGGTGCGGGCAGCCAGCACGGCAATCACCGGCGCGGCCGGCAGCAGGTACTGGAAGCCCTTGACCGGCCACAGCGTGAAGAACACCACCGGAACCGCCAGCCAGGTGAGCAGCAGCCGCTCGCGCCAGGTGTTGTGCCGGCGCAACAGCACCAGGCCCACCGCGGCCAGCAGCAAGGTCAGCCAGCCGATCACCGACGGCAACACCTGGGCGTAGAAGAACAGGCCATGGTTCGAACGGCGGAACAGCTGCCACAGCAGGTAGTGCTGGCCGGAACTGGCCCGGCCCGACAGCGACAGCGCCAGCGGGAACGCCGCGATCACCGCGAGCATCACCAGCAGCCCGGCACCGACATGCCGCAGCCGGAGCCGGACGGAGGGGGTGAGGGCGAAGAACGCGTACAGACCCCCGACCAGCACGATGCTGGTCTCCTTGGACAGCACCGTCGCGCCCATCAGCGCGCAGCTGGCGAGCATCCAGTGCAGGGCGGCCGACTCGACATAGCGGGCGACGCAGTACAGCACGAGCGTGGCGCACAGCGTCATGAGCCCGTCCAGCAGCACCTGACGGCTGACCACCACGTGATAGGGCATCACGGCCAGGATCAGGGCCGCCAGCAGGCCGACGCGGTGGTCGTAGAGCCGGCGTCCGAGCCCGTAGGTCGCCAGCACCGCGGCGACCCCGATCGACGCCGTGATCGCCCGGGCCACCCAGTCACTGACACCGCCGTGCAGGCCGGTCGACAGCAGGAGCTGCATGAACAGCGGATGCGCCCGGAACACCGGGAACATCCCCCGCAACACGTCGTTGCCGGCCAGCGCCGCGGCGGTACCGGTGTACACCGCCTCGTCGCTGTTGAAGCCGACCCGGTCCAGTTGCCAGAACCGCAGGAAGGCCGCCAGGAGGAGTATCAGCACCACCGGCAGGCTGGTGCGCAGCCGCGGGTGATCGGTGAGCCGGTGCCAGGCGCGACGGCCCGAGCCGCCCGGCGTGTCACGCCGGGCGGCCATGCTCTCGCGAGCCGGGGCTAGTACTGCCGACAGGAAAGCCGGTTTCGT
>NZ_DASVQG010000191.1:0-6976 GCF_036389215.1 Jatrophihabitans sp.
GATTGCCGGTGCCGTTGAGGATGTTGGCCCGTCCGGCCGTGGTCCGGGTGTCCAGGGCGCGCAACGGGATCACCGGGATCAGTTGCGAGGCACTGAGCGAGGTGTAGACCGAGGCGAGCAGGGATTGGCCGTGCGCGAACAGAAGGTCGCCGTTGTCGTTCAGCAGATCGCCTGAGTCCGCGGTCGGCAAGTCCGCGGAGGTGCGCTCGCCCAACCGCAAGGGCGCGCCCGACCCGGTGTTAGACAGGAGCAGGGTCGGCGCGAACGCGGCGGTGGTCACAACCGTGTCCGCCGTCCCCGCATCGTTGGCGGCTCCCATGAGTACCGGATCGCCGGACGCGGCGCCGGCCGACGGAGCGGAAGCGGCGGCATAGGTCCCGATGCCCGCGATACCCGCCACCACGCCGCCCGCACGCAGCAGCGCCCGGCGGTTCATTACTGTGCCGGAACTGTCGCCGGCCGTGCCCTCAACATCACTCATTCAACGGTCTCCGATCCCATCTTTCTGCGTGGTGGCTACCCGCAGTCTTTCCGCATGGTGACTACCAGCAGTGGGAGGAGCCTAAACCGATTGTTGAGCGCTTGCCTGTTATGTCTAGCCGGCCGGCGAGCCGGGCCGGCACCCAACCGGGTGCCCGGGCCCCGGGCCCGTCAGCGGATGAAGCTATGCGCCCTGACCGTTCCTGGCGGTCCACCAGGCGGGCGGCTTGTACGCCGGACCTGTCAGCTTCGAGGCGCCGGCAGCGACCAGCAATGGCCTATTGACGTATTCCTCGCTGCCCGCGGCGAACGCGACGACATCCAGCAGCACGTGCGTCGTGGCCTTGGCGTACAGCTGCACCGTGTCCCCTCCCAGGCCGCTGACGCAGAAGTTGGCCACGGTCTGCCCGGCCGAGTAGTTCAGCGTCGACGTGCGTCGCGTTCCGCCCGGCCAGAGGGTCAGGTAACCGTCGGCCGTCGGCTGGGTCACCGTCAGGTTGGCGAAGATCGCGGTTCCCAGATACACCTCGTCGCTCAGATCGATCGTAATGGTATAGCCGCCGATCAGCCGGCCGGTGCTGTCGAAATAGCTGGGCGGGGCGACGATCTTGGCCCGGCCGGCCACGGTGCGGGTGTCGACAGCGCGGAATGGACTGACCGGGATCAGTTGTGAGGCGCTGAGCGAGGTGTAGACCGACCCGGGTGAGGAGGTGAATTGGTGGACGAATCGAAGATCGCCCCCGATGTTCATCAGATCACCTGGTTGCGCGGTCTCCAGGTCTACGGCCGCCTGCTGCTCCAACCGCAAAGGCACGCCCGGCCCGCTGTTGCCCAAGATCAAGGTCGGCCCGTCCGCGTCGGCGCCGCCGATTCTCAGAGCCGTGGACTCCGTCCCGGCGCTGGTCTGCCTGCCCGCGAGCACCGGATCACCTGCCGCCGCGTCGGCCGCCGGAGCCTGCGCGGCGGCATAGCCGCCGATGCCGGCAATCCCCGCCACCACGCCACCCGCGCGCAGCAGTGCGCGCCGATTCATCACCGCGCCGGAGGTGTCGCCGGCCGTGCCCTCAATATCGTTCATCGTCAGTACCGATCCCTCGATGGTTCTGCATGGGTGGCTACCAGCAGTTGGCAGGATGATACGTCCGACTGGTGAAGTATCAGTACGGTGTTCTGCCCCTTTGATCCACTTATTTCTATAGGAATGTGTGGACGGCAGCATCGCATCGACCGGCGCTTCGAAGCTGGCAGCAGCTGTCGGCCGGTCCGAACGCCCGGGCAGCTAGCAGATGACCCGGCCGTCGAGCACGATCCGGCGCGGCTGGTACAGGGTGGCCAGCTCCACCCGCGGGTCATCGTCATAGACCACCAGGTCAGCGAGCGCCCCCTCGGCCAGGCCCGTGAAACCGAGCCATTCCCGCCCCCGCCAGGACGCCTGGGCGATCACCTCGGGCTGCGGGATGCCGGCCTGGACCAGAGCGGTGATCTCCTCGCGAATGAGGCCGTGCGGCAGCGAGCCACCGGCGTCGGTCCCGGCGTAGACCGGCACGCCGGCCTCGAAGGCATCCAGGGTCCGCTGCCGGGAGCTGCGGTGCAGGGCTCGCATGTGCGCGGCGTAGGCGGGGAACTTCTCGCTCGCCGCATCGGCGATCCCGGGAAAGGTGTCGATGTTGATCAGCGTCGGCACCACCGCGATCCCGCGCCGGGCGATCTCGTCCAGCAGGTCGGCGGTGATCCCGGTGCCATGCTCGATCGAGTCGATGCCTGCGTTGATCAGCCCCGGCAGGGTCTGCTCGCTGAAGGTGTGCGCGGCGACCCGGACGCCGAGCTCGTGGGCCCGGCCGATCGCGGCGGCCAGCACGTCGTCGGGCCAGACCGGCGTCAGGTCTCCCACCTCGCGATCGATCCAGTCCGCCGCCAGCTTGACCCAGCCGTCGCCACGGACGGCCTGGCGCTCCACCTCGGCCACCAGGTCCTGCGGTTCGACCTCGACGCCGAGATGGCGGATGTAGCGGCGCGGCCTGGCGATGTGACGGCCGGCCCGCACCAGCCGCGGCAGGTCCGCGCGCCGCTGCACGCCGGTGTTGTCCACCGGCGCGCCGGCATCGCGCAGCAGCAGCGCGCCCGCGTCGCGGTTCAGCACCGCCTGCTCGACCTGGAGGTCGGGGTCCGCCCAGCCCTCGGTGGTGACGCCGATATGGCAGTGCGCGTCGACGAAGCCGGGCAGCACCCAGCCGCCGTCGGCGATGGTGTCGGCACCGGACACCGGCTGGAAGCTCAACCTGCCGTCGACGATCCAGACGTCGCGCTGCTCCTCCTCCGGCAGCAGGATCCCCCGCAGGCGCAGTGCATTCACCGGCGCCGCCGCCTGGCGGTGCCGAACAGCGACCGGGTGATCTCACGACCCAGCACGGTGGCCGCCGATCGCGCGAAGGACGTGAAGGCGGGCGAGCCGAGGACGTCGGCGACCGCGCCACCGCGGGACTGTCCCGCGTGCTCGGCCGGTGCCCGGCCTGCCGGTTCGTCCTGCCGGGGTCGCGGACGTTCCTCCGGCTCGTCAGTGGCCGCCTCGGCTGGCTCGGTCGGCGCGGCGGCCTCGGCGGGCTCGTCAGTGGCCAGCCTGGCCGCGAGCTTCTCATACGCCGACTCCCGGTCGATCGGGGTGCCGTACTTGGCCAGCAACGGCGAACCGCTCACTGCCTGGGTCTGGCGGGCAGGGTCCAGCTGGGCCATCAGTGACCGGGGTGCCCGCAACCGGGTCCAGGCCACCGGCGTCGGAGCGCCCCGCTCGGACAGCACCGTGACCACGGCCTCGCCGATGCCGAGCTGGGTGAGCAGCTCGGCCAGGTCGTAGGAGGCCGTCTTGGGATAGGTGCGAACTGCCTTGGCGAGGTTGCTGGCGTCGTCGGGGGTGAAGGCCCGCAGCGCATGCTGGATCCGGTTGCCGAGCTGGCCGAGGACGCTGTCGGGCACGTCGGCCGGTACCTGGGTGACGAAGAAGATGCCGATGCCCTTGGACCGGACCAACCGGACGGTTTGGGTCAGCTGCTCCAGAAATGCCTTGGACGCGTCGCTGAACAGCAGATGTGCCTCGTCGAAGAAGAACACCAGCTTCGGCTTGTCGAGATCACCCACTTCGGGCAGTTCGGAGAAGAGGTCGGCCAGCAGCCACATCAGGAAGGTGGAGAACATCCGTGGTTTGTCCTGCACCGCTGACAGTTCCAGGGCCGAGATGACCCCGCGGCCGTCGCCGTCGGTGCGGATCAGGTCGGCCGGTTCCCATTCAGGCTCGCCGAAGAACGCCTCGCCACCGTTGTTCTCCAGCGTGATCAGCGCTCGCAGGATCACCCCCGCGGTGGCCTTGCTCAACCCCCCGATGCCCTTGAGGGCGTCCTGGCCCTCCTCCGAGGTCAGGTACTGGATCAGTGCTCGCAGGTCCTTCAGGTCCAGCAGCGCAAGCCCGGCCGAGTCGGCGTAGTGGAAGATCAGCGCCAGCGAGGACTCCTGGGTCTGGTTGAGGTCCAGGACCTTGGCCAGCAGCAGCGGGCCGAAGGAGGTCATGGTCGCGCGTACCGGCACCCCGCTGCCCAGGCCACCCAACGCCAGGAATTCCACCGGGAAACCCGCCGGCTGCCAGTCATCGCCGGTGTCCCGGGCCCGCTCGGCCACCCGGTCGCTGGGCTGGGCGGGGCTGGCCAGCCCCGACAGGTCGCCCTTGATGTCGGCAACCACGACCGGCACGCCGGCGGCCGAGAGTTGCTCGGTGAGCAGTTGCAGGGTCTTGGTCTTGCCGGTTCCGGTGGCACCGGCGATCAGGCCGTGCCGGTTGAGCATGCCCAGCGGGATGCGCACCCGGGCCGAGGGGTAGGCGGTGCCGGCCAGCACCACCGATCCCAGTTCCAGCGCCGGAGCGTCGAAGGCGTATCCGGCGGCGATGCTCGTCGCGGTTTCGGTAGGTGGTGATTCGGCCATGGCGGCACTCCCGGGCGCTGGACACTAACGACGACACACTTACGACGACGGCGACCGGCATGGTCCCTGAGGCAGCCTAGCCGTGGCCTGCCGCGGGACGCGCTGGGTCGGCCTCCAGGTGAGCAGGCTCGCCAGTGGCCCTGCCGCGCAACGGATACCACAGTTTCGAACTGCCACGGCAATCAGTGCGGGTAGGCTGCTGCTGGATCGCGACGCCACCGTGTCGCACCAGCGTCCACGCGTATATCGGAGACAGCCCGGACCGGGGGGCGAGGCGAATGCCGGACCGTCGATTATGGCGTCTTCTCGTCACCATCACGATTCTGGACCTGTTGATCGTCCTGACCGGACCACTCCTTCTGCTGATCGAGCGCGGCCGGGGCATCAAGGGCCCGGAACCGATCGTCATCGTCACCGCCGTGGTGGCGGTGGTGGTACTGCCACTGCAGTGTCTCGCGCTCTGGCGGGTGCTGGCCAAGCAGTTCGGCGAGCAGCAACGGCTGCGCCGGTTGTTCCGGCGGATCGACGAGGTGGTCCGGACCGGCGACCTGACGATCGCGTTCCAGCCGGTGGTCAACGCCCGTGACATGCGGGTGGTCGGTGTGGAGGCGCTGGCCCGCTTCGGCGGCGATCCTCTGATCACGCCGCTGCAGTGGTTCACCGACGCCGAAGTGGTGAACCGGGCGCAGCAGCTGGACCTGCTGGCGGTGCGCAGTACCCTGAGCGCCGCGGTCGACCTGCCGCCGGACGTCTACGTCGCGGTCAACGTCTCACCGGCCACCTTCGCCAGCACAGCCCTGCTCAGTGAGCTCCGCTCGACCGCGATCCGGCCGGACCGGCTGGTGCTCGAGGTCACCGAGCACTCCTCGATCGAGGACTACGCCCCGCTGATCGAGGCTCGGATGCGGTTGCGGGCGCACGGCATCCGGCTGGCGGTCGATGACGCCGGCGCCGGCTACGCCTCGTTCCGTCACATCGTCGCCCTGGCTCCGGACATCATCAAGATCGACCGGGCGATCGTCTCTGGGGTGGACAAGGACCCGGCCCGCAGTGCCCTGGTCGGTGCGGTGGTGATGTTCGCGCACGGCTCCGGTGCCACCGTCGTCGCCGAAGGCGTCGAGACCGGGTCTGAGTTGGACTGCCTGACGCGGCTCGGGGTGGACACCCTGCAGGGCCACCTGACCGGCATGCCGACCAGCGCACCGGCCGACTGGACGAACTGGGGCAACTCCGCACCCACAGCCAGCAGCCGCTGAGCCGCTCGCTTCGGGCGGTGTCAGGACCGCTCGCTTCGGGCGGTGTCAGGACTTCGGGAACTTCGGGCGGTGTCAGGACTTCGGGAACTTGAACTTCGAGATGTCCGGCAGCTCGGTGCCCGGCGGCAGGCTGCCCAGCCCACCGGTGCCCAGCCCACCGGTACCCAGCCCACCGGTACCCAGCCCACCGGTGCCCAGCCCACCCGACAGCCCGGCCATGCCGGACAGGCCGGCCGGCATCCTCGGCTGGGCCGGTCCGCGTCCGGCCTGCTTGTTCTTGCCCTTCTTGCCCTTGCGGTTCTTGCTGTTGT
The DNA here is from genome assembly GCF_036389215.1 of Jatrophihabitans sp. Taxonomy (GTDB): domain Bacteria; phylum Actinomycetota; class Actinomycetes; order Mycobacteriales; family Jatrophihabitantaceae; genus Jatrophihabitans_A. The sequence continues at coordinate 6,017 of NZ_DASVQG010000191.1, forward strand.
TGTTGCGGCGGGCCCCGGGCATTCCCAGGCCGCCGGCCATCCGGGCCATCATCTTGCGGGCCTCGAAGAACCGGTCCACGAGGTTGTTGACCTCGCTGACGGTGACGCCCGAGCCGTTGGCGATCCGCAACCGCCGGGAACCGTTGATCAGCTTCGGGTCGTCGCGCTCGGCCGGGGTCATCGACCGGATGATCGCCGCGGTGCGGTCCAGATCCTTGTCGTCGACCTGGGCCAGTGCCTCCTTCATCTGGCCGGCGCCGGGCAGCATGCCGAGCAGGTTGCCGATCGGGCCCATCCGCCTGATCGCCTGCAGTTGCTCGAGGAAGTCCTCCAGGGTGAACTGGTTGCCGCTGGTGATCTTGGAAGCCATCCGCTCGGCTTCGTCGGCGTCGAAGGTCTTCTGGGCCTGCTCGATCAGGGTCAGCATGTCGCCCATGCCCAGGATCCGGGAGGCCATCCGGTCGGGGTGGAAGACGTCGAAGTCTTCGAGCTTCTCGCCGTTGGAGGCGAACAGGATCGGCTGGCCGGTCACGTAGCGCACCGACAGCGCCGCGCCGCCGCGGGCGTCACCGTCGAGCTTGGTCAGCACCACGCCGTCGAAGCCGACCCCCTCGGCGAACGCGTTCGCGGTGTTGACCGCGTCCTGGCCGATCATGGCGTCGACCACGAAGAGGATCTCGTCGGGATCGACGGCGTCGCGGATGTCGGCCGCCTGCTGCATCAGCTCGGCATCGACGCCCAGTCGGCCCGCGGTGTCGACGATGACCACGTCGTACAGCCGTCGCTCCGCCTCCGCGATCGAGGCCCGGGCCACGGCGACCGGGTCGCCGACGCCGTTGCCGGGCTCGGGCGCCCAGACCGACACGCCGGCGCGCTCGCCGTTGACCTGCAGCTGGGTCACCGCGTTGGGACGTTGCAGGTCGGCGGCGACGAGCAGGGGGCTGTGGCCCTGACCCTTCA
>NZ_DASVQG010000192.1:0-8961 GCF_036389215.1 Jatrophihabitans sp.
AGGCCGACCCGGCGGACTGGCTGAGGATGTTCGACACCAACGTGCTCGGGGCGATGCGGCTGACCCAGGCCCTGCTGCCGGCGCTGGAGGCCGGCGGCGGGGGCCACATCGTGCTCACCGGCTCGATCGCCGGCTACACCGTCTACGAGGGCGGTGCCGGCTATTCGGCCGCCAAGTACGCCGCCCGGGCGATGATGGAGACGCTGCGGCTGGAACTCAACGGCCGCCCGGTCCGGCTCTCGGAGGTCGCTCCCGGGCTGGTCGCCACCGAGGAGTTCTCGCTGGTGCGTTTCCGCGGCGACGCCGCCCGCGCCGCCGCGGTGTACGAAGGGGTCGCCGAGCCGCTGACCGCCGAGGACGTGGCGGATGTGATCACCTTCGTGGCGACCCGGCCGGCACACGTGAACATCGACCTGGCGGTGGTCAAGCCGCTGGCCCAGGCCAGCCCCTACAAACTCGACCGGCGCCGCTGAGCACGAGCCGTTGACGAACCTGTGGTCTGCCCATACAGCCATTGATAAACCGGGCCGTCAGAGCGTGAACGACTCCACTCGATCGCGGCCGGCGCTCTTGGCGGCGTAGAGCGCGCTGTCGGCCACGTGCAGCAAGCTCTCGACGTCACCGCCGTTGTCCGGGTAGAGCGCCAGGCCGATCGAGGCGGAGAAGCCGCCGAGCGGTACCGCCGGGGCGTCCGGGCTGAAGACCTCGAGCTCGCGCACCCGGGCCAGGATCCGGCCGCTGACGGCTCGCGCGGTGGCCAGATCCACCTCGGGCAGGATCGCCACGAACTCCTCACCGCCGAACCGGCCGATGCTGTCGTACTGGCGCAGCTCAGTGGTCAACCGCTCGGCGACCGCGACCAGGACGGCATCGCCGACCAGGTGCCCGTAGGTGTCGTTCACCGCCTTGAACCGGTCCATGTCGATGATCATCACCGCCACGGTGTGCCGGTCCCGGGCAGCGCGGGCCAACTCCTTCTGCGCGATGTGGCGCCAGGCCACGGCGTTGAGCAGGCCGGTCTTGGGATCGGTGGTGGCGGCCACCTCCAGCTGCTTGATCAGTGCGCCACGCTGCAGCACCACCATCGGGACGATGCTGAGCACGGTCAGCCAGGGTGTGTACATCACCGTCAGCGCCGCCATGCCGCCCAGGCACAGGGTCGCGACCTCGAGGCCGTTCTCCTCGGCGGTGCCGAACAGCGCACGGACCGGAAGCGGCCGGGCAGCCAGGAAGATCGCGCCGGCGATCATCGTCGTGTTCACCGCGGTGTAGATCACCATGGTCAGCAGCACGATCGCGGCTTCGCCGGCGCTGCCCGACATGCCGGCCAGGTGCGGCGCGGTCAGGCCCAGGACCTCGGAGCCGGTGAGGCAGGCCAACACGACGGTGGCAGCCGTGAAGGCCTGGCGGTAGAGGTGGATGCCGGCGCGCAGCCGCAGCACCGTCATGGCCACCGAGATCAACAGTGCCAGCAGTGCCGACAAGCCCGCGGGCAGGGCGATCACGCCGGCGAACGTCCAGACCGAGGTCATGTCGACCCGATGGCTGTCGGCCATCCGGATCCGCATTCGTTCGATGCGCGGGGAGATCAGCTGGAAGGCGGCGAACAGAGCGGCCAGCACACCGAACCGGAGCAGGTCTGTCCGGTTCACCGTCTCGGTCGCCACGGCAACGACGGTCCATCCGGCAGCCGCGACTTCGGCGAGCAGCAGGTACCTGCTCAGATCCTTGGGCAGGGACCACAGCTCCCAGGAACGCAGCGCGACACCGCGCCTTCCCGGTTCGGGCGGTCCCACCGTCATACCGCTGTACTCCAGACCTTCGTTACGCTCCGAGCCTTCACAGTAACGGGTTCGTCGCGGTGTGTCACCGCATCGCCAGGACAAGGCAACCAGGTGACCAGGTGACAGAGAGCGACGGGCTTCCGTAGGATCTGTGACGCAGCGCCTTTTAATAGCGCAGAAACGGCCAGACCGGCTACTCACCTCTTGCCCGTCCAGCCGTGACCTTACACCGGTTTAGGCAACTCGGCTCACATTGGCTTTACTCTGAGCAGAAATAGGGCAAGGAGGTAGAAGCATGCACAACGACGGTTGGTAGAGGCTCCGCAGGCCGAAAAAATACCTCCCAGCCCAAAAAAAATTTGGTCGGATCCCTCCGGAGCTTTCTCCGGCCGCCGATCAAGACCGAAAGCAGGCCCACGTGAACAACCACGGCTGGTAGCCCGCACCACAACTCAGCGCCCCGTCCGAACACACGAACGAAAGGGCTCTCCCATGAACAACCACGGCTGGTAGACCCGACACACCTGCACCTTCGTCCCAACCGAACGACAAGGTCCCCCCGATGAACAACGACGGCTGGTAACCCCCGCCGCGGAAACCGACGCATCACCGGTGCCACCGAGTCAGCTCGGCACCGAGACCACCCCGTCAGGTGAGGGGGGTGGTCGCCGTCGCCATGCGCAGGGTCTTGGCGTGGCCGCCGCACGCGGCGGGGCCCTCCCCGCAGAGTGCCGGGAAGGGCCCCACGATCACGTGCGTCAGGCGGCGCAGTTGGCCAGCGGTCCCGCGGGAGCCCGCCCACCCGATGGGCCGAAGAACAGGCTCGCACAGTCGATGACGAACTGCGGGGTCTCCTCCTGGATCCAGTGCCCGGCACCCGGCGCCACCACCGTGCGCACGTCACCGGCCACGTTCTCGAACGACGTGCCGACCCCTGCCCCGAAGAGGAACTCCGCACCCATCGCCAGGACCGGCTGGGTGAGCCGCTTGGCTACGGCGTTCGCCTTGTTGTCCTCGGCGGCCGCGGCGAAGTGCCGGTAGTAGTTGTACGCGGCGCTACGGCGCGCCGGGTCGAGGTAGGCGTTGGTGTAGTACTCCCGGTCGATGGCCTCGGGAACCTTGGCGAAGACGAAGACGCCGTTGAGGTAGGTGCTCACGTCGTCGTCGTCGACGACCTCCTCCGGGATCGGGGCGGGCGCCATGTTGAGCCCGAAGTGGTAGCTCAACGTGTAGACGTCCTCGAGCCCGAATCCGGGCAGGGTCGAGTCGAGGACGGCCAGCCGGGTGACCTCACGGGGGTAGTCACGGGCCCAGTCGTAGGCGATGAGCACGCTCATGTCGTGCCCCATCAGCTCGACCTTGCGGTACCCGAGCCGGTTGGTTGCCTCGTGCAGCCGCGCTGCCGCGGTGGTCATCTCGTATCCAGCCTCCGGGATCGAGGATTGGCCGAGGCCGGGCAGGTCGAAGGCGATCACGGTGTGGTTACGAGCCAGCGCGGGCATGACATGACGCCATTCCCACCACGTCTCGGGCCAGCCGTGCAGCAGGACGAGCGCGGGACCTGAACCGCCCTTGACGTAGTGCAGATAACCGCCTTCGGTCTCGACGGTGCCGTGAGTGAATGACGAATCGAACAGGGCCTTTCCCTGCAGTGGTTCGGTCCTGGCCGGCGCGCTGGAGGCTGCATGCGCGCCCACGCCGGACAGGCCGACGACGAGCAGCAGGGCCGCGAGTCCGCCGATCGCCGCCTGCCGGAGGTTGACCAGCGCAGCTGGTGATCGATGGGTTTGGTTCTGGGACTTCATACTCAATCCCCTTTCGGGATGTGCTTGGGGGGGTCGAGTCTCACGTTGCTATAGATGCTGCTGTTAACCTACTCCCGTTTTGCGGCCTTTGTTATGAATGTTACTGATGAAAAAACGCAAGCCCCCGTTCACGTGCCATTCCCACTTTTAGGGAAGACACGTGCGGGGGCTTGCGTCCGGTTGATGTGAGAAGTTGACCGGTTTCTCACGCCGACCGTAGTAGGTGCCGTGCTAGGACGCGCCCAGCTCCGCCTCGGCGGTCGTGCGGGCCTGGCCGGTGGCATTGGGCAGTCCGGCGCCGGCGGTGATCAGGCCGCGCAGGCTGGTGTTGATGTAATTGCCCCAGCCCTCGGAGCAGGCGCCGTAGCACTCGTACTCGGGAACGAGGCCGACGTGGGTGAATACGACAGTGGTGGTGCCGTCCTCTTCCGAGATGTCGAAGTTGATCGTGGTGTCCGTCCACTCGGTCTTGTCCTCGGTGAAGCTGAAGTAGTTCTCCACCACCAGCCACGACACCTTCTGGCCGGGGATGAGGTCGGTCACGCGGATCTTGCACCGGTGCAGGTCCTGGAAGTGGTAGTTGAACTCGTCGCCGACCTGGTCGGTGCCGCCCTCGATCTCCTCGGACCACCAGCCGCGAGGGTTGTTGATGGCGTCGAAGACGTCCTTCGGTGACTGGTCCACCGAGAAGCTGGTGGTGAAGTTCTGACTGCTCACGATTACCCCTTGTGGTTCGCGGTACTTGGAAATGTGGGTTGCGATATCGCGGATATCGGCAGTGCGCCACCGGGCGCCATCGCCCGGCGATGGAGGCCTCCACCCGTACGGTCCACGACCTCACTCACCCACTTGAAACCCTAGTGGGGCAACTTGCATCACGCAAGTTACGCTGCGTGAGTCGCAGAAGGCACCATCAAAGATTGAGGAAACCCGAACGGTAACGTACCGCAACCGGCAATAAGCGCTCCGTAACGTAACGCCGCCGGGCGCTGTCCGTGCCGCAATCCCCTCAGCTGGGCCGGGTCGCCCTGGCCCAGAGCACGGTGAACCACACCGCGAGGCCCACCGCAACCGCGCCGGCCAGGCCAACCGCCGAGGCGGCCCCGAACCGGCTTGCCACTATGCCACCCAGCAGGATCCCGACTCCCTGGGCAGCAAGCAGGCCCGAGGCCGCGACTCCGATCGCCTGCGCCCGCCTGCTGTCCGGGACGGCACGGACGTACTCGGTGACGACCTGCACCTGATAGGCAGCGGCGGCGCCGCTGATCCCCCAGAGCACGATCGACAGCACGATAGGCGGATGCAGCCAGCACACCACCAGTGGCAGGCCGCCGGCGACGGCGAGCGCGGTCATCCAGGTCGGTCGCGACCTGATCGGGACCAGGCGCAGGAACAGATAGGTGCCGAGGGCGGTGCCGGCCGGACCGGCGGCCATCAGCAGGCCGATGCCGACGGCGCCGGCGCCGAGCGACTGGGCGTAAGGCGGCGCCACCCCCTCGGGTACGACATACAGCCCCAGCAACCAGGAGAACCCGAGCAGCGTGCGCAGCTTCGGGTCCTTGGCGACCAGCTTGGCGCCGGCGGTGATCGACGCCAGGTAGCTCGGCTCGCTGGCGCCGGATTCGCTGGCCGGCGCGGGCCGGCGGCGAACGCCGAGGCTGATCAGCAGCGCCGACACCGCGAAGGTCACCGCGTCGATGCCCAGACTGGCCCGGGCGCCGATGGCTGCCACCGCGATCCCACCGAAGGCGAATCCACCGAGCTGCGCCAGCTGGTTGGTGATGGTCCGCAGCCCCGTGCCGACGACGAAGGTCTCACCAGAAAGGATCTCAGGAAGCAGCGCGGACTCGGCAGCGCTGAACGGTGAGCCGACCAGGACGGCGAGGACCAGCAGCGTACAGACCAGCCAGAGCGGCGTGCCGGGGATCGACATCATCCCGAGCAGCACGGCCCGGATCAGGTCACCGGCGACCATCACGCGGCGGCGGGGCATCCGGTCGGCGAGTCCGGACAGCAACGCGCCACCGATCAGCGCGGGCAGGAAGGTCAGCGCGTAGGTGATCGCTGTCAACAGCGCCGAGGAGGTCCGCTCGAACACCAGCACCGACAGCGCAACCCGAGCCAGCTGATCCCCGGCCAGGGACTGGGCATCGGCGAGCCAGAGCACTCGGAACTCCGGAACCCGGAGCGCGTCGAGAAACGTCACGCGCCGAGAAGCTGCCACGCTCGCCACTTTTCGGACTTACCTCGCCTTCAGTGACACGGTAGCCGTTGGAGCGGGCTACTGAGTACACCCGGTGCACATTCGAGCACACATCGGTAGGCAGATTCACCTATTCCCGCATACAAGATTTCAGAAGGTGACCGAACGGGATACCTACGGTGAGCGCTTTCTAGAGCGGGCAGACCACGACCCGGTTCCGGCCGGCGTGCTTGGCCGCGTACAGCGCGGAGTCGGCGGCGTGCAGCAGGTCTTCCAGTTCGGTGCCGTGCTCAGGAAAGCAGCTGATGCCGATCGATGCCGACAGCCCGATCAACGGCGGCTGGTCCGGGATGGGGGCAGGCACCTCGAGCAGCTGGATCTGCTGCCGGACGCGCTCGGAGATGCTTACCGCTACCAGCTCGTCCACTCCGGAGAGCATCGCGACGAACTCCTCACCGCCGAAGCGCCCGATGGCGTCGTACTGGCGCAACTCGCGGACCAGGCAGTCGGCCACCGCCCGGAGCACCGCGTCACCGGCGATGTGGCCGTAGGTGTCGTTCACCAGCTTGAAGTTGTCCATGTCGATGATCAGCAGGGCGGCGGACTCATGCTCGCGCTGTGCCCGGGCCACCTCCCGCTTCGCCGTGTGTTGCCAGCTGGCGGCGTTCAGCAACCCGGTCTTGGCATCGGTCGTGGCGGCGATCTCGAGCTGCTTGGTGAGGACGCTGCGCTGGAGGACGAACAGCGGCGGGATCACGAGCACGCTCAGCAGCGGCTGGTTCGCCAGCGCCAACGCGGTCAGCCCGCCCAGGCACAGGGTGGCGAACTCGAGCGTCACGTCCTGCCCGTTCTCCAGCAGCTCGCGGAGCTTCACCGGGCGCACGGCCAGGTAGATCGCCACGAACAGGACGATGAAGTTGACGGCCGCGTAGGCCAGCATGGCTACCGCGACGGCGGTGATGGCCAGGAATGCCTGCCCGGAGCTGCCCACTCCAACGGGGAAGAGGTTCAGAACGACACGAGCGGTGAGGCACGAGGCGATCACCACCGCGGCGCCGAAGACCTGCCGGTAGGCGCGCATGCCGCTCTCACGCTCGTGGCGGATCCAGGCATAACCGAGCACGACTACACACAGCAGCACAGTAAGGGCCGATGGCAGGACCAGAGCCCCCGCAAACGTCCATACCGAGGTCATATCGACATGCCCGTAAGCTGCCAATCGCACCCGTAATCGGGCAATTCGGTTGGAAACTTGCTCGAAAACTACCCACAGTGCAAGCAGGATGCCGAGTCGGGCACCATCGGACACATCAGGGTCAGTGTTGATTACCAGACACAATGCCACTAAGAACATCAGTGCGTCGGCAGCCAGCACGAAAGCCAACATGGCCCGCGGCGTGGCCCAAAGATCCCATCCGCGGACCCTTGCCCACGGCGAGATCTGTGTGCCGCGTGCTGTTCGAGACATACACCCCACCCGGTTGCGCTTGCTCCGAAAACTAGTGGATCGCTGTGCGGTTGTCATCCTGAGAACTGCTCATATGTGCCAGAACCACTGGATACCACTGTTAAGGCCACTTAGCCATTGCAAAGATGCGCTGCGAAGGAGGCTCGGACATGCTCGACAACTGACGCTGGCCCTAAACCGCTGCCCCACCGAACCGATCCGAATCGTGAGGAGGGCCGCGTGCCCAGTGGCTGCGCCGCCCCCCTGACCCCGGCAAGCCGTCCCCGAACCACGCGGCGAGCCCGTCCCCGCACCCCCCGAAGGAGGCCTTCCGTGCTCGACAACTGGCGCTGGCCCTGACCCGGCGAACCACACGGCAAGCCCGTCCCACTACCCCCGAAGGAGGCCTTCCGTGCTCGACAACTGGCGCTGGCCGTAACCGGACAGCTCTTCTCAGGCCGAGGACCGGTCCTCGGCCACCCGCTCGGCTGGCGTTGCCAGCACGATCGGTTCCGCCAACTCGGGATGTGGTTCGGCCAACTCTGGCAGCTCCGTATGTGGTTCGGCCAACTCGGTATGTGGTTCGGCCAACCCTGTCACGTCCGAATGTGGGTCCGCCGAGGCGGCTCGGTGCCAATTCCAGGACAGGAGCACGGCCAGCCCCCCGCCCACGAGGCCGGCGGACGCAACGGCAGCGTTGACTCCCCACAGGCTGGCAACGGCGCCGCCGAGCAGCACTCCGAAACCCTGCACCGCCAGCAGCCCCGAGGAGGCGATACCGATGGCCTGCCCGCGCTGATGATCGGGCACGGTACGGACGAATACGGTGACAACCTGAACCTGGTAACCGAAGAACAACCCGCTCACCGTCCACAGCACCAGCGAGAGGACCAGGTTGGGGTGTAGCGCGCACAGCGCCAGGGGCACGCCGACGGCGACAGCCATCGGCCCCATCCAGACCGAACGCGCCTCGTTCGGCACGAAGCGCACCAACAGGTAGGTGCCGAGCGCGGTGCCGGCCGGCATCGACGCCAACAGCAGGCCGATGGCCACCGCGCCATGGTTCATGTCACTGGCATAGGGAGCGGCCACCCCTTCGGGCACCACGAACAGGCCCGCCAACCAGGAGAGCCCGATCAGGGTGCGCAGCTTCGGGTCTCCGAAGATCAGCGCCAGCACTGAGTTCAGCCCGCTCAGGAGGCCGGGACCTGCGCTGTGCTCCCCGGCGGGATCGGTCATCGCCGCCGGTCGTGCCTTGACCCCGACCATGATCAGAACGGCTGACACCCCGAAGGTCGCAGCGTCCAACGCGAGGCCGGCCCGGGCACCGATCAAGGCGATGACCAGTCCGCCACCGGCGAAGCCGGCCAGCTGGGCCAGCTGGTTGGTGATGCTGCGCAGGCCGGTGCCCACGATGTAATGCTCGCCGTCCAGCATGACCGGCATCAGCGAGGACTCCGCGGCCATGAACGGGGTCTCGGTCAGCACCGCCACCACCAGCAGGGCGCAGAGCAGCCAGATCGGCACGCGCGGGATGGCCATGCAACCCAGCAGCACGCACCGGATCACGTCACAGCCCACCATCACCTGGCGGCGGGGCAGCCGATCGGCAAGCCCGGACAGCAGCAGGCCGCCGAGCAGTGCCGGCGCGAAGGTGAGGGCGTAGGCCAATGCGGTGAGCAGCGCTGAGGAGGTGCGCTCGAAGACCAGCACCGCGAGCGC
>NZ_DASVQG010000193.1:0-6888 GCF_036389215.1 Jatrophihabitans sp.
TTGCACGATCACCTCGGCCCGCTCCGGCAGAGCCAGTGACGCCCAGGCCTCGTCGATGTCGCGAGGACCGCCGAGATGCAACCGGACCGCGCCGGGCACTTTCAGCGCCACCGGCCAGCCCAGCCGGTCAGCGGCCCGCGCCGCCGCGCCGATGCTGTCCGCCGGCTCGCTCGCGATGACCTCGATGCCATAGCAGGCAAGCAACTGCCGGGTTTCGGCGAGCGTCAGCAGACGCTCGGCCGGCGTATCGGCCATCAGCCCCGCAACGAACTCCCGGGCCGCGGCAGCGTCCAGATCGGCGAGTTCCAGGTGCTCCCCGGCATCCCGGCGGCGCCACCTGGCGTAGCGGATCACGTGTGCCAGCGCGGTGACCGCGCGTTCGGGTGAGGAGTACGAGGGAATCGAGCCCGGCATCGGAGCCAGCGGGCCAGGCACCGCGAGCGCCGCCGGTACGCCGTCGAAGCCCAGGAAGGTCGAGAGCACCGGTTTCGGCTGCCCGGCAACGGCCTTGCGCAACTCCTCGGCGACCGGCAACTCCTGGCCGCGGTGCATGGGCGGGACGAAGATGGTGACCACCGCATCGACATCCGTGGCCGCAAGCGCTTCCCGCACGGCAGCGCCGAACTCCTCGGCACCCGCGTCGGTGCCGACGTCGACCAACCGGGCCAGCTCCATTCCAGAGCTGCTCAAGGCGTCGGCGACCAGCATCCCCAGCGCCGTGGAATGGCCCACCACGGCAACCCGATTGCCCTCGGGCAACGGTTGGGTGCTGAGCAGCAGGGCGACGTCGAAGAGCTGGGCCAGGGTGTCGGTCCGGATCACACCCGAGGCCTCGAACAGCGCCTGGACGCTGGCTTCGGGAACGTCCACCGAGGTGGGCCGCAAGCCGGCGACCATCGCGCCGCGGCCGCTCTTGACGGCCACGATGGGTTTGCGCCGGGCGAACCGGCGGGCGATCCTGGCGAACTTGCGGGGATTGCCGAAGCTTTCCAGGTACAGCAGGGCGATCTCGGTTGCCGGGTCGCCTTCCCAGTACTGCAGCAGGTCGTTGCCCGACACGTCGGCCCGGTTGCCGGCCGAGACGAAGCTCGATACGCCGAGCCCACGGCGGGCCGCCTCGCCCAGCGCCGCGACGCCGAGTGCCCCGGACTGGCAGAAGAAACCGGCCCGGCCGGCCACTGGCACGACCGGCGCCAGCGATGCGTTCAGCGCCACGGAGGGGTCGGTGTTGATGATTCCCAGGCAATTGGGCCCGATCACCCGCATCCCGTGCGTCCGGGCCTGGGAGACCAGCTCGCGCTGGGCCCTGGCTCCTTCGAGCCTGGCCTCGGTGGTGCCGGTCTCGCCGAATCCGGCTGACATCACCACTAGCCCGTGCACCCCGCGGGCAGCGCACTGTGCCACCACATCTCCGACCTCAGCGGCCGGAACGGCGAGCACCGCCAGGTCCACCTCGCCCGGAACGTCGGCGATGCTCGGGTAGGCCAGCGTGGCGCTCACCGAACGGGCGTGCGGGTTGACCGGGAAGATCGGTCCGGTGAAGCCGGAGCGTTGCAGGTTGCGCACGACCAGGTTTCCGATCTTGGCGGGATCCGCGCTGGCGCCGATCACCGCCACCGAGCGCGGCACCAGCAGCCGTCGGATGGATCGCGAATCGGCCCGCAGTTCCCGCTCGCGCATCACCTTCTCGGTCAACTCGGTCGCGGCGATGTCGAACTCGAGGCTCACCTCGTTGCCATCGAGGTGCCGCGAAGGCTGGTAGCCGGCATCCAGGAACACCCGCAGCATCGTGCTGTTCTCGACCAGCACCAGCGCCTCGAACCGGGTGATGCCCAGCTCGCGCGCGGTTTCGGCGAGATGTTCCAGCAGCACCGAGCCGATCCCCCTGCCCTGATGGGCATCGGCCACCACGAACGCGACCTCGGCGCTGGTGCCGGCGATGGCCGGGTCGGGACCCGGCAGCCGATCGAAGCGCCCGACGGCGATGATCTCGCGGCCCAACCACGCCGCCAGCGCGACCCGGTCCACGTGATCCACATGGGTGAACCGGATCAGATCCCGTTGTGGGATCGTCGGATAAGCGGAGAAGTAACGCAGGTATCGGGTGCGCACCGACAACCCGGCATGGAAGGCCACCAGCGCCTCGGCATCGCCGGGAGTCAGCGGCCGCAGGTGCACCGTGCCGCCGTCGGCCACCACCACGTCGGCTTCCCAGCTCGGCGGGTAGCCACCCGTCACGGGGATCCCGCGGCCTGGTCACGGGGATCCCGCGGCCTAGTCACGGGGATCCTGCGGATCCAGGCCCAGCAGCGGGAAGCTGGCGTTGCGGGTGGCCCAGATCGAGCGGTCCAGCCAGGACTCGCCGCCGGGTGCCCAGAGCTGCGGCTCGGGCTCGCGCCCCTCTCCCATCAGCTGCGGCAGCGCGGCGTTCACCCCACGCCGGCGCAAGGCATCCGACCAGGACGGCGGGATCTCGGTTCGCGGATCGATCGGCTGCCCGGTCATCTCGGCCAGCAGGTGCGTCCAGGTGCGGGGCACGCAGCGCAGCACGCCGTAACCGCCGCCGCCGGTGGCCAGCCACCGGCCGCCGGCGACCCGGTGCGCGAGCTGGTGCAGGGCCATGTAGGCGGCCCGCTGGCCGTCGACGGTGAGGGCCAGGTCCGCCAGCGGATCCTCGTGATGGGTGTCGCACCCGCACTGGGTCACCAGGACGTCGGGAGCAAACGCTGTCACCGCGCCCGGCACCACCGCGTGGAACGCCCGCAGCCAGCCATCGTCGGAGGTGCCCGGCGGCAACGCCAGGTTCACCGCGGTTCCCTCGCCGGCGCCGGTACCGATGTCCCAGGCCATTCCGGTTCCCGGATAGAGCGTGCGCGGATCCTGGTGCATCGAGATGGTCAGCACCCTGGGATCGTCATAGAAGGCCGCCTCGACGCCGTCACCGTGATGGACGTCGATGTCGACGTAGGCCACCCGCTGGGCACCGGCGTCCAGCAGCGTCCGGATCGCCAGCACCACGTCGTTGAACACGCAGAAACCGGCGGCCGAATCCCGCATCGCGTGGTGCAGGCCGCCGGCGATGTTGACCGCGTGCCGGGCAGCGCCGCTCCAGACCTGCAGGGCGGCCTGCCGGGAGCCACCGGCGATCAGCGCCGAGGCGGAGAACATGCCCGGAAACACCGGGTTGTCAGCGGTGCCCAGGCCGAATCCCTGGTAACCGGGATCCGCACCCGCTGCCCGGACCGCGGCGAGGTAGTCGGGCCCGTGCACGCTCAGCAGTTCGGTGTCCCCGGCGGGCACCGGTTCCAGCACCGCCAGCCGGTCCAGCACCCCGAGGCTGCGGGCCAGTGACATCGTCAGCTCGAGCCTGAGCGGTGCCAGCGGGTGCTCGCCGAAGTCATAGCCCAGATAACCCTGCCCCCAGACGAGGGTCGTCCGGCAGTCGGATCCGTTCTCCTGTGGCCACCCCATGAGAATTGACGGTAACGGTCGCGGCGGCGGGCTACATCCCGGCGCGGCCGCCGGGCGTCCATCGGGGTCCCCGGCCCGCGCCGTCCCGGTGTGCCGGACCTCCGGCGAGGATGGTTGGCTAGGGGTGTGAAGTTGGACATACTCAGGCTTGACGGTTGGCCGACGTCATACGATCTGCCGTTGGATGGAAGAGGCAACATACCGCTCTCTGTCGAGCTGAGAACGCTGAACCGCGCGGTGGCGGATCCGCACGGCCGTCGCGTGGCTGCGCGGCACAGTACGGTGAGTGCCGACCGTGATGCGGCTTCGCAACGATCTCGAGCGGTTCGAGCTGGACGTGCACGACGTCTGCTCGCTGCCGCCGACTGGCCCGGGAGGAACCCCATCGAGATGCACCAGCTGACCGACGAGTCCTATGACGCGACGATGTGGGGCGAGCACACCGACGGCCAAGGCGAGGAAGGCGACGGAGCCATCGGCGGCTACCGGGGAACCTCGCGATGACCAAGGCAGATCCGACCGACCGCGCCACCGGCGTCAACGCTCCCGGCCGGGCCCGCATCGGCGCCCGGACGCTGCGCACCGACCGCTGGTGGCTGCCGCAGGTGATCACGGCCACGGTGCTGGGGCTGTTCGCCATCTACGCGACGGTGCGGGCTTTCCAGAACGGTGACTATTACGCCGAGCCGTACCTGACGCCGCTGTACTCGCCGTGCCTCAGCGTCAAGTGCGTGCCGGAGTCCAGTGACTTCGGCACCCCGATCGGCAGCTGGTTCCCGCTGTCGCCGGCGATCATCATCCTGATCTTCCCGCTGGGCTTCCGGATGACCTGCTACTACTACCGCAAGGCCTACTACCGCGCGTTCTGGCTGTCGCCGCCGGCCTGTGCGGTGGCCGAACCGCACGCCAAGTACACCGGTGAGACCCGGTTCCCGCTGATCCTGCAGAACATCCACCGCTACTTCTGGTACGCGGCGATGCTGTTCTCGGTCATCCTGACCTACGACGCGATCCTCGGTTTCCGCAACGAGCGCGGCCAGTGGGGGCACATGGGCCTGGGCACCGTGGTGCTGCTGATCAATGCCGCGCTGATCTGGGCCTACACGCTGTCCTGCCACTCCTGCCGGCACATCGTGGGCGGCCGGTTGAAGCACTTCTCCAAGCACCCGTTGCGGTACTGGGCTTGGGGCAAGGTCTCGGTGCTCAATGCCCGGCACATGCAGCTGGCCTGGGTGTCGCTGGTCTGGCTGGTGGTCACCGACTTCTACATCTTCCTGCTGGCTCGTGGCGCCTTCAGCGATCCCCGGTTCTTCTAGGGCCGCGTTCCCCGCTGAGTCGACACCTTCCCGCGCACTGAACACCGGATCTGAAGAGGACTGCTGCGAAGATGACCGAATATGAAGAGCACCGATACGACGTCGTGATCATCGGGGCCGGCGGCGCCGGACTGCGCGCCGCCATCGCCGCCCGCGAGGCCGGGCTGCGCACCGCGATCATCTGCAAGTCGCTCTTCGGCAAGGCGCACACGGTGATGGCCGAGGGCGGCATCGCCGCCTCGATGGGCAACGTCAACTCCAGGGACAACTGGCAGGTGCACTTTCGCGACACCATGCGCGGCGGCAAGTTCCTGAACAACCCGCGGATGGCCGAGCTGCACGCCAAGGAGGCCCCGCAGCGGGTCTGGGAGCTCGAGACCTACGGCGCGCTGTTCGACCGGACCCCCGACGGCAAGATCAGCCAGCGCAACTTCGGCGGCCACGAGTACCCGCGACTGGCCCACGTCGGTGACCGCACCGGCCTGGAGCTGATCCGCACGCTGCAGCAGAAGATCGTCTCGCTGCAGCAGGACGACGGCGGCGGGGTGGCCTCGGACGGCAAGCTCAAGGTGTTCGCCGAGCTGACGGTCACCGAGCTGCTGCTCGACGACGGCGGCGCGATCGCGGGCGCCTTCGGGTACTGGCGCGAGTCCGGCAGGTTCGTGGTGTTCCGGGCGCCGGCCGTGGTGCTGGCGACCGGTGGCATCGGCAAGTCCTTCAAGGTCACCTCCAACTCCTGGGAGTACACCGGCGACGGTCACGCGCTGGCGCTGCGGGCCGGGTCCAACCTGATCAACATGGAGTTCGTGCAGTTCCACCCGACCGGCATGGTGTGGCCGCCGTCGGTCAAGGGCATCCTGGTGACCGAGTCGGTCCGCGGCGACGGCGGGGTGCTGCGCAACTCCGATGGCGAGCGGTTCATGTTCAACTACGTGCCGGACGTGTTCCGCAAGAACTACGCGCAGAGCGAGGACGAGGCCGACCGCTGGTACAAGGACCCGGACAACAACAAGCGACCGCCCGAGCTGCTGCCCCGCGACGAGGTCGCCCGGGCGATCAACTCCGAGGTCAAGGCCGGCCGCGGCTCGCCGCACGGCGGGGTGTTCCTCGACGTCTCGACCCGGTTGCCGGCCGAGGAGATCACCCGGCGGCTGCCCTCGATGCACCACCAGTTCAAGGAACTGGCCGACGTCGACATCACCAAGGAAGCGATGGAGGTCGGCCCGACCTGTCACTACGTGATGGGTGGCGTCCAGGTCGATCCGGACAGCACTGCCGCCGACGGGGTTCCCGGGCTGTTCGCGGCCGGCGAGGTCGCCGGCGGCATGCACGGCTCGAACCGGCTGGGCGGCAACTCGCTGTCCGACCTGCTGGTCTTCGGCCGCCGGGCCGGTGACGGCGCCGCCGAGTACGTGGCCTCGCTGCAGGGCTCCTACCCGCTGGTGAACGAGAAGTCGGTGGCGGCGGCATCAGCCGCGGCGCTGGCGCCGTTCAACATCGAGTCCGGCGAGAATCCCTATACCGTCCATCAGGAACTGCAGCAGACCATGAACGACCTGGTCGGCATCATCCGTACCGAGCCCGAGATGCGGCAGGCACTGGACCGGCTGGCAGACCTCAAGGCCCGGGCTCGCCAGGTGAGCGTCGAGGGGCACCGGCAGTTCAATCCCGGCTGGCACCTGGCGCTGGACCTGCAGAACATGATCGCGGTCAGCGAGTGCGTGGCCCGGGCCGCGCTGATCCGGCAGGAGAGCCGCGGCGGGCACACCCGCGACGACTACCCGGCGATGAGTGCGGACTGGCGGCGGCGCAACCTGGTCTGCACGCTCAGCGCCGACTCCGACGGGATGGGCGACGTCACCGTCGTCGAGAAGCCGATCCCGGCGATCCGGCCGGATCTGCTCGAGCTGTTCGAACGGGACGAGCTGGTCAAGTACCTGACCGAGGACGAGCTTCCCGCCGCCGGAGCCGGCAATGAGTGAGGATCGCAGCGAGCGCCAGCGAGCGAGGACCGGAGCGAATCACACGATGAGCGCTTGCGCGAAGAGCAGAAGATCATGAGTGAGGATCGCAGCGAGCGCCAGCGAGCGAGGACCGGAGC
>NZ_DASVQG010000194.1:0-13432 GCF_036389215.1 Jatrophihabitans sp.
CCCGGCCCCCGCCCCCGCGCCGGGGTCGCCGAGATCGAACGATTGACCGGGCTGGTCCGCCTCGCGCGCCCCGGCGCCGAGGTGCGGCTGTGCTGGCTCGAGCTGGCCTCACCCTTGTTGGCCGACCTGCTCCCGGTTATCGACGGCCCCGTCGTGGTGATGCCGCTGCTGCTCTCCACCGGCTACCACGTCAAGACCGACATCACCGGCATCGTCGGGAACCGGCCGCACACGGCGGTGGCGGCGCAGCTCGGCCCGGACCCCCGGATCACCGGCGTGGTGCTGCAGCGACTGCGCGAGGCCGGCGGCGTGCCCGCTGCCGGGGCGGTGCTGTTCGCGTCCGGGTCCAGCGATCCGGAGGCCGCGGAGAACCTGGCTGCTGCCGCCGGACAGCTCGAACAGCAGGCCGGCTGCCGGATCTATCCCCGGTTCCTCACCGACGAGCGGTGGGGCGACGGCCTGCCTCGGGGCGTCGGGGTGGCCAACTACCTGCTCGCGCCGGGGTACTTCAACGACCGGCTGCGGACGCTCGGCTCCGAGCTGGCACCGGACCGGGTGGCCGAGCCGATCGGGGCGCACCCGGCGGTGGCCGAGGTGATCTGGGGCCGGTACGACCAGGCGGTCCGGACGCTCAGGCCCGAAACGCCGGACCCCCGCGCCAGGCCCTGACGCAGTGCCGCCGGCCACAGCCGCTCAGGTAGACTTCTGCTCGCTCGCGGGCGGACGACGCGGGTGAACGGCCAGGTAGCTCAGTTGGTACGAGCGACCGCCTGAAAAGCGGTAGGTCGGCAGTTCGATCCTGCCCCTGGCCACCCCATCTACCGGCGCTTCGTTCGTGGTGGGCAGGCAGGCAGCCTGGGAACCCCCGCCGCCGGGCCACCGGTAGCAGGAGCGATCGTTGTTGCTCACCGCCAATCCGAGCAGTCCCGCGAGAATGAGCCAGTCGGCTGTTCCGAACTCGCCACCACAAATCCAGCCGGCAACCGTGACCGCCAGGACGCCCGCGAGACGGGTTGCTGCGGCCCGCTGGGGAGCCGCACGTTCATCACACCGCGCAGCCCGGTCGTCGATCAGATGCTGTGCGGGGAGCAGGGCACCGAGCAAGCCGGCCGCCAGCAGCACCCGCGACAGCCAGAACGTCTCCAGCGAGCACGCCCCGACATGGGCGCTCCCCGGTATCCGGTCCGGGAGTGCGACGGCGATCGACATCGCGGACTCGGCGGCGTATCCGACGGTGAGGACGAGATTGAGGCGGGGGAAAACGGCCCGCAGCGCATGCCAGTGCGTGCCTGCCGGCCGGAAGCGGTAATCCATCATGAACCTGCATCTCTGGCGTGACCATCCGGTTCCTCGGGTTGCTCTGGGGGAACCGGCACAGCCCGGTCGGACTGTTGCCAGGTATGTATGCGGGTGGGATCACGATTGCACCGTGGCGTACGCCAGCACCGCGGGAGGAGTCAGGCGTGAGGTGCTTGCTAGCTTAGGTCGGTCCTCCGCGTACAAGGGAGACCCAAGCGGCCCGTTCCGAGGTGGCCGACAGTGGTTCTGCAGCGGGGGTGGAACCGCGTGAGCCACCAGAAGTCGCGGGCGGCTGCAAGTATAGTTTGCGATCAGCAAACAAAGTTTCTGATCGAATACTATACTTGGCGAAGGAAGCACCGCATGAACTTCAGCCGTCCTATTCAAGTTGTCACCCCGACCGCGGATGGGGATGTCCTCTACATCCTGGCTCGCGCGGAAGCAGCGTTCACGCCTGGCCAGGTCCGTGCGCTCGCCGGCCGCTACACCACGCAGGGCGTCCGCAACGCCCTCAACCGGCTCGCCGAGCAGGGCATCGTCCACGCAGAACGCACGCCGACATCCGTGCTCTACTCCCTCAACCGCAAGCACCTCGCCGCGCCACACGTCGTTGCACTCGCCGAGCTGCGGACCGCCCTCATCGGACGGCTGCGGGAACTGATCTCGACTTGGAAGACACCGCCGGTCTATGCCGCCCTGTTCGGCTCTGCCGCCCGGTCCGACATGCGTACCAACAGCGACCTGGACCTGTTCTTGGTCCGCCCGGCCGACGTCGTCGACGACGACGCAACGTGGGCCGAGCAACTGTCCGACCTAAGCACTGCCGCCACGGCGTGGACCGGTAATGACACCCGCATCCTCGACTACGCCGAGACGCGGACGCCCGTCCGCACCGGCGTGCCGGATCCCCTGCTCACCGAGGTCAGTACCCACGGCCTGACCCTTTATGGTCCGCTCGGCTGGCTGCGCATGCAGCTGCGGGAAGGGAAGTGATGATGGCGGTTCGTACCATCGACTGCCCACGTGACGTGCGCGCCGGAAGGTTGGGCAAAGCGGAGCAGTTCGCCAGAACCGCAGACATCGTGGAGACACTTGCCGACGAGGATTCCGATGTCCGGGATGCATTCGTGACCCTGTGCGTGCACGCCGGCATCGCTGCGGCTGATGTGGTCTGCTGCGCCCGGTTAGGCATGCACGCCAAAGGCGAGAGCCATGAACAGGCCGTGCAACTGCTCGGCCGCGTCGACAGGAGTTTGGCGAAGGCGCTGGGTATCTTGCTCGGGTTGAAGACCCGCTCGGGATACAGCCACGTCACCACCAGCGGCACCGACCAGACGCGGGCCAAGCGAGCGATGGAGGACCTCATGGAAGCTGCACGCCGCGAACACGGCGCCGCCGGCTGACCGTGCGCAGCCGACGCTCGCCTGGTTACCTCCACAGCCAGGTCACTTGACCCACCGGACCGGCTCAACCATCCTGAGGCCCGCAGCGTCAACGCTTGATCAACATTGTGAGGTCGCCAGATGACAGGTGGGCTCACCTCGGCTGCCTCGACGACGGATCCGCGCAACTCCACCGACCAGAAACCGGCGATCCGGCTGCGCGGGCTCCGCAAGACCTTCGGATCGGTCGTTGCCGTGGACGACCTGGACCTCGACATCGCCGACGGCGAGTTCTTCGCCATGCTCGGCCCGTCGGGCTCCGGCAAGACGACCGTGCTGCGCATGATCGCCGGCTTCGAGACCCCCACGGCCGGAACCATCTTCCTCGGCGGCGCCGACGCCACCCGGCTGCCGCCGTTTCGTCGCGACGTGAACACCGTCTTCCAGGACTACGCGCTGTTCCCGCACATGAACGTGGAGCAGAACGTCGGCTACGGCCTCCGGGTGCACCGCGTTCCGAAGGCCGAGCGGCTCAGGCGGGTCGGTGAGGCGCTGGAGATGGTCCGCCTGACAGGCTTCGGTGCTCGCCGGCCGAGCCAGCTATCCGGTGGCCAGCGGCAGCGGGTCGCGCTCGCCCGCGCGCTGGTGAACCGGCCTCGGGTGCTGCTGCTCGACGAGCCGCTGGGCGCCCTGGACCTCAAGCTCCGCGAGCAGATGCAGCTGGAGTTGAAGGCGATCCAGCGCGAGGTCGGCATCACCTTCGTCTTCGTCACCCACGACCAGGACGAGGCGCTGACCTTGTGCGACCGGCTGGCGGTGTTCCGCGACGGGCGGATCGAGCAGTTGGGGAGCGCCCAGCAGGTGTACCAGTCGCCGGCCACGCCGTTCGTCGCCGAGTTCGTCGGGACGTCCAACCTGATTCGCGGCGAGGCGGCGCAGGCGATCCTCGGCCACGGCGGCACCTGCTCGATCCGGCCGGAGAGAATCCGGGTGCTGCCTCCAGGGGCCTCGGCCGGACCGGCTGACGTGGTGGTCGAGGCGGTCGTGCGCGAGGTCGTGTACGCCGGAGCCGAGACCCGGATCGTGGTGGACGCGGCGCACGGCCTCACCCTTGCCGCGGTCGTGCTCAACAGCGCCGTCCCCACGGTGGACGTGCACCGCGGCGATCCCGTGGCGCTGCACTGGGACCGCGCCGCGGTCAATCTGATCGAACCCTGATGCTTGCCGGCCCCGCGAAGCGGGCTGCGTCCACCGAGGAGAGGAACATCGATGACAAGCGTGATCCGAAACAGCCGGAGATATCTTGCCGTGCTGGCCGCCGGCGCGGTCCTGGTGGCCTGCAGCAGTTCGACCAAGACGGCAAGCCCGGGCCCCAAGGGCCAGGCGCCGCCCAAGGTCCCGATGGCCAGCTCGGTCGGTCAGGGCGAGGGTGCCCTCAACATCGTGGTCTGGGCCGGCTACGCCGAGAGCGGGGCCAACGACCCCAAGGTCGACTGGGTGCACCCGTTCGAGAAGCAGACCGGCTGCAAGGTCAACGCCAAGACCGGCAACACCTCCGACGAGATGGTCCAGCTGATGAAGACCGGTCAGTACGACGGGGTCTCGGCCTCCGGTGACGCCACCCTGCGGCTGATCTACGGCGGTGACGTGGCACCGGTGAACACCTCGCTGGTGGCCAATTACGCCGGCGTCTCCGGCTTCCTCAAGAACGGCAACTGGAACTCGGTCAGTGGCCAGATGTACGGGATCCCGCACGGCTGGGGAGCGAACCTGCTGATGTGGAACCCGAGCAAGGTGACCGGCGCGCAGGACTCGTGGGCCGCGGTGTTCAGCGATGCGAGCAAGTACCAGGGCAAGGTGACCGCCTACGACTCGCCCATCTACATCGCCGACGCGGCGCTGTACCTGATGGCGACCCAGCCCTCGCTCGGAATCAAGGACCCCTACGCGCTGAACTCCGCCCAGCTGGATGCGGCGGTGACCTTGCTGAAGCAGCAGAAGGCCAACGTCGGCGAGTACTGGGCCGACTACACCAAGGCGGTGCAGGCCTTCGAGTCCGGCACGTCGGTGATCGGCACCACCTGGCAGGTGATCGCCAACACCATCAACGCCGACGCCAAGACCAAGGTCGAGACCGTGCTGCCCAAGGAAGGCTCCACCGGCTGGTCGGACACCTGGATGATCTCGGCGAAGGCCAAGCACCCGAACTGCATGTACCAGTGGATGAACTACATCGTCTCCCCCGAGGCCAACGCGCAGGTCGCCGAGTACTTCGGCGAGGCGCCGGCCCAGGCAGGGGCCTGCCAGCACACCAGCGACAAGGCCTTCTGCGACACCTACCACGCCCTCGACGCGGCGTACGCGGCGAAGATCCATTACTGGACCACGCCGCAGAAGCAGTGCGTCGACAACAGCGGAAAGGACGACTGCACCGACTACGCGCAATGGGTGAACAAGTGGCAAGAGATCAAGAGCTGACGCTTGCCCCGCCGGTCATGCCCGCACCGCATGACCGGCGGGGAGCGGTGTCCGCCTTCTTCTCCGCCAAGCGCAGGACCCGGCTGGCGATGCTGCTCGGCGCCCCGATGCTGTGGCTCGTCCTGGCCTACCTCGGTTCGATCGCCGTGCTGCTGCTGTCCGCGCTCTGGAGCACCGACTTCTTCACCGGCAACATCACCCATTCCTACAACCTCGACAACCTGCGCGAGGTCTACACCCAGTCCCTGTACCGGACGGTGACGCTGCGGACCATTCTGGTCGCGCTCGTCGTCACGATCGTCGACGGCCTGCTGGCCTTTCCGATGGCGTTCTACATGAGCAAGCTGGCCGGTCCGCGGCTGCGCAAGGCGCTGCTGGTCGCCGTGCTGACCCCGCTGTGGGCCAGCTACCTGGTGAAGGCCTACGCCTGGCGCAGCCTGCTGGCTCCGAACGGGCCGTTGAGCTGGCTGACCGGTGGCCACACGCCGGGCTACGGCCTCACGGCGACCATCATCACCCTGGCCTACCTCTGGCTGCCCTACATGGTGATCCCGGTCTTCGCCGGCTTCGAGCGGGTGCCGCGGTCGTTGTTCGAGGCCAGTGCCGACCTCGGCGCCGGCGCCGGCCGCACCGTCCGCTCGGTCCTCGTCCCGATGGTGTTCCCGGCGATCGCGGCGGGCTCGATCTTCACGTTCTCCCTCACCCTGGGCGACTACATCGCGGTGGGCATCGTCGGTGGCAAGACCCAGTTGCTCGCGAACGTGATCTACGGCCAGCTGGTCACGGCGAACAACCAGCCGCTGGCCGCGGCGCTGTCCACCGTGCCGCTGATCGCGATCGTGGTCTACCTGCTGCTGATGCGGCAGACCGGCGCCCTGGAGAACGTCTGATGTACCTCTCCGGCCGGGTCCGGCGGGCGCTGGCGGCGCTCACCTTCGTGGGGCTGGCGTTCCTCTACGTCCCGCTGGTCCTGATCGTGCTCAACGCGTTCAACTCCTCTCGGACCTTCTCCTTCCCGCCCGCCGGTCTTACCCTGAGCTGGTGGAACGCGGCGGCGCACAGTGAGGGCGCGCTGCACGCGCTCGGCACCTCGATCCGGGCCGGCCTCGGGGCGACAGCCGTGGCGCTGGTGCTCGGCACGATGGCAGCGTTCGCGGTGCAGCGCTTCGACTTCTTCGGCCGGTCCACGATCAGCTTCCTGGTGGTGCTGCCGATCGCGCTGCCGGGCATCGTCACCGGCCTGGCGCTGAACGCGGCGTTCAGCAACGTGCTCTCCCCGCTCGGCATCGGCTTCGGCCTGACCACAGTGATCATCGGCCATGCGACCTTCTGCATCGTGGTGGTCTACAACAACGTGCAGGCCCGGCTGCGGCGGATGAGCGGGTCGCTGGAGGAGGCCTCGGCCGACCTCGGCGCGACCGGCTGGCAGACCTTCCGGCTGGTCACCTTCCCGGCACTGCGCGGCGCGCTGCTGGCCGGTGCGCTGCTGGCGTTCGGGCTCAGCTTCGACGAGATCGTCGTGACCACCTTCACCTCGGGGCCCGCCGTCCAGACGCTGCCGCTGTGGATCTTCGGCAACCTGTTCCGGCCCAACCAGGCGCCGGTGGTCAATGTGGTCGCCGCCGTGCTGATCGGCTTCGCGATCCTGCCGGTGTGGCTGGCGCAGCGGCTCGGGGACGACGCGGCGTCCAGCCGGTTCTGAGTGAGTTACGTCAGGCCATGGTTACCTCAGGCCATGGTTACGTCAGGCCATGGTTACGTCAGGCCCTGACTACTTCAGGCCGTAGTCGCCCAGCACCTCGCCACCGGCACGCTGGCCCTCGGTGGCGCCGCCCTCCATGTAGCCCTGGTAATCGATCGAGCAGTGCTCGCCGGCGAAGTGCACGTTGCCCTGCCGCATCCCCTCGTAGCCGGCGTAGTTCTGGCAGTAGCCGGTCGGCCAGTAGGAGTAGGCGCCGTAGGAGTACGGGTTGACGTGCCACGCCGCCAGCGTCGCCCGGCCGTTCCACTGCGCCCCGAGGCCCGGAAAGACCGGCTCGATCTGGCGCAGGAAGGTCTTGGCCGAGGTCACCACGTAGCTGTTGGTCTGGTTGCTGAACGGCACCGACGGGTTGAGCGCGGCGGCGATGTCGCCACCGGTGTAGTCCACCATGATCCCTTCGGTGCCTGACTGGGCGCGCGTCACCTCCCAGGTGTTCATGGTGCCGGTGTCGCTGTAGGACTCCCCCGAGGAGATGCCCGGCCACGGGCCGGGGCCACTCCACATCCGGCTGCCGAACTGCAGCTGCAGCTTGCAGTCGTGGCCCATCCGCATGTTCGCGATCTGGCCTTTCTTCCGGCTGTCGAAGCCGGCCTTGGAGAAGTCGAGCCGCTGCAGCACGCCCAGCGGCACCGCCAGGATGGTGTGGTCGGCCGTCACCGTCTGGATCCTGCCGTTGGCCGTGAAGGTCAGCGTCTGGGTGCCGTTGGCGTTGGCGGCGAGCGCGGTGAGCTTCCAGTTGAGGTTGATCGACCCCTTCGGCAACGCTGCCGCCATCGCCTTGGGCAGCCGGTCGTTGCCGCCACGGATGTGATAGCGCTCGTCGGACAGCCCGAAGATGCTGAAGTTTCCGGGGCTGGGCTGGTAGGCCAGCAGCCCGAGGATGTTCAGCGCGGTCTGGTCGGTGGTCTGGCCGCCGTACTCCTCGTTGTAGGCCACGTCGAGCAGCGCGCCCATCGGCGAGGAATGCCCGCCGGGCACCCGGGTCTCGATCCAGTCGTAGGCACTCATGTTCGACAGCGCCGTGCCGCCACCGGGCTGCGGGTTGTTCCAGGTGACCGGCCAGGTGAAGGTCTGCATGTCGTTCTGGACGTTCTGGTGGACGGCCTGGAAGTCGGTAGTGGCCTGCTTGTACGGGTAGTACTGCCCGAAGAAGTAGAAGGTCTGCTCGGCCTGTTGCGGCTCGGCCTGCACCAGGTCGTCCAGCGGGAGGTTGAATCGCTTCGCCAGCGTCTGGACGGTCTTGTGGCCGGTGTCGATCAGCTCGCCACCCCACTCCGACACCTGCCCCGACGCCCAGTTCGTGGTGTCGGAGTACATCCGGCCGCCGAGCCGGGTGTTGGCCTCATAGACCGTGCACGCCAACCCGGAGTCCTGCATCCGCAGCGCGGCCGCCAGGCCGCTGATGCCCGCGCCGATCACGGCGACCCGCGGCGCGCCGGCGGCGCTCGCGCGCTGCGGCAGCGCGGCTTGCCCGAGTGTCAGGGCACCTGCCGTCACGGCAGCGCCACCGAGCAGCTGCCGCCGGCTGAGCTCCATCCGAACCAGTTCCGGCCCCATCGAGTGGACAGCTTCGGGGGTCGCGCCGAGCGCGTCCGCCGCCTGGTGCTCGGCAGCCAGTCGCCGCAGCAGATTACCGATCGCGGTTCTAGCCATGACAGAGCCCTCCGGCCATTGATCTAACACTCTATTAACGCGCGATCCTGCTTCGTGCGGCGTCCGGTGTCAACGGATACGCGTAAATAGACCGCCGGGATAGAGCGCGTAGCGAGGCCGGGCCGAGGGAGCTACTCAGCGTTGCTGACCGGGACCGGCGATCCCTCGGGCGTCAGCAGGACGCGGGCACCCAGGGGCGCGGCCAGCTTCACGGTGACCGTTCGCTGGGCCGCTATGGCCGGGCAGGTCCGCACGGACGCGCTGCCTTGCGGGTTCGGCGTGATGTCTCGGGGCGTCACCACGACAGCGGTGCCGGACTCGGCCACGTCCGCGGTGTAGTCGGCTACGCACTCGGGCGGGCTGCCGTAGAAGCTGAACTGCAGGGAACGGCCGTTCCCGCTCAGGCTCGCGCGGTGATCCATCCCGGTCGAACCCCAGCCCGTCGGGCGCCACAGCTGCTTGGAATCGACCGCCAGCACCTGGACCGGATCCGCGACCTGGTCCAGCTGGAACCGCCAGGCGGGCAGCGCCCGCTGGCCGCGGTCGGTGCCGAACGTCGCCTGGACCAGCGAGATCTTGACGATGCGCAGCGGACGGGTCGACGGTTGGGAGGTTCCGGTCGGTCGAAGCCGGCCGAGCGCCGCCTTGGCCGAGACGATGGCGTACCCGGCCGAGGTCGCCGGAGCGGCAGGCACCGTGGTGGCGAACTCGAAGTGTCCTGCGCCGTAGGCCACCTTGTCATCGTCGGTCCGGAACCCGGTCGCCGGATCGAGCACCGCGCCGGTGGTCAGGATCAGGGGTCGGGGATCGGCGGTCACCGGAAATGACTGCCACTTCGCCAGCACGTCGGCGGCCGACGGCGGCGGCCCGACCCGGCCCACGCCGTCCATGGCCCCGGAGGGACCGTCGAAGCCACCGGTGCCCGGAGTGGTACGGCCGGGGCCGCAGGCTGTCAGCGCGAGGACGACCGCCACCGGCAACGCTGCCCACCCCAGCCGCCGGAACCCCGCATCATGTCCAGGCACTGCCGCGCTGTCGCTCACCTGCCCCGCCTCCCTCGCCACCGACTCACCGTCGCTCGCACGACATGGTTGCCGGATAGATGCCGACGGGCCGGCGAAACGTTGCACCGTGCTAACCGCTCGCCGCGCTCGCCCTCACCCGCGATTCCATCCGGAGGTACAGCGCGACCGTCGCCGCCGTGGTGGTGGCGAAGCCGACGGCGAACAGCCAGGTCAGCGCGTTGGAGGAGTCGAACTCCCGGTGCGCGCGAACACCGGCGAGCAGGATCAGCAGCAGCATGAGGCAGGCGACCTGGATCAGCAGCCGGGCAGCGCTCCAGCGCCGCTCCCGGGCCGCGCCCAGGCCGGCGAGACCCAGGGCGAAGATCGCGCCCAGCATCCGGGCCGTCAGCGGGGTCAGCTGCCACGGCCAGATGCTGATCGCGCGGTGCGGCAGGAGGTAGAGGAACGCACTCATCACTACCGACACGCCGCCGGCGATCACGATGGCGCCGGCAGCAACCGGCGGCAGCAGAACATCGTCGGCCGTACCCGGCGAGTAGTGCCGCTGGTTGGCGAGGAAGACCGCGAAGACCAGGAACGGCGTGGTGAAGTACAGCGCCACCCAGAGCCAGAACGCCAGGTTGCCGTGCAGGAAGCGATCCCAGTGCAGGATCGTCGTGAGGCCCATCAGGCTGGCGAAGGTACCGACCGGCACGAAGCCGCCGGCCACGGTGTGCCACCGGGTAGCACGCGTCACCCGGAGGAAGAAGTAGGCCCCGCCCAGATACACCGAGCCCAGCACCATCGCCGACATCGTCGGCCTGATCTCCCATGCGAACAGCCGCCGGGTATCGGTGGGCCACGGATACAGCACGGCAAACGCCAGCACCAGGAAACCGATGATCACCCCGGCGAGCACCCGGGTGGACAGCAGCACCCGGTCTTGCGGAAATGGCGGCGTCGCCATGAGCAGCAGACGGTACTCCCCGAACGTCACGATGTCGCCGCCGGCGTGCGGCCCGGCTGGAAAGCATTGGCGCCGATCCGAGACAATGAAGACCACCGCCACACGTTGAGAGGGACAGCCGTGAAAACCGCCGAGGTACGCCAGCGCTTCGTGGATCATTTCGTCCGCCACGGGCATGAGGTGGTTCCCGGCGCACCGCTGCCCTTCGACGACCCCAACCTGCTGTTCATCAACGCCGGCATGGTCCAGTTCGTGCCGTACTTCACCGGCCAGCTCGAGCCGCCGTGGTCGCGGGCCACCAGCGTGCAGAAGTGCGTGCGCACCCAGGACATCGAGGAGGTCGGCAAGACCACCCGGCACGGCACCTTCTTCCAGATGAACGGCAACTTCAGCTTCGGCGACTACTTCAAGGAAGAGGCCATCGCGATGGCCTGGGAGCTGGCCACCAAGCCGATCGGCGAGGGCGGCTACGGCCTGGACGGCGAGCGGATCTGGGCCACCGTCTACCTCGACGACGACGAGGCCATCGACATCTGGCGCCGGGTCGTCGGGCTGCCCTCGGAACGGATCGTCCGCCGCGGGATGGCGGACAACTTCTGGTCGATGACGGTGCCCGGCCCGTGCGGCCCGTGCAGCGAGCTGTACTACGACCGTGGCGCGGCGTATGGCACCGAAGGCGGGCCGGCGGTCGACGAGGACCGCTACATGGAGTTCTGGAACCTGGTGTTCATGCAGAACGAGCGGGGCGCGGGCCCGGCCAAGGAGGGTTACGAGATCCTGGGCGAGCTGCCTCGCAAGAACATCGACACCGGCATGGGCCTGGAGCGGATGGCGACCCTGCTGCAGGGCGTGGACAACCTGTACGAGATCGACGAGACCAGGCCGGTACTCGACCGGGCGGCGCAACTGGCCGGCAAGCGCTACGGCGGCGAGTCCGGTCCGTCGGCGGCCGAGTCCGCCCCCGATGACGTCCGGCTGCGGGTGATCGCCGACCACGTGCGGACCGGCCTGATGCTGGTCGCCGACGGCGTCACGCCCAGCAACGAGGGCCGCGGCTACGTGCTGCGCCGGATCCTGCGCCGGGCGGTGCGCTCGGCGCGGATGCTCGGTGGTGAGTTCACCGACGGCTCGGTGCTGCCGCAGTTGCTGCCGGTGGCCCGGGACGCGATGGCGCCCAGCTACCCGGAACTGGCGACCGACTACGACCGGATCGCGATGATCGCCTACGGCGAGGAGGACGCCTTCCGGCGGACCCTGGCCTCGGGCACCACCATCCTCGACGTCGCGGTGCGCGAGGCCCAGCAGGACAAGCGCCCCGCGCTGTCCGGCGAGCGGGCGTTCACGCTGCACGACACCTACGGCTTCCCGATCGACCTCACCATCGAGATGGCGGCCGAAGCGGGCCTGAGCGTGGACCAGGAGGAGTTCCGCCGGCTGATGGCCGAGCAGCGCCAGCGGGCCAAGGCCGATGCCCGGTCCAAGAAGTCCGGGGTGGCCAGCACCGCCGCCTACCGCGAGTTGCGCGAGCACGGACCGACGATCTTCACCGGCTACGAGACCCTGGAGACCGAGTCACGGGTCCGGGGCATCATCCGCAAGGACGAGCTGATCGAGGTGGCCGGCCCCGGCGAGACCGTCGAGGTGGTGCTGGATGCCACCTCGTTCTACGCCGAGTCCGGCGGCCAGATCGCCGACGAGGGCACCATCGTGGTCCCCGGTTCCGGATCGGAGACCAGGCTGCGGGTGCTCGACGTCCAGCGCCCGATCAAGGGGCTGATCGTGCACCGGGTGCATGTCGAGTCCGGCGAGCTGCGGACCGGTTCCGAGGCGGTCGCCCAGGTCGATCCGGAGTGGCGGCTGTCGGCCCGGCAGGCCCACTCGGGAACCCACGTGGTGCACGCGGCGCTGCGCGAGGTGCTCGGGCCCTCCGCGCTGCAGAGCGGCTCGTACAACAAGCCGGGTTACCTGCGGCTGGACTTCGCCTGGTCCAAGAGCCTGGACGAGCGGACCCGTACCGACATCGAGGAGACCGCGAACCGGGCGCTGCGGCGAGACCTACCGGTCGCGGTGCGCTACATGCCGCTGTCCCAGGCCCGCGAGGAGGGCGCGCTGGCGCTGTTCGGCGAGACCTACGACGCCGAGGTGCGGGTGGTCGAGATCGGCGGTGCCTGGTCGCGGGAGCTGTGCGGTGGCACCCACGTCTCGCACTCCTCCCAGGTGGGGGCGCTGGCGGTGACCGGCGAGTCCTCGGTCGGTGCCGGGGTACGCCGGATCGAGGCCTACGTCGGGCTGGACGCGATCAAGTTCCTGGCCAACGAGCGCGCTCTGGTGTCGGCGCTGTCGGACCTGGTGAAGGTTCCGCCGGCGGAGCTGCCGGACCGGATCGAATCGATGATCACCCGGTTGCGCAACGCCGAACGGGAACTGGACCGGCTGCGGGCCGGCCAGGTGCTGCAACAGGCGGGACCGCTGGCGCAGCGCGCGAGCGACGTCGCGGGCGTGCAGCTGGTCACCGAGCTGGTGCCGGCCGGGGTGGCGGTCAACGACCTGCGCGCCCTGGCGGTCAACGTCCGCGACCGGCTCGAGAAGTCGCGGCCGGCTGCGGTGCTGCTCGCCTCGGCCGCCGATGACCGGCTGTCCTTCGTCGCCACCGTCAACCCCGCGGGCGTGGCGGCCGGGCGCTCGGCGGGCGACCTGGTGAAGGTGCTGGCGCAGGCGCTCGGCGCCCGGGGCGGCGGCAAGGCCGACGTGGCGCAGGGCGCCGGTGGCAAGCCGGCCGACGCGCAGGCCGGCTTCGACGCGGTCCGCCAGGCGCTGCTCGGGGCCGCCTCCTAGCCGCACCGGTCAGGGGCGCTCGCCGGCGAGCCGGGCCAGGTAGCGCTGCGCC
>NZ_DASVQG010000195.1:0-2327 GCF_036389215.1 Jatrophihabitans sp.
CGTGCCGGTCGAACCCGAGGTGTAGATCAGGTACGCGGCATTGTCGGGCTGCGCGGCGCACACCGGCGCGGTGCCCTCGACCTCGGCCAGCCGGCGGGCGAGGCTCGGGTCGTCGAGATCGATGCGCGGCACATCGGGCGGCAATGCCGCGGCCAGCTTCGAATCGGTGATCACCAGCACCGCCGAAGCGTCGTCGAGCTGGAAGGCAAGCCGTTTCGCCGGATGCGTCGGATCCAGCGTCAGCCAGGCGCCGCCGGCCTTGAGCACCGCCAGCTGGGCCTGCGGGATCCGGGTGCCACGGTCCAGCAGGATGGCCACCACCTGGTCCGGCCCGATCCGGTGCTCGAGCTGCAGCAGCCGGGCAAGCCGGTTGGCCTGCTCGTCGAGATCGGTGTAGCTGACGTCCGCGCCGTCGAAGCGCAGGGCGGCCCGGTCGGGATAGCTTGCCGCCGCCGCTGCCACCAGGTCGTGCAACAGCAGCTCCCCGGTGCCGAAGTCGACCGGCGCCGGGTTCCAGGTGTCCAGCAGCAGTTGCGATTCCGCCGCCGGGAGCAGCTGCAGCTGGCTCAGCCGGCGATCCGGATCGGCAGTGATCGAGGCGAGCGCGGTCTCGTAGTGCTGGATCAGCCGCTCGATGCGGTCCTGGTCGAACAGCTCGGTGGAGTACTCCACCCAGGCCGACGCGCTGCCGTCGGCGAGGGTCAAGACCTGGAAGGCCATGTCGAAGCGCGAGGTGCCCAGCTGCACCTGCACCGGTGACACCGTCACATCGCCGAAGTTGTACTGACCGATCATGTCGCCGGTGAGCAGGGTGAAGCAGATCTGGAAGAGCGGGTTGCGGCCGGGCACTCGGTCGGGTTTCAGCTCCGCCACCACGGTGCCGAACGGCACGTCCTGATGCCCCAGTGCGCCGAGCACGGTGCCGCTGCAGCGCTGTACCAGCTCGCGGCCGGTCGGGTCGCCGGACAGGTCGGCACGCAGCACCAGGGTGTTGGCGAAGAAGCCGACCATGCTCTCCAGCTCCGACCTCGTCCGGCCGGAGAAGACCGAACCGACCGCCAGGTCGTACTCATCGGTGTAGCGCGACAGCACCGCGTAGAAGGCGGCCGTCAGAACCGCCAGCACCGACAGCACCGACTCCGCTGCCGCCAGTCCCCGGGCCCCGTCGATCAGGCCAGGCGCCAGCGGACGCTCGTGGATGGCGCCCCGCCAGCTGGGCTGATTGGGGCGCGGCCGGTCGGCCGGAACGTCCACCGGGGGAATCTCGGCGAGCCGCTCCCGCCAGTAGGTCAGCTGGTCGCGCTCGGTGTCGGTGCTGAGCTGCCGCTGCTGCCAGGCTGCGTGGTCGACCGGCTGCAACTGCCGGCTCGGCAGCTCCTCGCCACGACCGGCGTACAGCTCGGCAAGCTCGCGAGTGATGATCCCGACCGACCAGCCGTCAGTGATGATGTGGTGAAGGGTGAGCAGCAGGACATGGTCGTCCTCGGCCAGCCGTGCCAGCCAGCAGCGCATCAGCGGGCCGTTGTGGAGGTCGAACGGGCGGCGGGTCTCCTGTTCGGCCAACCTGGTGGCGTGCTCGAGCCGATCCTCGGCCGGGAGCGAGCGCAGGTCGATCACCGTTACCGGCATGGGGGCCGGCGGATCGATGACCTGGCACGGCAGCCCGCGCTCGGACCGGAACCTGGTCCGCAGGCTCTCGTGGCGCGCGACCAACCCCGTCACCGCGCTTCGCAACGCCCGCTCGTCCAGCTCGCCCTGCAGCCTGAGCGCGGCAGGCATGTTGTACACCGGCACGTCCGGAGCCAGCTGGTGCAGGAACCACAGGTAACGCTGCTGCTCGCTGACCGGCAGCAGCCCGTCCCGGGATACCGGTTCGATCCGATCCTGCTCAGCCAGCCGGTCCTGCCGCTGGCGCAGTTTCCAGTTGATCAGCGCCTGCCGGGCAGTTGAGAGCGCCTCAGCCGTGGCGGGAGCTTCGGTCATGTGCTCGCCTTCCTGGTGCGTGCCGGATTCGCCGGCATCAGCCGGTGCTGGTGGTCGACAGGACGGTGGAGCCGTCCGCGGCGAGAAGACCGGCCTCGATGATGGGCAGCAGTTCGGCAATGCTGCCGCCGGCGTAGATGTCACCGAGCGGGATGTCGACCCCGAACTCGCTCACGATCCGGGCGCGCAATCGCACCGCCGTGAGCGAGGTCCCGCCCACCTCGAACAAGTTCTGGTCGTCCTGGAAATCGTCTGCGACGTCGAAGAGTTCGGCCCAGATCCGCGCCAGCTCGTCGCGCAGGGTTCCGAACTCGGACGTGCCGGTGCCCTCGGTCGGCGCTTGC
>NZ_DASVQG010000196.1:0-14723 GCF_036389215.1 Jatrophihabitans sp.
CTGTACCCGAGCGCCTTCTCCACCGCCTTGCTGGACTTGCCGCCCAGCACGTCGCGCAGCAGGGTGGTCCGGGTCGCCATGACGCCACTGTGCCAGAAACTGCCGGGCGGTTTACTCGACCCCGATCAGCAGCGGGAACTCCGGCTGGCCGCCGACGAACACGCTGACCTCGACCAGCGGATGGCGACTGCGCAGGTAGGTGTGCACGGCCTGCGCGGCGGCTTCGGAACCAGGATCGGCGCCGGAGAGCACGGTCACCAGCTCACCGCCGGCGGCCACCAGCCGGCGCACCAGGCTGATACCCACCCCGGCGACGTCGGCGCCGATCTCGACCACCTCGCCGTCGATCAGGCCCAGCACGTCACCGGCCGAGCACCGGCCGGCGTAGGTGATGGAGTCACCGACCGCGATGGTGACCTCGGCGAACCGGGTGGCGGCGGCGGCTTCGGCCAGGGCGATCACGTTGTCCTCGAACCGCCGGGTCCGGTCGTGCACCGCCACCGCTGCCAGTCCCTGCACCGGCGACTTGGTGGGTACCACCGCGACGCTGACGCCCTGCTCGCGCGCCTGGGCGGCAGCGGATTCGGCCACCGCCCGTACCGCCGGGGCGTTGGGCAGCAGGATCACCTGGGCCGCCCCGGTCTGCAGGATCTCAGCCAGCACCTGGGCCGCCGACGGCGCCGAACCCGCGCTGGGACCGCCCTCGACCACCGACACCCCTTCGGAGCGGAACAGCTCGGCCAGCCCGTCGCCGGGCGCCACGGCGACCAGGGCGATCCCCGACCGGCTGGTCTCCGACGACTGGCCGGCCACCTGGTCGGCGAACCGGGTGA
The DNA here is from genome assembly GCF_036389215.1 of Jatrophihabitans sp. Taxonomy (GTDB): domain Bacteria; phylum Actinomycetota; class Actinomycetes; order Mycobacteriales; family Jatrophihabitantaceae; genus Jatrophihabitans_A. The sequence continues at coordinate 834 of NZ_DASVQG010000196.1, forward strand.
CGGTGATTCGGTGCGGCCGGCCGGCCTCGATACCGGCCTCGATCGCCGCACCCACGTCGTTGACGTGCACGTGGACGTTGAACGGGCCGTCACCGGTGCCGACCACCACCAGCGAGTCACCCAGCTCGGCCAGCACGGCCTTCAGCGGTGGCAGCGCCGACTCCGAGGCGTGCAGCAGGTACTGCACCTCGTATCCGAACTCCGGGCTGCCCGACTCGCGCACCATTTCCAGCGCCTGCCGGTTGCGGGCCGGTGAGAGCTGCGCCGGTCCCAGCGTGCCCTGCCCGGTGATCACCGCGGCAAGCGCGTCCAGCACGATCACCAGACCGCACCCGCCGGCGTCGACCACGCCGGCCTCGGCCAGCACCGCCAGCTGCTGGGGCGTGCCGGCCAGCGCGGCGGTGGCACCGGCGGCGGCGGCGGACACCACGGCTGCCAGCTCGGGCGAGTCGCCGAGCTCCTCGGCGGCCTCCGCGCTCCCCCGCACGACCGACAGCATGGTGCCCTCGACCGGCTCGGCCACGGCGGCGTAGGCCGCGTCGGTGGCCAGCCGCAGCCCCTTGACCAGCAAGGTGCCATCGGCCTCGACCGCGCCGTCGCAGGCCTCGGCCAGGCCCGAGATGATCTGGGCGACGATGACGCCGGAATTGCCGAGAGCACCCAACAGCGCGCCCTTGGCCATCGCCGCCAGCACCCCGCTGACGGTGCCCGAACGATCGGCTGCCACCGCGTCGGCGGCGCCGTGCATGGTCAGCGCGAGGTTGGTGCCGGTGTCGCCGTCCGCAATCGGGAAGACGTTGAGGTCGTCGATCTCGCCCCGGCGGGCGTCGAGGCCGTCCACCGCCGCGCTGCACCAGCGGCGGACCGCCGAGGCATCGAGCAGCGCGAGCATCCGTGCCCCTTCCTCACGACACACTCCGGCGTTGGTCTGGCCGATACCCTACTGTGGCTGGTCCGCACTGTGACTGGTCAGCGACTGGTCAGCGACTGGTCAGCGCCGCCGGTTTGGATCGCGCTGACGTCGCTGGCTACACTTGTCCGGTTGCCCGAAACGTTCATACCAAGATCTGAGGAGGCCATTGTGGCCAGCCACTGCGATGTCTGCGGCAAGGGGCCCGGCTTCGGCATGTCCGTCTCGCACTCGCACCGCCGTACCCACCGCCGGTGGAACCCGAACGTGCAGACCGTCCGCGCGCTCGTCGCGCCGGGCACCCGCCGCCGGGTCTCGGTGTGCACCTCCTGCCTGAAGGCGGGCAAGGTCACCCGCGCCTAATCCAGCCGTGCCGGCCGCAAGGCCTTCACCAGCACAGGCCTTCACCAGCACAGGCCTTCGCCAGCACAGATCCGCCAGCACAGACCGGGCCGGTTCCCCAGGGAGCCGGCCCGTTGTCATTCGGCCAATCGTCATTCCAGCCAGCCCGTTCGGCGAGCCAGGAACCGACCCGAGTGCTCAGCGGAAGTGCTGGTGGCCCAGATGTGCCCAGCTCAGGCCGTCCACCCGGACGCCGGAGCCCTCGTTCACCATTCCGATCACCTGCCAGGAGTCCGGCAGCCGGGTGTCGTTGGGAAAGGTCGCCACCAGCGCGTAGTCGTCACCGCCGCCCAGCACCCAGGTCATCGGATCGGTGTTCAGGGCCGAGGAGACGTCGCGGAGCTTGGCCGCCGGGGCCAGGGCGTCGCGGCGCAGCTCGATCCGCACGCCGCTGGCTTCGGCGAGGTGACCCAGGTCCGAGACCAGGCCGTCGGAGACGTCGGTCATCGCGGTCGCGCCCAGCTCGGCGGCCCGGATGCCCTCCTGATAGGGCGGCTCGGGCCTGCGGTGGGCGTTGACCACCTGCACCGGTGAGCGGAATCCGCGCGAGAGCACCGCATAGCCGGCCGCTGCCCAGCCGAGCCGTCCGGTGACCGCGACCAGGTTGCCGGGCTTCGCGCCCGACAGCCGTACCGGCTCGCGTCCCTGCAGGTCTCCCAGCGCGGTCACCGCCAGCAGCACCGAGTCGGCCGCGCTGACGTCACCGCCCACCACGGCGGCGCCGACCTCGGCACACTCCTCGGCGAAGCCGGCCAGCAGCGAGTCGAGCCAGCTCAGTTCCAGGTCCGCCGGCGCGCCGAGCCCCACCAGCAGCGACGTCGGCTGGGCGCCCATCGCGACGATGTCGGCGAAGTTGCGGGCGGCCGCCTTGTGGCCGATGTCGTTGGCGGTCGACCAGTCCCGGCGGAAATGCCGGTTCTCGATCAGCAGATCGGTCGAGGCGACCACCCGCCCGTCCGGGCAGGACAGCACCGCCGCGTCGTCACCGGGGCCGATCAGTGCCGATTCCGCAGGCGCCAGCGCGCTGGTGATCCGCCGGACCAGGCCGAACTCACCCAGGTCAGCGATCGTTCTAGGCTCAGAAATGTCGACCAGCCTCCAGTGCGTGCGGTTCTCGATCCGGCCGGCGGCGGCCGGATCGTGGCGGTGCCTACCTCCATGATCCTCACCCGCCGAGCAGCACCGTCAGCCGGATCCGGGGATCACGCCTACACCGGTGTTGCGCTACGTTCTAGCTGCTTTGACTAAGCGGCTCGCTCAGCTGCTCGACCCGCGACGACGAAAGGACGTGCCGTGCCAGAGACGGTGAACGCCTACATCCTCATTCAGACCGAGGTCGGAAAGGCCGCCTCGGTGGCGCAGGAGATCGCCAACCTGCAGGGCGTCACGATGGCCGAGGACGTCACCGGCCCGTACGACGTGATCGTGCGCGCCGAGGCCTCCAGCATGGACGAACTGGGCCGGATGGTGGTCGCCCGGGTGCAGGGCGTCTCGGGCATCACCCGCACCCTGACCTGCCCGGTGGTCCATATCTAGCAGCACCGGGCGCCTCGCACCGGCCCTGAGGACGAGCCATCGACCGCGCACAACGCCGAGCCGCCGTGATCGCCACCGCGATCGCGGCCCCGGTGACGGTGGTGCTGGCGTTCCTGCTGACCGCCGGGCACTCCGACAGTCCCGGTCCGGCGCCGTCGAGTTCGGTCCTTCCAGCCGTGACCGTGCCGGCCCCGCCGAAGCCGGACCCTGCCACCCAGGCGGCCTGCGTCAAGGTGTTCGCCAAGCTGCCGGTACAGCTGGGGCAGCTGGCCCCGCGCAGGACCCAGACCGACTCATCGTTCGTCGCGGCGTGGGGGGACCCGGCCGTGGTGGTCCGGTGCGGGGTTGCCAAGCCGGCGGTGTTCGGCACCGCCGAGGCCGCCCAGTTGGTGGAGGTCGACGCCGTCCTCTGGCAACCGGACCCCCAACGGGACCGGACCGTCTACACCACCGTCGATCGCAGCGTCTACATCGATGTCACCGTTCCGGCCGGCGCTGACCAGCCGTTGCCGCTACTGGCCCCGGCGGTGTCCGCGCTGCCGCGGCTGTGTACCGCCACCGATGCCGCGGGCAACCCGGGCGCCAAGCTGCCGATCTGCCGCGCCGACCGCTGAGGCCGGCTGGGTTCAGCCGAGCCGCGCTACTTCGCGTGCTGGGCCAGGGCGGTGGCGATCAGCCGGTCGAGCAGTTCGGGGTACTCGACACCAGTCGCCGCCCACATCTTGGGATACATCGAGATCGCGGTGAATCCCGGCATGGTGTTCACCTCGTTCAGGACCAGCCGGCCGTCGCGATCGAGGAAGAAGTCGACCCGGGCGAGGCCCGCGCAGTCCAGCGCCCGGAACGCCCGGCATGATGCGTCCTGAATCGCCTGGATGGTGTCAGGCCCGACATCGGCGGGAATGTCGAATTCCGAGGCGTCCTCCAGGTACTTGGCCTCGAAGCTGTACCAGTCGAAGTCCGGGCGCAACCTGATCTCGGCGGGCAGCGAGGCCGAGACCGTGCCGTCGGCGTCCTGCAGCACACCGCACTCGATCTCGCGTCCCAGCACGGCCGCCTCGATCAGCACCTTGGAATCGTGCTCGAAGGCGAGTTTGAGCGCGGCCGGCAGCTCGTCGGGGGAACGGACCTTGGAGATCCCGATGCTGGAGCCGGCCCGGGCGGGTTTGACGAACACCGGCAGGCCAAGTTCCTCCAGCGCCTGCTGGTCGACCGGGTCACCCGGCCTGAGCACCAGGTAGCGCCCGACGTCGAGCCCGGCGGCCTTGAGCATCGTCTTGGTGAACGCCTTGTCCATCGCCGCGGCGCTCGCCAGCACGCCGGAGCCGACGTAGCCGACGCCGGCCATCTCCAGCAGCCCCTGGATCGTGCCGTCCTCGCCGTAGGCGCCGTGCAGCACCGGAAAGACCAGGTCGACGCTGTCCAGGACGGCGATCGCCGACGCCGCGTCGAAGACCGCCACCGCGCCGCTACCGGCCCGCAGCGCGATCTCGGTGTCCGACGGCGGCACCTCGGGCAGGGTGTGGGCGGCGATCCGCAGCTCGTCCGGCTGGACGTCGGTGCGTACCCAGCCGCCGGCCCGGGTGATACCCAGGGTCAGCACCTCGTATCTGGCCGGATCCAGTGCCGCGAGCACGCTGCCGGCGCTCAGCACCGAGACCGGGTGCTCGCAGCTGCGCCCGCCGTAGACGACGGCGAGCCGTATTCGTGATGCCATGGTCTTCGAGGCTAGCGGAGAACTACTCACTCTTCGTGGACCGGCTCATCAGCAGCCGTGCTGCGTCCACCGGGGCCAGGCTGCCGTAGCACACGGAATCCATCACCCGGGTGATCGGGACGTCGATGCCGTGCCGGTTGGCAAGTTCCAGGACCGACCGGCATGACTTCACCCCCTCGGCCACCTGTCCGTGGGTCGCTTCCTGGGCCTGCTCCAGGCTCTCTCCCTTGCCCAGCCGCTCGCCGAAGCTGCGGTTGCGCGACAGCGGGGAGGCGCAGGTGGCCACCAGGTCGCCCAGTCCGGCGAGCCCGGCGAACGTCACCGGGTCGGCACCGAGGGCCAGCCCCAGCCGGGAGGTCTCGGCCAGGCCGCGGGTGATCAGCGAGGCGATGGTGTTGTTCCCGAAGCCCATTCCGGCGGCCATCCCACAGGCCAGCGCGATCACGTTCTTGACCGCCCCGCCCAATTCGGTGCCGACCACGTCGATATTGGTGTACGGCCTGAAGTACGGGGCGTTGCAGGCCTGCTGCACCAGGGCACCACGGTCGGTGTCGGTGCACGCGACCACCGTCGCGGTGGGCTGCTCCATGGCGATCTCCCGAGCCAGGTTGGGTCCCGAGACCACCGCCACCCGCTCCGCTTCGGCCCCGGCGACCTCGCTGATCACCTCGCTCATCCGCTTGACGGTGCCGAGCTCGATGCCCTTCATCAGGCTGACCAGGATCGCCTCGGCCGGGATCAGCCCGGCCCAGCCGGCCAGGTTCTCCCGCAGCGCCTGGGACGGGATCGCCAGCACCACCAGGTCGGCGCCGTCCAGGGCTTCGGCGGCGTCGGCGGTGGCCTGCAGCGACCGCGGCAAGGAAACCCCTGCGAGGTAGTCGGGATTGACGTGCTCGCGGCTGATGGTGCGCGCGAGCTCCGGCCGGCGGGCCCACATCACGGTGTCGGTGCCGGCATCGACCAGCACCTTGGCGAACGTGGTCCCCCACGAACCCGAACCCAGCACCGCGGCGCGGGTCATCGCTGACCCTGCTTCGCCGCCGACCAGCGATAGAACTCCGCCGGTGGCTGCTCGCCGCGGATCTCGGCGACCTGGTCACGGATCGCGACCATGATCCGGTCGGTCATCTGGTGCAGCACCGCCGAGCTCGGCGCGCTGCCGGCGAACTCGGACAGGTCCACCGGCTCGCCGGCCCGGATGGTGATCCGCTTGCGTGGCAACGGCCGGAACCTGCGCGCGTAGACGTCGAGGAAGTGCTGGGCGCCCCACTGCCCGACCGGCACCACCGGCACTCCGGGCGCCAGCAGCGCGAGCCTGGCGACCCCGGTCTTGGCCTGCATCGGCCAGAATCCGGGGTCCCTGGTCACGGTGCCCTCCGGGTAGATCAGCACGACCTCACCGCGCCCCAGCGCCTCGACGGCGCCGTGCAGCGCCTGTGCTGCGTCAGCGGTCTCGCGGTGCACCGGAATCTGGCCGGCCCCGGTGACGATCCGGCCGAGCGGGAACGGCAGCGTGAACAGGCTCGCCTTGGCCAGGTAGCGCGGTACCCGCCCCGCGTCCCAGATGAACCGGGCGAAGATCAGCGGGTCGGCGTAGGAGATGTGGTTGACCGCCACGATGGCCGGCCCGGTAGCCGGAATCCGGTCCAGGCCCACCCAGCGACGCCGGAACAGCAAGGTGATCAGGGGATAGACAAGAACCACGGCCAGCCGCATGTACGGCCCTACCTTCTCCGCGTGCCGTCGCACCAATCGAGTTCCTTCCTCCTGGCTCCGGCTGACTCCGGCCGGCGAGCCGCGCCGGTGGGTGCGAGTCTGCCACCGCCGTGCCCTAGTGGCAGCATCTGCGGAGTGCAGTGGCGAGTTGTGGTTCCGATCAAGCACGGAGCGCCGGCCAAGACCCGGCTGCGCCCTGCCACCAGGGAGCAGGCCCACCACGCCGAGCTGGTCCGCGCCATCCAGCTCGACACCCTGGGCGCGGTGCTCGCCCTGCGGACCCATCCGCTGCTGGGCGGGCTGTTCGTGGTTTCGGGACAGGCCTCGGGGCAGATGACTGGGCAACTCTCCGGGCAGGTCCCGGGGCAACTCTCTGTGCACCCCGCGATGGCGCTGCCGGCGATGGCGCTGCCGGCCGAGATCGAGGTCCTTCCCGATGCCGGTGGCGGCCTCAACCCGGCGTTGGCCGCCGCGGCCGCCGAGCTGGCCCGCCGGTTTCCCGGCGACGGGGTGGTGGCCATGGTCGGTGATCTGCCCGCGTTACGGGCCGCTGACCTGCTGGCCGTGCTGCACCAGGCACCGGCGGCCGGGCGTGGCTTCGTGCGCGACGCGGACGGAAGCGGCACCACGCTGCTCACCGCCGGGCCCGGTACGCCACTGGCGCCGCTGTTCGGTCCGGGATCGGCGCAGCGGCACCTGGACTCCGGTGCCCGCGAGCTCGACGCCGCCGCCAGCCTGCGCTGCGACGTGGACTCGGCGGCGGACCTGCACCGGTGCCTGCAGCTGGGTGTCGGAATGCTGACCTCGCAGCTGGTGGCACACCTGGTGTGAGCCCGGCCAGCCGGTGGGGGTCGGCCGATCGGGTTTCGACGGGCAGAATGGCCCTATGACCGAAACAGTTGTCTCCACCGAGTCTGTCTCCCCCGAGTCTGTTTCCATCGAGTCTGTCTCCACCGAGTCCCTGGACGGGTCCGTGGCGGTGCAGGCCGTCAAGATTGCCGGTGACGATGCCGAGCTGCCCGAAGACCGGTTCTCCAACCGCGAGATGTCCTGGCTGAACTTCAACGCCCGGGTGCTGGCGCTGGCCGAGGACCGGCAGCAGCCGCTGCTGGAGCGGATGAAGTTCCTGTCGATCTTCGCCAGCAATCTCGACGAGTTCTACATGGTGCGGGTGGCCGGGCTGAAGCGGCGACTGGAGATGGGGCTGGGGGTGCGCTCGGCCGACGGGCTCACCATCCGGGAGACGCTGGTCATGATCAGTGAGCGCAGCCGGGAGCTGGTGGCCCGGCACGCCCGGTGCTTCGGGAGCGACATCGAACCCGCGCTGGCCGCCGAGGGCATCCGGATCCTGAGCTGGGGACATCTGGACGACCATCAGCAGCAGGCGCTGACCGAGTACTTCCACGCCAAAGTCTTCCCGGTCCTCACCCCGCTGGCCGTCGACCCGGCGCATCCCTTCCCTTACATCTCAGGGCTGTCGCTCAACCTGGCGGTGCTGGTCCGCGAGCCCGGGTCCGAGCTGGACAAGTTCGCCCGGGTGAAGGTGCCCAACAACGTTCCCCGGTTCGTCACCGTTGACAGGACCGCCGAGTCGGCCGGGTTCCTGCCGCTCGAGGAGCTGATCGCGGCACACCTGTCGGCGCTGTTCCCGGGAATGCAGATCGTCCAGCACCACCTGTTCCGGGTCACTCGCAACACCGACTTCGAGGTGGAGGAGGACCGCGACGAGGACCTGCTGCAGGCCCTGGAGCGTGAGCTGGTCCGGCGCCGGTTCGGCCCGGCCGTCCGGCTCGAGGTGGCCGAGAACATCGCCGACGAGGTACTGGACCTGCTGACCAGCGAGATCGACGTCCAGCCCGAGGAGGTGTTGCGGGTTCCGGGCCTGCTCGATCTCACCGCGCTCTGGCAGGTCTATGACGTGGACCGGCCGGCATTGAAGGAGAAGCCGTTCGTGCCGGCCACCCATCCCCGCTTCGTCGACGGCGAGACGCCGAAGTCGGTGTTCGCGACCCTGCGTGAGGGCGACGTGCTGGTGCACCATCCCTACGAGTCCTTCGCCACCAGCGTGCAGCGCTTCATCGAGCAGGCGGCGGCCGACCCGAACGTGCTTGCCATCAAGCAGACGCTGTACCGCACCTCCGGTGATTCGCCCATCGTGGACGCCCTGATCGACGCGGCCCAGGCCGGCAAGCAGGTGATGGCGCTGGTGGAGATCAAGGCACGCTTCGACGAGCAGGCCAACATCAAGTGGGCCCGAGCGCTGGAGCGGGCCGGCTGCCACGTCGTCTACGGGCTGGTCGGGCTCAAGACACACTGCAAGACCTCGCTGGTGGTACGCCAGGAAGGTGCCTCACTGCGCCGCTACGCCCACATCGGTACCGGGAACTATCACCCCAAGACCGCGCGGCTGTATGAGGATCTGGGGTTGTTCACCGCCGATGAGAAGATCTGCGCCGACCTGACCGACCTGTTCAACGTGCTGACCGGCTACTCCCGCCAGACCGAGTACCGGACGCTGCTGGTCGCTCCGCAAGGTCTGCGGCCCGGGCTGCTGACGCGGATCGAGCGCGAGATCGACAATGCCAAGGCGGGCAAGAGCTCTTCCATCCAGATCAAGTGCAATCACCTGGTGGACGAGACCCTGATCGACGCGCTCTACCGGGCGTCTCGGGCCGGCGTCAGGGTCGAGTTGATGGTGCGGACCTTCTGCACGATCAAGGCCGGCGTGCCGGGGCTGAGCGAGAACATCACGGTCCGCTCGATCCTCGGCCGCTTCCTGGAGCACTCCCGGATCTTCTACTTCGCCAACGACGGCCAGCCCGAGTACTGGATCGGTTCGGCCGACATGATGCACCGCAACCTCGATCGCCGGGTCGAGGTGCTCACCCAGGTAACCGGCGCCAACACCGAGCAGTTGCGTACCACGCTGGATCTGGCCTTCGATCCGCAGACCACCGCCTGGGAACTGCAACCAGATGACCAGTGGGTTCGCCGCGGCGGCGGGAACAAGTCGGTGGACTACCAGCAGGTGTTGCTCACCCGGCTGGCCGCACGCGGCGCGTGAGCGGCCGGACCCGGAGCCGAGCCACTCCGGCGGCCGGCGGGGTGTTGTGGCGCCAGGACGGCGGCCGGGTGCTGGTGGCGGTGGTGCACCGGCCACGCTACGAGGACTGGACCCTGCCCAAGGGCAAACTCCATGCCGGTGAGCCAGCGCTGCTGGCTGCCGTGCGGGAGGTGCGGGAAGAGACCGGTGCCGAGGTCGAGGTCGGCCGGCGCCTGCCGTCGGTGGAGTACCCGTTCGGCGAGTCGGTCAAGCGGGTGTCCTACTGGGTGATGCGCTACCGGGGCGGCGAGCACGCCGCCGGCGATGAGGTCGACCGGGTGCGATGGGCGACGGTCGCCGAGGCAACCCAGCAGTTGAGTTATCCGGTCGACCGGGGCGTGCTGGCTGATTTCGCCAGGCTGCCGAGCGCTACCCGCAGCCTGCTGCTGCTGCGGCACGCCAAGGCAGGCAAGCGATCGGCATACTCCGGTGACGATCGGCTGCGGCCGCTGGAGAAGGCTGGCTGGCGGCAGGCTCGCGATACGGTGCCGGTGCTGGCCGCGTTCGGACCGCAACGGGTGCTGGCCGCTGACCGGGTGCGCTGCGAGCAGACGGTGCAGCCACTGGCCGATCAGCTCGGCCTGCGGGTGCTCAGCGCGCCGACGCTGTCTGATGAGGCCTACCGCAGGGATCCCGAGGCCGGCCTCGCCACGATCCAGGAGTCGCTGGAACAGCCAGGCACGACCGTGATCTGCAGCCAGGGAGAGGCGATCCCGACAATGCTGGAGCAGCTGGGCGTGCCGGGCCCGGGGTACCCGGCACGCAAGGGTTCGTTGTGGGTGCTGACGATTGCCGACCGTGGCGTGATCGCCGCCGACTACTACCCGCGGCCCAGCGGCTGACCCGCGTCGCAACGGTCCTCGCGATCACGCCGGCAAGGCCCACCATGGCCGGCGGGCCTTGTCGCAGATCAGCTGGTGCGCTTGGCGGGAGCGCGCTTGGCCGCCTTCTTGGCCGGCGCGCCGGCTTCTGCTGGAGCGGACTTCACAGCCTTGCTGGCCGGCGCCTTGGACGCCGGCGCCTTGGACGCGGGCGCCTTGGACGCGGGAGCCTTGGACGCGGGAGCCTTGGACGCGGGAGCGGCCTTGCTGGCGGCGGCGTTGCTGGCAGATTCTGCTGCCGGCGCGGTCTTGCTCGCGGCTGCCTTGCGGGTAGTGGACTTGCCCGGACTTGCGTCGCTGGGGGTTGCCTTGCTCGGGCTTGCCTCGCTCGCAGCTGCCTTGCTGGCGGTTGCCTTGCCGGGATTTGCCTTGCTGGGGCTTGCCTTGCTGGCGGTTGCCTTGCTCGCGGACCGCTTGGCGGGAGCGCCGTTGCTGGCCGACTCGGCCGCCGGTGCGGACTTGGCCGCGGTGCGCTTGGCGGGAGCGCCGTTGCTGGCCGACTCGGCCGCGGGTGCGGACTTGGCCGCGGCCCGCTTCGCCGGGGCTGCCTTGCTAGCCGGGGTTGCCTTGCTGGCCGGGGTTGCCTTGCTGGCCGGGGCTGCCTTGCTGGCCGGGGCTGCCTTGCTGGCGGCGGCCTTCGTGGCGGGAGGCTTGGGCAGTTTCTTCGCGCCGCTGATCACGGCCTTGAATTCGGCGCCGGCCCGGAAGGCGGGCACCGAGGTCTTCTTGACCCGGACGCTCGCTCCGGTGGCCGGGTTGCGCGCGACCCGAGCGCCGCGGTCGCGCTTCTCGAACGAGCCGAATCCGGTCAGTGCCAGCTTCTCTCCGCGGACCACGACGGTGTAGATCTCATCGAGCACGGCGTCGAGTGCGGTGCCAGCCGCCTTCTTGTCGGAGCCGAGACGAGTCGCCAGCGCCTCAATGAACTGAGCCTTGTTCACGTGTCCTCCCAGGACCGCCGGTCAGCCACCGTGGCCAACCTCCACGCCGAACGGTAAGGCGTGCTTGCTCCAGAAACAACGCAATCGGCTTGTGTCGCAGGCACCTTCTCATCCAACACCAGCGGCAGGCGATGACCAGCTGACTCGTCGTCGACTCGATCCAGCGTTGGCCGGTGACTACATCGAGCGTCCCTCGCGGCCGATGATGAGCCTGTTACCACTGAGTAATACCCGATCGCGCAGGCCGGCGACGGTGGCTGTCAACGTGACTAGGTGGCGGGCGAGGCGCCCAACGGGTGCGTGCTCAGCGTGGTAGTGCCACCGGCAGCCATGGCTTGCGGTCCTGCTCATAGCGGTCGATCGCGATGGTGTCGCGCAGCGTCAACGCGATGTCGTCCAGCCCTTCCAGCAAACGCCAGCGGGTGTAGTCGTCCAGGTCGAAACCGTGCACCTCGCCGGGCCAGCGAACCTGCCGCTCCGGCAGATCGATGGTGACCTCGATCCGCGGGTCGTCGCTGATGTCATCGAGCAGCCGCTGGACGATCTTCTCCGGCAGCACCACGGTCAGCAGTCCGGCCTTGAGCGAATTGCCCCGGAAGATGTCTGCGAAACGCGGCGAGATCACCACCCGGAACCCGTAGTCCCAGAGTGCCCACACGGCATGCTCGCGTGATGAGCCGGTACCGAAGTCGGGTCCGGCCACCAGCACCGACGCTCCGGCATAGCGTTGCTGGTTCAGGACGAAATCCGGCTCGCTGGCGCGCCAGGCCTGGAACAGCGCGTCCTGGAAGCCGGTCCGGGTGACCCGCTTGAGGTAGACGGCCGGGATGATCTGATCGGTGTCCACGTTGCTCCGCCGTAGCGGCACTGCCCGGCCGGTGTGAACGGTGAACTTGTCCATGTCCTTGATCCCTTACAGGTCGGCGGGGCTGGCCAGGTGCCCGGCGACGGCAGTGGCCGCGGCGACCGGCGGCGACACCAGATGGGTTCGGCCGCCCCTGCCTTGGCGCCCTTCGAAGTTCCGGTTCGAGGTCGAGGCACTGCGCTCACCGGGACCGAGCTGATCCGGGTTCATGCCCAGGCACATCGAACAACCGGCCTGCCGCCACTGTGCTCCGGCCGCGGTGAACACCGCATCCAGGCCCTCGCGCTCGGCCTGCTCCCGCACCCGCATCGAACCCGGCACCACCAGCACACGGACTCCCTCGGCAACCTTGCGGCCGCGCAGCACGGCCGCGGTGGCCCGCAGGTCCTCGATCCGGCCGTTGGTGCACGATCCGATGAACACGGTGTCGACCTTGATGTCGCGCAGTGGGGTGCCGGCCGTCAACCCCATGTAGGAGAGGGCTTTCTCCGCCGACACCCGCTCGGACTCGTCGGCGAACCGGGCCGGGTCCGGAACGCTGGCCGACAACGGCGCGCCCTGCCCGGGATTGGTTCCCCAGGTGACGAACGGGCTGATCTCGGCGGCGTCCAGCCGGAGTTCGGCATCGAACTCGGCATCGGGATCGGTGACCAGCCCCTTCCAGTACTGCACGGCGGCGTCGAAGTCCGCACCGGCCGGCGCGTGCGGGCGTCCCTTCAGGTAGGAGAAGGTGGTCTCGTCCGGTGCGATCATGCCGGCCCGGGCGCCCCACTCGATGCTCATGTTGCACACGGTCATCCGGCCTTCCATGCTCATCTGCCGGAAGACCTCGCCGCGGTACTCCACCATGTAACCCTGGCCGCCGCCGGTACCGGTGCGGGCGATCACGGCCAGGATGACGTCCTTCGGGGTGACTCCGGGCGGCAGCTGGCCGTCGATGGTCACGGCCATCGTCTTGGGACGATCCAGCGGCAGCGTCTGGGTTGCCAGCACGTGCTCCACCTGGCTGGTGCCGATGCCGAAGGCCAGGGCCCCGAACGCGCCGTGCGTGGAGGTGTGCGAATCACCGCACACCATCGTCATGCCGGGCTGGGTGATTCCGAGCTGCGGCCCGATCACGTGCACGATGCCTTGCTCGGAATGCCCCATCGGGTACAGGGTGATGCCGAACTCCTCGCAGTTGCGCCGCAGCGTCTCGACCTGGATGCGGCTGACCGGGTCGGCGATCGGGGCGAAGATGTCGGTGGTCGGCACGTTGTGATCCTCGGTTGCCAGGGTCAGCTCCGGCCGGCGCACCGGGCGCCCGGCCAGCCGAAGGCCGTCGAAGGCCTGTGGGCTGGTGACCTCGTGGACGAGGTGCATGTCGATGTAGAGCAGGTCCGGCTCGCCCGCCTTGCTGCGTACCAGGTGGCTCTCCCACAGCTTCTCCGCCAGCGTCTTGCCCATCCGCGGCTTTCCTTCCAGCTGGACCGGTGTCCGTGCGCGCCGGTTGTTGTATCTCAGATATTGGGAACGTAATATCGCCTCATGGGACAGCATAGCGGTATCGGCGTTCTCGACAAGACGGTTGCCATTCTTGCCGCCACCGCCACCGGTCCGGCCGCGCTCGCCGACCTGGTCGAGCAGACCTCGATCCCCCGAGCGACCGCCCACCGGCTGGCTGTCGCGTTGGAGGTGCACCGGCTGCTCGCCCGCGATGCCCAAGGCCGGTTCATACCTGGTCCGCGGCTGGCCGAACTGGCCGCCGCGGCAGCCGATCCGTTGCTCGAACGCGCAGCCGAGGTGCTCGCGTGGGTGCGCGACACCGCGGGTGAAAGTG
>NZ_DASVQG010000197.1:0-25706 GCF_036389215.1 Jatrophihabitans sp.
CAGCGGAACGGTAACGAGGACCGGAGCCCAGCTCGCCGGAACGGTGCCGGAGGGCTACGGCCTGGTGCTGCAGGGCTACGGCCTGGTCAGCGTGCTCAGCGCCGCCGAGAACGTCGAGATCGTGTTGCAGGGACAGGGTCTGGACCGCAACGACATCCTCGACCGCGCCGAGGACATGCTGGCGGTCCTCGGCCTGGACGAGGTCGCCGACCACCTGGTCGAGCAGCTGTCCGGCGGCCAGCAGCAACGGGTCGCGATCGCCCGGGCGCTGGTCATCGAACCGGCGGTGCTGCTGGCCGACGAGCTCACCGCCGAGCTCGATCACGCGTCCCGGCAGCGGGTGCTCGATCGAGTTTTTGCCTTGGCCGACAACGGATCCACCGTGGTGATCTGCACCCATGACGCCGAGGTGGCGGCTCGCTGCCACCGCCAGATCGAGCTGACCAACGGCCGGCTCACCAGCAGTCGGCCGTGAAACGGCCTGGACGTCATGCAGGGCGCGCGGCGCTGGCGGCGTTCGGCGTGCTGGCAGTTGCGGCCTGTGGCGACGGCGGCGTCGTGTGCAAACCGTGCGCGGGAAACTATGTCGATCCGAACGGCCTGATCGGCCCTGATGATGAGGTGGCCAGCATCCGCGTCTGCATCGACAGCGTCTGTCGAACGGTGCAGTATCCGGACCTCGACCGCAGGCCAATCCAGTACGCCAACATCTATGCAATTTCCCTTCGGAATCGCGACCGCATCGCGCGCATCGAGATCACCACACTCGACGCCCGTAACAAGGTGCTCCGCCTCGCAAGCGGCACCTCGATCGACCTACCGAACGTAACGAAGGCCCGAAACGGTCCTTGCGCCTGCTCCAGCGTGGGGATCGCCTATGACAACACCGGCGAGCGATTCGTGGTTACCACACGGTAGAACCCGGATGAGCAGGACCGCACCCTCCTCACCCCAGCAACTCGGCTAGCAGCTCCGGCAGCTGGCTGAGGATCGACAGGTGCCCCTCGGTCGCGAACAGGTGCGCCTGCGCGTTCGGGACCTTGGCCGCCAGCCATTGGCCGTGCTCGAACGGCACCATCCGGTCCTGCCGGCCCTGCCAGATGTCGACCGGAACGCTGATCTGGCCGAGGTCGAATCCCCAGTCCTTGACGAAGGCGAGGTCGTCGTCACGCCAGCCGGCGATCCCGCTGGACACCGCTCGGCGCAGCGCCGCAGCCATCTCCTCGGCGAACTCACCGGTCAGCGCCGCCCGGTCCACCGGGGACAGCACGCTGGCCAGCGACTCGGTGACCCCCGCACCGGTCACGGTCGCCAGGTCCGTCGCGAACGCTTCCAGCAGCGGGTCCAGCTCGTCCGGACCGGCCAGGGCGGCGCCGAACTCCTCGATGTTGCCCTCGCCCATGCCGACCCACCAGTCGATGCCGGGCGACGGGTAGGGCGCCACCCCGGCGAGCACCGCGACCGCCTGGCACCGCTCGGGCAGCAACGCGCCGGCTGCCAGGGCGTGCGGGCCGCCGCCGGACCAGCCGAGCGTCACGAACTCCCGCGCGCCGACCGCGTCCAGGACCGTCTCGATATCGGTCACGGCGTCGGCCACGCTGCGCCCCGGATGGGGCGTGGACTGGCCGTAGCCGGGCCGGGAGTAGCTGACGGTGCGCAGGCCGAGCTCCGCGGCGGGCTCCACGATGACCCGGAAGGCCGCGCCCGCATTCGGGGTGCCGGGCTGGAACAGCAGTGTCCGGCCGTCCGGCGGCCCGCTCACCAGATACTCCAGCACCGCGCCGTCTGCCGCCGTCACCGTCTCGAAGTTCGCCACCAGATCATCCTAAGAGAGCTCGCCGCGGCCGGCGGGACACCCGTCGCCTACAGGACGAAGGCCGTTGTCGCGCTCCCGGAAGTCTGCGTGACAAGTGCGGGCGGGAGCCGGTTGGTAGCGTCGTGTCGTGGTTCGATCTTCCTCGCGTGTCGTCGTGGTCACCGGCCTGCCCGGAACCGGGAAGTCGGCGCTCGCCGATCTGCTCGCACAGTCGCTGGACGTACCTGCGTTCGCGGGTGATTGGTTGATGGGAGCATTGAAGCCCGCCGCACGCGCGCTGGTGACCCTCGATAGACAGACCTATCTCGAGCTCTACCGAAGCCTGCTCCGCAGCCTGCTCCATCGCCAACTGATCCTTGGCCAGTCAGCGATCCTCGACTGCGTCGTTCCCGACGCCGTGCTGGCCGACTGGCGGGAATTGGCCGACGAACACGGCGCATCGTTGCTGGTCGTCGAGTGTGTATGCACCGATGAGGTACTGCACCGATCGCGTATCGAGGGGCGGATCAGGGGGATTCCCGGTTGGCGTGAGATCGGCTGGGATCACGTCGAGCGGATGCGCGTCGAGACGCCCGCGCTGCGAACCGATCGGCTGACGCTGGACGCGGTCGACCCGCTGGCATCGAATCTCGACGTCCTGCTGCGCCGGCTTGATGCCTTGTGACGAGCCGCCAGACCGACCAGCCGCCGAACTGGCGCAATCCGCAGCGGACGACGATGGCCTCGTGACCGAACTGATCGTGGTGGCCGGGCCGCCGGGCGCCGGGAAGTCGACCGTCGCGCGCCTGCTGGCCGACGGCTTCGCCCGCAGCGCGCTGGTGGTGGGTGACGACTTCTTCGCCTTCGTCCGGCAGGGTTACATCGACCCCTGGCTGGACGAGGCCGACCAGCAGAACGACGTGGTGATCCGGGCGGCGGCGGCAGCGACCGGCCGGCTGGTCTCCGGCGGCTATCAGGTCGTCTACGACGGGGTGATCGGCCCGTGGTTCTCCGCGACGTTCCTGGCCGCGACGGGGCTGGAGGAGATGCAGTACGCGGTGTTGCTGCCGTCGCTGGACTGCTGCCTGGCCCGGGTCACCGACCGGACCGGCCACGGCTTCACCGACCTCGCGGCGGCCGAGCAGGTGCACCGGCAGTTCGCCGGTGCCGGCATTGCGGAGCGGCACCTGTTCACCGACGACCGCGACGATCCGGCTACCACCGCGGCGCGCGTCCGAGCCCGGATCGGCGAGGGGTCGCTGGTGTACCGGCGCCCCTGACGGGCGGCACGCCCAGGCGGCATCTGACGGCATCTGACGGCATCTGACGGCATCAGCGTTATCCGCTGGTAGAAACGCCACCTGCTGCGAGGGCAGCCGATAGCGTGGCCGGATGGCCATCCTGGCTCGGGTCGAGATCGACGAGGCGCGGCTGCGGGCACCGCATGCCTGGTACTTCGACGTGCCGGCGATCGCGACGCTGCGCACGGCCGGGGTGAGCCTCGATCCCCGGGTGACGGTCATCGTGGGCGAGAACGGGTCGGGCAAGTCCACCTTCGTCGAGGCGGTCGCGACTGCATGGCGCTCGGGGCTGCGTTCGGCCGTCAAGCACTGGGGACCACAGCGTGCCGATGAGGATGCCGACCTGCACTGGGCGCTGTCGTTGCACGGTGAGCGGCCCCGGCCCGATGGCGGGTGCTTCCTGCGGGCCGAGGTGATGCACGGCCTGTTCACCGATGTCGACGCGGCCGGAACCTCGCTCAGGGCGTTCGACGGCGGGCTCAACACCCGCTCGCACGGCGAGGCCTTCCTCGGCTACCTCGAATCCAGGGTCACCGAGCGCGGGTTGTTCCTGCTCGACGAGCCCGAGGCGGCCCTGTCGTTCACGTCCTGCCTGCGGCTGCTGAGCCTGCTGGCCGCGGTGGCCGATGCCGGGTCACAGGTGGTGCTCGCCACCCACTCCACGGTGCTGGCCGCCTTGCCCGGCGCCGCCATCCTGGAGTTCGGCGATCACGGCATCCGGGTGGCGAGCTGGGAGGACCTGGAACTGGTGAACCACTGGCGTGCGTTCCTGTCCCGGCCCGAGAGCTACCTGCGCTACCTGTTCTAGTCGCCCTGTCGACCCGCTTTTGACCTTTCTCGCGCGCCGGGTGGTCTGGTCTGCGGTCTGGTCCAGGTCGAACACCAGGCATGCTCAGCGGGCCGTTCATGGCCTCCGCGAACCGGTGCCAGTACGACGGAGCCGCTCGCGGGCCTCATCCTCCGACAGTGAGGTGATGGGCTGCCCGACCGCGTGCTGATACTTGGCGTCGTAGGCCCTGGTCCAGACGCCAGCCGCCCAGGACCGTCGGAGCTCGCCGGCGCTGAACTCCCGGCCACGCGCATGGCAATACGCGCCGAGGAAGCGCTCCGTGTCCTCGACGGAGGCCAGCTCGTCCGCGCTGCGGGCCGAATACAGCGCGGCAGCAAAGCCGACCAGGACGGCTTCGCTGTCAGCGGTCACGCTGTCCCAGTCATGCACCACCAGCAGCGCGTCTCCGCTCCAGCGCAGGTTGCCGGCAAGCCAGTCGCAGTGGCCGATCACGGCTTCGGACTCGCCGGCTCGCAGCAGGTCCCGGGCACGGCGCCCGGCATCGTCGATCCATTCCGCGCCGGCCACCTCGTTGAGGTTGACATCATGGTCCTCCGCGCCCGGCCACAGTCCGTCCCCGCCGTGGTTCCAGGCCGCCCACGACGGTGCCGGATGCAGCGTGGACACCTCGGCCGGCCGGGGGGCTAGCCGGATCAGCCACGCGAACGCCTCAGCGAAGGCCCGGGCCGCGTGCTCCGCGCTCGGAAGCATGGCACCACCGGGGACGTAGGACTCCGCGGTGGCAACGTCGCAACCCAAAGCAGCGGCGCCGGTGAGCGGCCTGGGGCACGGAAAGCCGGCCTGGAACATGCGGCGCTGGACTTCGACGCATGCCGCTATCCGCGGCGAGTCCGGACGAACCTTGACCACTACCTCACGGCCGTCAACCAGCCGGAGCCCTATGACGACAGACAGGTACCCAGCTCTGAAAATCTCTGCCGCTGGCGTGCTGCCCAGCTGCTCCATGCACCACCGAGCAAGGCGGCCGGGATCGACGGCGCGTGCGCGAGGTGGCATCTGAGCATCCTCACATGCGCTGGTGGTCCACGGCTGCTTCAGCCGCCAGCTGCTCCAGCCGGCCGCTGCGAGCCGCTGTCGGTCACCTTGACCGCCACCGTGTTGCCGCGCCGGCCGGCGTGGTCGATGCTGCGATACTGCGGCCCATGAGCGAGCGTCAGTTGGTGTCATCGGGTGCCGTGTGGGAGCCACTGATCGGCTATTCGCGTGCCGTTCGGGTCGGTTCCTGGGTGTCGGTCGCCGGCACGACCGCCGCCCGGCCCGGCGGCGGGGCAGTCGGCGGCGACGACATCGCCGAGCAGACCCGGGAGGCGATCCGCCGGATCGAGGCCGCGCTGCACGAGGCCGGTGCCAGCCTGGAGCACGTGGTGCGGACCCGGATGTTCGTCACCGACATCAGCCGCTGGGAGGAGGTCGGCCGCGCGCACGGTGAGTTCTTCGCCGACATCCGGCCGGCCGCGTCGATGCTGGGGATCACGGCGCTGATCGAGCCGGACCTGCTGGTCGAGATCGAGGCCGACGCCGTCATCCCCGACTAGCCGAACCACCTGCCGCCGGCAGCAGGCTCATCACTTCGGACGCGCAGCGGTCAGAAGGGCACAGCCGTCAGAAGGCACAGCCGTCAGAAGGCACAGCGATCAAAAGGCACAGCGATCAAAAGGCATAGCGGATGCCCAGCCAGGGTGTCTCCGCGGCGATCAGCTCCCGCAGCTGCCGCACCGCCTCCGCCTTGGGGTTGTTGCGGTAGCGGACGTTCCAGCCGCCGCTCTCTGATCGCTTTGCCTGCTGCAGCTCCGGGCGCCACAGCACGTCCTCGGCCTTGGGATGCCAGCCCAGGTTCACCTCGTGCAGGTCGCGGTTATGGGTCAGCAGGATCACCTCGGCGGCTGCCTGGGCCTTGAACTCGGCACAAGTGCCGTCGCTGACCTGGCGCAGCAGCTCGGCCCAGTCCGCCAGCCACCCGTCGCGCAGCACCACCGGTGAGAAGTTCAGGTGCACCTCGTAACCGGCGGCGACGAAGTCGTCGATGGCGGCGATCCGGTCGGCGATCGGGCTGGTGCGGATGTCCAGCAACCGGGAATCGGCTTCGGGCATCAGGGAGAACCGGATCCGGGTGCGTCCCTGCGGGTCGAGGCCGAGCAGGTCTCGATTGACGTACTTGGTGGCGAAGGATGCCTTCGCGCCCGGCTGGCCCCGGAAGGCGGTGATCAGGTCGGCGACGTTGTCACTGACCAGCGCGTCGACCGAGCAGTCACCGTTCTCGCCGATGTCGTACACCCAGGCCAGCGGGTCGCACTGGTTCGGTTCGGCCTTGGGTCCCTGCCGGGCGATGTGCCGGGTCAGGTACCCGATGATCTTGTCGATGTTGGTGAACACCGTGATCGGATTGGCGTATCCCTTGCGGCGCGGCACGTAGCAGTAGGCGCACGCCATGGCGCAGCCGTTGGCCAGCGACGGGGCGATCCAGTCCGCCGACCGGCCGTTCGGGCGGGCCGACAGCGACTTCTTGACGCCCATCACCAGGTCCTCGGTCTTGACCCGGACCCATCGGTCGACGTTGCCGGCGTTGCCGTGCAGCTCCTCGATCTTCCAGTGCGAGTCGACCTCGATGAGTTCGGCGGCCGGGAACCGGTCGAGGACCTGACGACCCCGCGGGCTGGCCACCGCCTCGGGCTCGGCCCAGATCCGCCGCACCTGCAGCAGCTGCCCCGCCTTGTTCGGAGCAGCGGTGTCCAGAGCTTCAGCGGTCATGCCTCGTTCCTACCGGCCGGCACCGACAGCGCAGCGGGGACCAGCCAGGCCGAACGCCCTTTATCTACCGAGCGATCCGGGTTTGCTCAGCGGGCCAGCGCTGCCAGGGTGTCGGCAATCACAGCCGGCGTCAGCCGGCAGGTGGCCCGCCCGACGCTCAGCTCGCAGCGCACCACGCTCGGGTCACCGGTCGGGGACGGCTCGGCCCAGGTCCAGATGCCGGACTCCTCGGCGAGCCGGCGGGCGTTGTCGGTGAACCGGTCGGCGGACACCTGGAACAGCAGGTGCATCATCGGCGTCTGCGGCGGATCGGGCACCACCCGCACCCCGTCGGTAGCCGCCAGCCCGGCGGCGATCGCGCGGGCGTGCCGCAGCCGGGCCGGCATCTCGGCCAGCCGCTCGGGCAGCAGCGCCAGCGCGGACGCGGCGTTGGGCCACATGCCGAACAGGGTGCCGCCCAGCCGCCGGCGCCACTCGCGGACCTGCGCGATGTCGGTGGCCGAGCCTGCCACGCAGCAGCCCGGCAGCGCCCCGATCCCCTTGTAGAACGAGACATACACCGTGTCGAACAGCGCCGAGATCTCGGCCGGCGAGCGGTCATAACCGGCTGAGGCCTCCCACAGCCGGGCCCCGTCCAGGTGCACGGCGGCGCCCCGGTCACGCGCCCAACCGGCCTGGGCGGCCAGCTCGTCCCAGCTCGGCTGCTGCCCGCCGAGGTCTCGCTGCGGCAGTTCCAGCAGCAGGGCCGCGACCGGTTCGGCCACCTCGTCCAGGTCGGCCAGCGTGATCAGCCGGTCCAGCTCACCGACCGGACGGCCGATCAGAGCGTGCAGCCGGGCATGGGCCTGAGCCTCGTGGTTCTCCAGGTGGCAGGCCGGGTGCCAGAGCACGGTGCGGCTGGTTCGCCGGTCGGCATGCACCCGCAGCATCGCGCCCTGGGCCATCGTGCCGCTGGGCAGGAACACCGCGGCCGGCTTGCCGAGCAGATCGGCGACGTGCTGCTCCAGGTCGGTGACGACACCGCCGTCGCCGTACACGTCGGGCTCCACGTCCGCGCCGATGGTGGCCAGCCAGTCGGCCGGCTGCACCAGCCCGTCACCGTTGACGAACTCCGAACAGGCGGCACGCCTTGCTCTGGTCTCGGCTCTGGTCTCCTTGTCCATCCCGCCAGTCTCCCCGATGGCGCCCAGGGATTTAGCGCTGGCTCAGGAACCGGGCCAGTTCGGCGGCCAGCTGCTCGGATGCCTGCTCGGCCATCTGGTGGCCACTGTCGATCACCACGCCCCGGACGTGGCCCGCCCAGGCGTGCCAGATGCCCGCGGCGACCAGCAGCGGCGCCACCCGGTACCAGGTGGTGTGGGTGCGCGGGTGTCCGTGCAGCAGCACGACCGGGAACCCACCGTCCGGATCGCCGCCGCTGCGGCCGTGCAGGCTCACCCCGTCGGCCACCGGCAGATCCCACTCGTCGAACCCGTCGAACATGGCCTACATCATCGCCGAGGAGAAGCTGGTTGAATCGAAGGCATGGCCAGCAACCGCGCCGCCGTCCTGCATGGCATCCACGACCTGCGCATCGAGGACGTGCCGGCTCCACAGCCGGACCCTGATCAGGTGCTCGTCGAGATCTCCGCGGTGGGCATCTGCGGCTCCGACGTGCACTACTACGAGCACGGCCGGATCGGCGAGTACGTCGTCGAGGCGCCGATGATCCTCGGCCACGAGAGTGGCGGCACCGTGGTCGCCGTCGGCTCTGCGGTCACCCACCTGTCCCTCGGCCAGCGGGTGGCGCTGGAGCCCGGCGTGCCGTGCCGGCGCTGCGAGCAGTGCCGGGCCGGCCGGTACAACCTCTGCCCGGACGTCCGGTTCTTCGCCACCCCGCCGATCGACGGCTCGCTGGCCGAGCAGGTGGTGATCGACGCGGACTTCGCCTTCGCCGTGCCCGATTCGCTGACCGATGCCGGCGCCGCCCTGATCGAGCCGCTGTCGGTGGGCATCTGGGCGTGCCGCAAGGCCGGGGTGACCGCCGGCTCGCGGGTGCTGGTCACCGGGGCCGGCCCGATCGGGGTGCTCGCCGGGCTGGTGGCACGCGCCTCGGGCGCCGCGCACGTCGCGGTCACCGACATCAACACTGCCCGGCTGGAGCAGGCCCTGGAGCTCGGCATCGACGAGGCGATACCTGCCGGCTCGGACCTCGCCGACGTCGGCGCCGACGTGCTGCTGGAGTGCACCGGCATCGAACCGGTCGCGGGCGCCGGCATCCTCGCGCTGCGGCCGGCCGGCACGGCGGTGCTGGTGGGGATGGGGGCGAACGCCACGATGACGTTGCCGGTACAGGCAATCCAGAACCGCGAGCTGACCGTGACCGGGACGTTCCGGTACGCCAACACCTATCCGGCCGCGATCGCGCTGGCCGCCTCCGGGCGGATCCCGCTGGACACCCTGGTCGGCGCCCGGGTGCCACTGGACCGGGCCGAGGACGCGCTGCGGATGGGCCGGACCGACCCGGCGGTGCTCAAGACGGTGGTCGAGGTCCGCGGCTGAGGTGGCGGGTGCCCAGACCGCGCCGCGCTTCGACGTTGCCCGGCTCCATGGTCGCCAGCCACGTGAGGATGCGCTCGGCCGCCTAAAGATGCTCGCTCGCGGCCGGCTCATCAGCCTCGGCCGCCGTTACCGCGAGATGCCATGCCTGGCAGCAAGGTCCAGCTGCCCTCGACATCGTGTGGATCAGCCGGAGCCAGCCGCTGGAAGGCATCCAGCGCCGCTCGGTGGTGCTCGGCCGCCGCCTCGTCACCCGGTTCGCCTGCGCGATCCCGAGCCTTCGTGGTGGAACTGAATCCCGAGCGCCTTGGTCACCGGCACAGCTTTCCAGAGCCAGCACGCCGAGAGGACCCTGAGAGAGCCCTCGGCACGGCAGCGAGGATGGCGCTGGCGAGCCGGACGGCTATCCGGTCAGCGCGCACCGCAAACAACCCGACTCTATGAAACCCGGCGCGTCGAGCGATCTCGGCCGAACCGTCGGCCCGGCATGCAATCGCTAGCACGCCTAACTTAGCTCACCAAATCGCCGCATGACAGTCTTAGGTAGTGAAGTACGTGTCGCTGCTACGCGGCGGATCGCCCGACGATAACTGCTACCGCCCCACAGCCACTAATGACGGCTAGCCCTGTGAAGCAAACGATGCGCGCAGGGGTCACTACTGCCTTGAATTCCCATTTTCCTAGACCCGTGTGCCGCTGCATATTGAAATAGCTTGAACGCGACATGCCTACATTAAGCAGCACGAATATAACAATGGATATTAGTGCAGTTCCGACCAACCAACCAAGCCACTTGCCATCCATCTCTGGCCTGGCGATAAGGACCAGCGGGGTCACGGCCGCAACAAGGACCGCCTGACTACTCTTCCAGACCCACGATGGCGGTTCTTTATCCTGGAGCGGCTCGAATAAGTCGGCGTAACTTCTACAGAATAGGACTGCCGATATGATGAAGGGAACGAGCGGTATCACCACGCTCATGAACGACCCCTAACATCCTAGACGATACGCGCAAGCGCGGATGCCTTCATGAGCAGCACACATCCAAGCGCTCGACGTTTGCCGTACCGGTCAAGGTGACTTTTGGAGGGAACGCGATCTTGACCCCAGGCGCGGGCGCCAAGAACACCTCGGTCACGACTTGGCCATCTCCTGTCGTTTCCAGTGTAGCGAGCACTGGATACTCAGCGATCTCCCCCGGATTGTAATTGCTAGGACGAGCTATAAGCTCGAAGTCGGCATAGTCTTCCTGAAGATGAAGTTTCGCCGGACCATGCACTCGAGCATCTCTCTTCAGGGGAATCGAGTGGGGCGAATAATTGCTGTAGCAAAACCGCTGCTCGTACTTGGACGCCTCCAATCCGCGATGATAATAGTGAGCAATTTCACACGGGCTTCCAGCGTTACCGCCCCATCGCCCAATGCGCCTATCATGTCGCTTATTCAAAATATAGGCTGCCTCAGACCTGCGCTGAAGAAAAGTCAACATTATCTTCGCCCATCTCTTCGAAATCAGCCCGGCAAAATGCTAGCGCGGAATTTAACCATGCTTGAAATATGAATCGCGCGGACGTATTAGTATACAACTCTGCAATCAATCTCCAATCGGGTGAATCAGTTAATATCCCAACGAGAGGGGTTACACCGGATTGGGACAGGATGTCCGCGTAAAGGTCAAAGGGCTTGGAGTTAAAACGTACCCAGCTCGGCATAACCCCGCAAGCATCTATCAACTCGTCCACTGTAACTGGGAATTTTGTTGCGAATTCAAGGATATCGTCCTGCACACCTGCTTGCATAATCACGTCATGGTCGCCGGAAACCGCGAAGCTTCTTGCAAATGCATCCGAAAGCGTAGCGAGCAGCCGATCACTTCTAACAGCCGTGGGCCAGCGTAGAACAAAGTGAGATTCGTGTCGCTCGACGTACAAATATTCCGCACCCGCGGCATCTACGAATGAAAGGAGCACAAAATGCTTGAAGCGTTTGACAGCGACCTTGATCGCACTAGACCACATTTCGTCGAAGGTAGTTGCACCTCTCCGACCAGCCTCTAGACTCCGCGAGATCCCGAGGATAAGGTCAAATACCCTGCGCGGGGAATCGGCGGAAGGTGATGCGCCACGGTGAGAGCCCATGTTTACAGCCTTCATCCGAAGGCTATCGTACAAGCGCTGCGTTTCGGTGATAAGTGGGTCCTCAACGAACCGCAAGATATCCCCTAGTTCTTCCAGTAATTTTCCACCGAGACCCTCATTTGCTACACGAGATCGCCATTCGTCCTCGCTAGCGTCGACGACTTCCTCAAGGTAGCCTCGGCATTCTCGCAAATCGAACCGACATCGCTCCGCAGCTAAAGCAAGCCAGTTAGTTCGGGTGATTGCGTCGCGTGGATCTCCGTAAACTGAGGAAGCTACACGAGAGTATATCGCCGTTAGCGGTGTTCTGCTTATTCCTATTCGATGTGCTCGTGCCGAATCAAAGACGTCTCCTGCAAAGCGCCCATCGTCTAGAATCAGATCGGCATCTGTTAGCAGAAATGGGTAGTATGGATAATCCGATAGACGTAAAGCTACTACCTGGCCTAAATTAATCGCATCGGCAAGGTTGTTATCCGTAAGAGTTGGCCGAGTAGCATTCAAATAACGCTGTGCGATGTCAAAGGTTTGCTGGTCGTAGTCGACTCTCAACTCGGCGACTTCCTCGACTCTGCGTACGTTTGGACGACGTAGCAGGTCATGTAGTCGCTCAAGCGCGCGGCTCTCTCTAGGCGCCCTGCGCAGGAACGCATCAGCATTCTGCCGTCTGGAATTCGATAGGGCACTCAGGTACTCAGTTAGCGATGTGGACGCCCTGAAATCCGACGACGTAGTATCGATACCGGTTCGCCGCCTTAAATTGGACCGGATCTCAAGGTGCGTGCCGAGGCCGATTAATATGGGAATATCTCCGTGGCCAAACAGATAATCGAGCTCCAACACCCTGTCAATATCAATGCCGCTCTCGTCGTAAATGTAACGCCACACAAGCTGAAAGTCCACAAGGTAAGCGGGCGTCTTATGGTAACGCAGCTCGCGTCGCGCATCGTGATGGCTTGATTCAATGAGCCCCTGGTGTAGGTCTACCGCCCTGAGTAATACGTTTACCTGACGTGTCGACAGCGTGTCCCAGGGAGCACCTCGTCGAAAGGTTGTCGTCATTGCTAACCGCCTCCCCCCGTGCCCTCCGATCACTCTCTTGAAGCAGTTTGACATGGGTACCACCGATGGGCTAGCGGCAACGCCTGTCCATCGGCAAAGTCCTGAGATGGACGCAGCAAGCAAGTGGCATCGGGCTTCTAGGACAGATTGCCCAGAGTGGTGACAATGGCCTAATTTGCCACGCTGATAAGCAAAAATCTACTAGAGCCCAAGCTCTCTCGGGAAGTCTCGCGAGCACGTGTCGGACGCGCGGTCTGGTGTGACTCTGCGGGCGCCGGCTAGCACTGCGATTCAAACGTAAGCCGGAGCCTTCATTGTGACGATGTCCCGCATGACTTAAAAGCAGAACCAGGTTTGGTTCGCCATCATGGCCTGGCCGCCGAGATTACGGCCTCGTAGTGGTTGGTGCTCGGCGCCGCCTCGTCACCGGTCCGCACTGCGCGATCCGAGCCTTCTGGTGGAACCGTGAATCCCGAGCGCCTTTGGTCACCGGCACAGCTTTCCAGAGCCAGGCACGACTGGCTGGATGGATGAGTTCACGATCAGCGGTGTTCGGTTACCGTCACGCCCATGGACGAGGAGAGCGAGCCGGTCACCCGGTGGGCGCGACTGGCCGGGCGAGCATCCGGAGCTGACTACGCCGCCCGGTTCGCGCGGCTGGCGGCCACCGGCCAGGACGTGCACGGCGAGGCCACTTTCTGCGCCGCCCAGCTGCCGGCCCCGGCGCTGGTGCTCGACGCCGGCTGCGGCACCGGCCGGGTGGCGATCAGGCTCGCCGAGCTGGGCTACCGCACCGTCGGGGTCGACGTGGACTCCTCGATGCTGGCCGAGGCCCGCGGGGCCAGGCCCGACCTGCCCTGGTTGACCGCCGACCTCGCCGCGCTACCGGGCTTCAGCGAGTTGGCCCGACTGGCCGGTCTCGACGCACCGACCACCGGCTCCCCGGCGCCCGGCGCCGGCTTCGACCTGGTGGTCGCGGCCGGCAACGTCATCCCGCTGCTCGCCGCTGGCACCCTGACCGCCACCGTCCAGCGGCTGGCCGCGGTGCTGGCACCCGGCGGCCTGCTGGTCGCCGGCTTCGGCCTGGACGCCGCGCACCTGCCGGCCGGCTGCCCGGTGACACCGGCCGCGGATTACCAGGCGGCCTGCGCCGAGGCCGGCCTGGCAGCGGTGGCGCGGCACGGCAGCTGGGACGGCGCCGAGGAGTCCAGCGGCTACCTGGTCAGCGTGCACCGCGCGCCACAGCAGTGAAGCGCGCCGGACGATCCGAGCTAGGCCGACTGCCGAAGCGGGCCGGACGCCCGAGTTAGCCGGACGACCCAAGCCGGCACACCGGGCAGCAGTCAGCCGACCGGGCGCAGCACCTCACGCCCGCCCAGGTAGGGCCGCAGCGCCTCCGGCACGGTGACCGAGCCGTCCTCGAGTTGGTTGTTCTCCAGCAGCGCGGCGATGTGCCGGTCACAGAAGCCGGTGGCCGAGATCGTGTACGGGTGCACCATCTTGCCGTCGATCCGGGTCCGGATGCCGGCCCGCCGGGTCTGGTAGTCGGTCAGGTTGGTGTTCGAGGTCAGCTCGCGGTACGTGCCGGTTGCCGGGAACCACGCCTCGACGTCGTACTTGAAGAAACCGGGCGCGGCCACGTCGCCGGAGCTGCAGATGATCGTCTGGCTGGGCACGTTCAGCGCGTCGATGAAGGCGACCTCGTTGTCGAGCATCTGCAGGTGCAGCGCCTCGACCTCCTCGGGCGCGCAGAACAGGAACTGCTCCAGCTTGTAGAACTGGTGCACCCGCATCATGCCCCGGACGTCGCGGCCGTGGCTGCCGGCCTCGGTGCGGAAGCACATCGAATCGCCCAGGTACTTCACCGGCAGCTCGGGCATCACCTCGTCGGCGTGCATGGCCAGCAGCGCCTGCTCCGACGTGCCGGTCAGCGACAGCTCGGAGTCGGCGATGCCGAAGTTGTCCGACTGCGCGAACGGCAGGTATCCCGAGGCGTAGAAGGAGAATCGCTTGGCCAGCACGGGTGGCGACACCAGCTCGAAGCCCTGGCCCTCGACCATGTCGAGGTAGAGCTGGAACATCGCCAGCCGCAGCCGGACACCATCGCCTTTCAGCACATAGAACCGCGAGCCGGACAGCTTCGCGGCCCGCTCGGTGTCCAGGATGCCGAGGCCCTGGGCGATCTCGTCGTGCGGGCGGTAGGCCCGGTCACCGGCCGGCGGGTTCGCCGCGCGGATCACGGTGTTGTCCGACTCGTCACCGGCCGGCACCCGGTCATCGAGATAGTTGGGCAACCAGGACGCCTTGGTGTTCAGCTCCTCGCGAGCCTGCCGCAGCCGGGTCTCCAGCTCGGTCTGCTGATCACGCAGCTCCCGGGCCTCGGCACGCAGCGCCTCGTCCCTGGCCGCGCGCTTGGTCAGCTCCTTGCTCTGCACCCGCAGCTGCTCGTACTCCTGGGTCAGCTGGGTCACTTCCTGCTGGGCCTTGAGCACGCCGTCGACGTCCACCGACTCGGCTCCCCGCTTGACCAGCGAGCGGCGGTACTCCTCCGGGTCGGCGGCCAGCTTCTTCAGGTCGATCATCGCGGCGGTCTCTCCTGGCGATCGTGGGACGGTGTAGATCGTGGGACGGTGTAGATCGTGGGACGGTGCAGCTGGTGGGGCGGTGTAGCAGTGGAACGGTGCAGTCAGCTTATCGCCGTGTCCGGCGGCACCGCCCAGCGGCCGAATTCGCCGACCCGGGCGGCGAACCACTCCACGATCTCCTGGCCGGCCAGCACCCCGGCCGCCTTGGTGCGCTCCACCTGGGGAGCCGACCAGCCGATGGCGAACAGCTCGCCGTGCGCCGGGTGGATGCCCCGGTCGGCGTAGCACAGCAGGTCCTGGTCCAGCAGCGAATCCCCCGCCGCGAGCACCAGCTCGGCACCGACCCGGTCGGCCACCTCGCTGACCGCCGCGGTCTTGGTCAGCCCGCGCGGCATCCAGTAGAGCTTGCGGCCCTGGGCCGAGACCGTCCAGCCGCGCTCGGCGGCCCACTCCGCGGCCTCGGCGACGAAACCGTCCGGAGCACCGGCCTCATCCAGTACGGCGTAGCAGAACAGGCCGCCGGCCTCGCGGACCTGCACCGTCCAGGCAGGATGGCAATGTTGTCTGACGTATGATGCAATATCAGACAGTCTTGTGGACCCGGCGACCGTGGCGACGACCCGGCCGTGCCAGCCAGGGTCTGCCACGCCGTCCACCAGCAGCACGCCGCCATTGGCCGCGACCGCGAACCGGCTGGGCGGGCCCGGCAGCCTGATCCTGGACAGCTGGTCGGGCAGCCTGGTGGTCACCGGTACCAGCACCGCCCGGTTGGCCAGCGCGGCGGTCAACCGGGCCGCCGCCGCGGTCATGAAACTGACCTGCTCGCCGGCTCGCCGCTCGACACAGGTCAGCGGCGGCAGGACGTCGCGGGTGAGCGCCAGCGCGGCCCGGGAGTACACCAGGGTCCGGTCCAGGTCGGTCGCGATCAGGACGGTCATGGGCGTGCACCGGTTGCCGCGCCGACGCCGGCCCGCCCGGCTGCGACACCGGTGGGGCTGGCCCGGCTGAACCGGGGATGGATCAGGCCCACGCAGCTGAAGGCCAATCCGTCGACGCGCTCGACCGGGACCCCGCGCTGGCGCGCCAGCAGGAGGACGTGGTGCAACCGGCCGGCGTCCTCGGCGCGGATCAGGATCTTCCACGGCACCCGGCGCAACAGCACCCGGGTGGTCTCGCCGACGCCCGGCTTGACGAGATTCTCGTCATGGATCCCGTACTCCTCACTGAGCCGGCGCACGCTCTGCCAGCCGGCCCAGGTCGGCCGCCGGTCGGAATCCCGCAGCACCGGCCAGTCCCGCGTCACCATCGCGGCCACCGCCGGAAATTCCTCGGCAATCGCGTCGATGAAGTCCAGTGACACGTCGGCATCGGCGAGCTCGGCGTAGAACTTGGCGCCGTGATACTGGCCGGGCCCGATCAGGTCGGCGTTGAGCACCGTGCGCGACACCAGCCCGGACACCGTGGAGTTCAGGCAGGCAGAGGGGATCAGGTAATCCTCCCGGGTGCCGAAGATCGGCGCGCAACTGCCCGGATCGGCGAGCACCGCCAGCTCCGCTGAGAAGCCGCCGCCGGCCGGCCACCAGGCGCGGTTCACACCGGCAACCGCGTCCGCCAGCTCACGGGTGATCGCGCCCTTCCCGGTCCAGCCGTCGATGAACATCACGTCGGCCGGATCGTGACGGCGGGCCAGGTAGGCCAGCGCCAGCTCGTCGATTCCCCTGCCCCGGACGATAGAAACGCTGTAGTGCGGCAGCTCCAGGCCGTGCGCATAGCGTGCCCAGCGACGCATCAGGACGCCCACCGGCGTGCCGGCCCTGGCCAGCGAGGCGAGCACCACCCCTGGCCCGCGCCGGTCCAGCACCAGCTCGGTGACGACCCCGACGGCGTGCGCCAGCCGCTGCGCCGACTCGGCCAGGGCGTCGGCGAACAGCTGCCGGTACTCCGGGCTCGGCTGGTACTCCTGCGGCAGCGACTCGGCATAGTGCGCGCCGCCGGACTGGATCGCCTCCTCGCGCTCCTCGGTCGGGGCTTCCAGCGCAACCCCGGACAGGTCGGTGAGCAACCAGGCCACGTCGGCTGCGGCGTAACTGCCGAAGCCGGGGCCGGTCAGCGGGGCGGGCAGCTGCCAGCCGGCCTGGGGGCCAGGCGCGACGCTGATGTGTCCACTCCCGGCAGGGAAAACCGGCTGGTGCGCGGGAAGCTGGACTAGCTGCAGGTGATCGGTCACCGAGGCCAGTTGCCCGACCAGGCCGGTCGTGTCGTAGTGACCGCTCAGGTCGGTGTCGGTGACCAGGACGATGTCGCTGAACCGCTCCCCCGGCGCGGAGCCTGCGACGTTGTAGGCATAGCGCGGTCCCGGGCCGTCGGCGGGATCGTCCGTGCTGGGAAAGCTCAACCGGTTGCGGATCGCGTAACCCGGATCGTCAACCGCGACGACCGGCGAGCGGGTGGTGCTGGAGTAGCGGACCGTGGCCCAGCCCTCGAGCTCGGTGGCCAGGTCGGCGGCGATCCGCAGCGGCGCGTACATCAACTCCTCGCAGCCCAGCACCAGGACCCGCTTTGCGGCAGCTGGGCTTGGGGCAGCGGGGCTAGCGGTAGCGCGATCAGCCGCGGCTTGACCAGGTGAGCCGTGCCCGGGCATCCGGTGATGGTGACGCAATCGGTCGGCCAGCCGCCGGGCCAGCTGCGCACTCGCCCGCTCGAAGCCGGCCTGCCGGCCTGCCGCGAAGCCGTGCCGGCCGCTGTCGGCGAGTTCAGCCGGGGCGGTCAGCACCGGGCTCAGCCGAGCCCGGCCCCCCGAGTAGGGCGGTGTCACCGGCTGCCGGGCCGCCAGCAGCTGCCCGGTGGCCAGCGCGGCCTCGGGAACCCGCAGCCGCCCGGACGCCAATGCCACCACGTCGATCTCGGCACCCAACTGCTCGGCGGTGCGGCGCAGCCGGGCCTGGTCCGCGGCCGAGCGAAGATCGACCAGGGCGGCGATCAGGTAACGCCGCCGCGGCCAGTGCCGGTGCAGCGCCTGGATGGTGTTGAGCACCGTCTGACCGGTCGACAGCTCGTCGTCGACCAGCACCAGCGGTCCCGATCCCGCCAGCAGTCCCGGATCGGCCGGCAGCAGCAGGTGCCGGGTGGCGTGGCTGTGCTCCTCGTCGAAGGCCGCCACCGGCTGGTAGCCGGCAACCCGGCGCCGGGTGGACTGCAGGTAGTCGGCCGCCAGTGACTCGGCGACGCAGTGGCCCAGCGCGGTCGCGGTTTCGGCGTACCCGAGCACCAGCGCGCCGGCGACCGGCCGGCTGGTAGCGCGGTGCCGGTCGCACAGGTCGATCAGGCGCCGGGCGTCCCCGGCTTGCTCGGCGGAGCTGAGAGCCGACCGCAGCAGGCTGCCACCGGCGGCGGCGATGTCACCGGCGGCGATGTCACCGGCGGCGATGTCACTGTGCCGGCCGGCCAGGTCAGCGGCGGCGATGTCGGCCGGCCGGCCGGCCAGCCGGTCGGTGACCAGCGCGCCCAGCAGCCGGCCGGCGCCGTAGACCAGCCGTGGATCGGCCGGCAGGTGCTTGCCCAGCACCGTCGACACCAGCAGATGCGCCCGGCGCGGGTTGTGGCGCAACGCCATGCCCACCAGGTCCGGCACCGTCAGCGGGCTACCGGTCTCCTGCGATTCGGACTCGAAGCTGATGCCGAGAGCGCCGGTGACCCACTGACCCGGCCATGGCACGGTGCCGCCCCGGCCGGCCGCCGGGGCGGTTCGGGCGGCAGTCATTGATGCAGCCCGGCGCCGAGCAGGTCGACGAAGGAGATGTCAGGGTTGGCGACACCGAACACCGCGGCGCGCAGCACGGTGCGCCGGGCCCACGCCGAGTGCGGCTTGGACTCGTTCATCTTGTTGCCGTACGCCGAGGAGGACACCCCGCCGCCGGATCGGGTGCCCAGCACGTCGCGGGCGTCGCAGTATTCCTCGTGGGTCACGACCGACAGCGCGTGCACCGCCGCCACGTGGCTGGGATGGATGACGGTCTTGCCGGTCAGGCCGTTCGCCTTGTCCAGGGCCACCTCGCGGATCAGGCCGTCGAGGTCGCGGGCGATCAGCTCGGCCCGCAGTGCCCGCTCGGAGTGCTCGATGAACGGTGCCTCGCGGAGCTGCGGCTTGAACATCCGCTCCGTTCCGGAGAAGTACTCCCAGACCGCTCCGGTGACGGCGAACCCGGTCTCGTCGGCGCGGGCGAAGATGTTGACCACATCGGCGATGACGTCGGCCACCACCCGGACGTCATAGATCGTCAGGTCCCGGGAGCGGCGCAGGCCGAAGGACGAGCTGAGGTCGGTGGCCCCGATCCGGACGGCCACCACGTGCTCGCGGTACTTGTCCAACAGCTGGCGGACCTGCAGCAGCACCTCGGTCCGGGACTCGGCGAAGATCACCGTCGGCGCCTCCAGCACCGGCATCGCCAGCAGCCGGTGGCCGGTCGTGACGCTGGCCTCGCGGATGGCGTCCAGGAACGGCGCGCCGTTCTCGTCGGTGAACTTCGGCAGCACGAACCCGGCCAGGATGGAGGCCTGCTCGCCGAGGCCGGCCACGATCATCGGGATCTGGCTCGCCGAGCGGACCCGGATGAACACCAGCGGGCGCTGCGCCCCGGACTCGGCGTAGGCCCGCAACTGCGCGATGACGTTCCGCTCGGCGGCGGCCACTGCCTCGTCCGGGATGGAGTCCTCCAGGCAGATCACCGTGCTCAGCACGCCCTGGCTGACCCGCTTGGCGAGGTCGGCGACCAGCGCCGGCCGGGTCGCCGGGCTGTAGAGGGTGGCTCCCAACGCCATCCCGAGCACGCTCAGGTCGTCGGTGGCGCTGAACGGCTGCGGCGGCCGGAAGAACAGCCGCCGCCCGTCGGCCTCGGACAGGAAATCGAAATGGCGCATGTCAGCCCTCCTCAGGCCACCGGGGTGCGGTCGTCCAGCCAGCTGATCCGGTCGAAGCCATAGGCCTGGATCGCGTTGCGGATCGATCCCGCGAAGTTCTCCATCTCGGCCCGCACCACGAACTCGCCGCGGACGTTGTAGATCGACAGCAGCACCGCCACCCCACCGGACGGCGGCCGGTCCAGCGGAAGCTCCACCCGGGCGCCGCCGGCCGTGCTGAGCACCAGCGTGCCGCCCCAGTTGAGCTGCCTACCCGACTCGGAGAAGCCGTAGACGACCAGCCGGTCCAGCTGCCTGCTCTGCCGCAGGTCCACCAGCAGCCGCTCGTACTGCTCGGCCCGGGCCACGATCACCGGGCGCCGGGAGTTGCGTGGAGCGGTGGCCACGCCACTGACCCGCGACACCAGGGAGCTGTGGCCGTCGGCGAGTTCGTAGCCGGCGCCGATCCGCAGGTCCCCGACCGCCGCGGAGCAGGCAGCCTCGATGGTCAGGACGCCGATGCCGCTCTGCAGGCGATTGAGGGTGACCGTGGGGGCCTTGGGGGTCAGCAGCGTCCGCTCACCGGACCGGGCCCGGGGCAGCGGGCGGGCCACCCGCCGCGACGGCGTAGCGGGGGGAGCCGGGGCGGCCTGAGCTCCCGGGACCTGGGCCGCCGGGGTGACCGGCCGCGACAGGTCCAGGCTGGCCGAACCGCCGGCCGCAGGCGCAGCCGGCCGAGCGGCGGGAGCCCGGCCCGGCACGGGCGAGGACAGGTCCAAACTCGACGAGCTACCAGCGGGAGCCGCGGCGGCGGCAGCCCGGCCCGGCCCGGGCGAGGACAGGTCCAGGCTCGACGAGCCGCCAGCCGCAGCCGGCCGCTCGGTGGACAGGTCCGCCCTGGACGAACTCGCGACGGGAGCCGCTGCCGGCGGCCGGAACCGGGCGCGATGCCGCAGGAACGGCAGGTCGGCGCGCGCCGGTGCCCGGTCCGGGGCGTGGACGTCGACGTTCACAACGTGATCCCGTAGTCCTTGGCCAGGCCCGCGATGCCGGTGGAGTACCCCTCGCCGATCACCTTGAACTTCCAGTCGCCCTGATGGCGGTACACCTCGCCCAGCGTCATCGCGGTCTCCCCGTCGAGTGCGCTGGCCAGGTTCTCGGATCTGACCAGCTCGGCGTTGTCGGCGAGGTTGAGCACCCGCAGGACGCACTCGCGCAGCCGGCCGAGACTGCGCCGCAGGCCCATGCCCTCGTTGAGGTACATCACCACGACGATCCGCCGGACCTCCGGCGGCACCGCGTCCAGCTGGATCTCGATCTGCTCGGCATCCGGGCCCATCGCCTTCTCCAGCTGGCTGACCGTCATCGACGGTTCGGTGAGCTGGTTGAAGAACACGAAGTGCTCGTCGGAGAGGGCCTTGCTGTGCTCGTCGCACAGGATGGTGGCGACCACCAGGTTGTCGGTCAACGCCGTTTCGGCCCCGGCGTCCCAGCGCACGCCGAGCACCAGGCCGGTAAGGCTGGGTATCTCGCGAGTCAGGGCGACGTTCGAACCGCGCTTCATGGTCGCCATTACCGGGCCGCCTTCACAGCTCTGCCCTCATCGATGCGCCTCATCGATCTGCCCTCATGGATCTGCCTCATAAGTCGAGGTCCGATCCGGAGAACTTGGTGCGCAAGAAGCTGCCCTGGCTCAGCAGCGCGTCGGCATCCTGCGCCTGGGCAGCGATGAGCACGCTGGTCGCGGCGTCCAGCAGCGCCTCCAGCTGTTCCTGCAGGGACTGGATCGGGGTCCGGCCGGACGGCCGGGGCACCGTGAGCTGGGCCTCGTCGAGGGCCAGGAAGCTGCGCAGCGTGGTGGGCAGGTAATCCTGCAGGATGCCCTTGACCGAGATCACCGCATAGATGTCGAGCGGGCGGATCTCGGAGGTGTCGATGACCTCACGCAGCACGTCGGTCACCCGGCGCGCGGTGACCACCGACTCGCCCGGCAGCCGGCCGGAGTTCTGGTTGACGAACCGGTTGAGCTGGGCCAGGTTGCCGCGCAGGGTCGCCGGGTCGTCACCGTCGGCCTCCGGTTCCGGCAGCGTCGGCTCCGGCGCCGGAGCCGGTGCGGCCGGCGGCGGCAGCAGCTTCCGGAACCAGGTCATGGTCATCCATTTCGTCGTCGCAGGGAGGGCTACCTCACTGGCCTCATTCTCCCTCGGCGGCGCTCAGCCGCTCAGCTCACCCCGGCGGGTGCGCTCGAGGTAGGGCTTGGCCCGCTCGATCTGGCCCTGCAGCGCGTCCACCGTCGCCGCCATCGAGTCGGTGGCCTGGGCGCGGAAGGTGTCCAGAGCGTCCATGGTGGCGAAGACGTTGTCGAAGGCGGCCTGCAGCTTGGCGACCTCGATCGTCGACGAAGCGGCCTGCTGGTTGATCTGACCGCCCTGGATCCGCAACTGCTCGGAGGTGCGCTCGATCAGGTCCGAGGTGGTCGCGTTCAACGCGGTGATCTGCTCCAGCACCAGCTTCTGCCGGGACAACGCCTGCGAGACGATGATCGCGGTCCGCAGCGCCGCGATGGTGGTGGTCTGGGCCCGGTCGACGCCCTTGATGAGCTCGATGTTGTTCTTGCGCACCAGGTCCAGGGCCATGTAACCCTGCACCGCCACGGCCATCTGGGTCATGAGGTCCTGGCGCCGCTGCCGGATCGGGAACAGCGCGTCGGCCTTCAAGGCGTCGGCCTGCTTGGTCTGGCCGGCGGCCTGCAGCTGGGCGATCTTCTCCTCGACGGCGGCGTCGAGGGCGCCGGCAAGCTCGTTGTACTCGCTGAGCTTGCCCATCGTGGCCCACATGTTGGCCTTCTCGGTGTCGATGCTGGCGTTGTCCTTGCGCAGCTCGTCCTGGCCTGACTGCAGCGACTTGATGATCGCGTTGAGCTGTGTCTGCGCCGACTCGTACTTGGCGAAGTACCGCTGCACCTTGTCCCCGCCGGGCAGGAACTTCAGCACCTTCTTGACCCCGGCCAGGTCGGCCCGGTTCGGGTCGAGCTCGGTGACGGTCTGGCGGAGCTCAACCAGGGTGCTGGCCACCCGCGACTGGGCATCGGCGCCGCCCCCGCCCTTGCCCGCGTTCAACGCCGCCGCCGGACGGTCCAGCATCCGGTTGGAGACGCTGGCCGCGGCGCGCATGTCCTGCTCGCCCATCGAGGTGATCGCGTTGACCTTCTCGGTGAACGCCGGTGAGTTGGCATCGATGCTGGCCAGTTCCTGGGCGAAGGTCTGGGCCCGGGCGCGCAGTTCCACCTGCCGGGCGGTGTCCACCGGCACCGCTCCGACGGCCTGCTCCTTCTCCACCACGACCACCGGGGGCGGGGGTGCCAGCACCAGCGCGTTACCGGCCGGCGGGGTAGCCGCCGGGGTAGCACTCGAACCGAGGTCGAGGTCAGACATCCTGGAACTCCTTCTGGTTGGCGGGCTGCGGGCCGACTGTTGGCCGAAAGGCTACTTGCGACCCGGCGCCCAGTTCATGCCCCAGCCGTAGGCGCGGTCCAGCGCGCTCTGGCTGCCCTCGATGTAGTTGACCTCGCGGCGGACCGAAAGCTCGCCGTTGCGGCTCTCCAGCAGCGCGATGCCGCAGATCCTGGCACCGTCGCGGGTCTCGTCCAGCCGGACCTCGACCTGCGGGCCGTTGGCCGGGAACAGCGTCACCACGCCGTCGGCGGCGGCCCAGTTGGCGGCCCCCTGGTAGATCAGGGCGAACACCAGCACCCGCTTGATCTGGTTGGCGTAGCCGAGGTTGATCAACAGGTTCTCGCCGTCGGACTTGGTGCCCGAACGGTCATCGCCGTCCAGCCGGATGACCGGCTCCGACACGCCCTTGGGACTGGCGGCGAAGGCATTGCCCAGCGCCTGGACCACGCCCTTGGTGCCGTCGGTGAACTCGTACAGGCACCCGAGATCGAGGTCGAGGGTGGGCGCGGAGCGCTTGAACAACCCGCCACCGCCACCGGCCGGGCGAGCGTTCCAGTTCAGGTTGACGCGCAGCACGCCGGTCGAGGAGCCCTGCTTGGTCAGCGACACCGTCGGGGCTGACTTGGTCAGGGTGACCTTGGACAGCGACACCGGAGCGCCGCCGGCGGGCTGCGCCGCGGCGGCCGGCGTGGCCGGGGTCGCCGGGCGCTTGGTGTAGTCGATTCCCATGTCAGTCTGCTTTCTCTTCGCTGGGCGATCTCAGACCGCGGCCGGGGCCGGGTCGAGATCGGAGGGGGTGCCGGTACCGGACGGGGTGTCGCCGATGCGCCGGTTGCGGCGGATGGAGGACACCAGGGCGGCGGCGATGAAGCCGACCCCGATCAGGCCGGTGACGACCTCCGGAATCTCGTACTTGATGGTGAGCAGCAGCAGCACCGCCAGCGAACCGATCGCCCACAGCGCTCCGTGCTCCAGGTACACGTACTCGGCGAGGGTGCCCTTGCGGACCAGGTACACCGTCAGCGACCGGATGTACATGGCCCCGACGCCGAGGCCGATGGCGATGATGATCGGGTCCGAGGTGATGGCGAAGGCGCCGATCACACCATCGAAGCTGAACGAGGCGTCCAGGACCTCGAGGTAGAGGAACGACACGAAGGCAGCCTTGCCGACCTTCAGGACGAGTTCGCCGGTGGCCCTGGGCGGGGCTGCCACCGCCGACTGGCCCGAGCCGGATTCGTCATCGTCATCGGCGACCTCATGCTCTTCGAGCAGGCCACCGAGCCCGTTGACCAGGATGTAGGTGACCATGCCGAAGACGCCGGACATCAGCACGCTGACCACCTTGTCCTCGCGCGCCAACTGGGTCGCGGCGATGACCAGCAGGACGCTGGCGACCACCACCGACAGCTGGTCGAGCTTGCCGATCCGTGCCAGCGGCCGCTCCAGCCAGGACAACCAGGTGATGTCGCGCTCCTCGAGGATGAAGTCCAGGAACAGCATCAGCAGGAACATCCCGCCGAAGGCCGCGATCGCCGGGTGTGCCTCGTGCAGCAGGTTGGCGTAGCTGCCAGGCTCGTGCACGCTGCCCTTCTCCAGCGCCAGCGAGACGGCCGCCGTCGGTGACAGGTGGGCGGTGATCCCGACGATGATCAGCGGGAACGCGAGCCGCATGCCGAAGACGGCGATGAGCACGCCGACGGTCAGGAACAGCTTCTGCCAGAACTCGCTCATCCCGCCCAGCACCGTCGCGTTGACCACGGCGTTGTCGAAGGAGACCGAGATCTCCAGGACGGTCAGGATGGCAGCGACCGCCAGCCCGGTGGTGCCGCCGTACAGGAAGGCCAGGAACAGCCCTACCGCGGTGACCCCGAACGAGCCGCCGAACGTTCTTAACAACATGAAAAATTCGCTATCTGTAGGTAACCGGGCCCTGATGCCGCGGTTGAAAGGGTGGCCTTGTCAGGTGATCAGCCGGATCAGCCGACATTGACGCCGTAGTCTCGCGCGATACCGGCCAGCCCGGAGGAGTAACCCTGGCCGACCGCCCGGAATTTCCAGTCACCGGCATGGCGGTAGAGCTCGCCGAAGATCATCGCCGTCTCGGTCGAGGCGTCTTCCGACAGGTCGAAGCGTGCTATCTCGGT
Source organism: Jatrophihabitans sp. (assembly GCF_036389215.1). GTDB lineage: Bacteria > Actinomycetota > Actinomycetes > Mycobacteriales > Jatrophihabitantaceae > Jatrophihabitans_A. The sequence continues at coordinate 25,516 of NZ_DASVQG010000197.1, forward strand.
GCCGCCGGCATCGTTGACGACGCGGATGAAGGCGTTGCTGACCATTCCGAAATTCTGGCGGCGGCTGTCGGCGTCGTGAATGGTGACGGCGAAGCTGATCTTGGTCGCGTCGGTCGGCAGCTTGGTGAGGTGGACGACGACCACTTCGTCATCGCCTTCGCCCTCGCCGGTGGTGTTGTCGCCCTGGTGGA
>NZ_DASVQG010000198.1:0-28096 GCF_036389215.1 Jatrophihabitans sp.
GGTGCCGCAAGGGCACCAACCCGGCGCTGAGCCGTGGCGGGAGCGGACGTCAGGTGTGCACGCCCTGGATCGCGAACCGTTCCACCTGCTGCACGTGGCCGCCGGTGCTGGCCACGATGGTCAACACCCCACGCTGGGTGAAGGAAACCTCCCCGGTGGTCCAGGGCGACCCGTCACCACCGGCCGGGATCCGGGCCAGCGTGGCGCGGTCGGTCTGGCTGGCGAGCACCGACACCACGATGTTCTCGTCCACCCCGGTGATGTGGCCGCCGATGGTCATCGGCGAGCTGACCTGCGATCCGTAGGCCGGCTGCTCCAGCGTGAGCGTGGTGTCGTCGCTGCCGACCACCTCCCACGGCGAGTCCGCGGCGTCGCCGTACCGGACCAGGTGCAGGGTGGCCGCGACACTGAGCTGGCCGTTGGGATTGAGGTAACCGACGTCGACGTGGGCGCCGGCATCGCTCAGCACGGACGTGCCGACCTGGTCGATCTCGGTGAATCCCAGGTAGGACCGGGTGAAGTTCAGCGCGGTCTGGCCGGCGTCGAGGTGCCACGGCTGCGATCCGCCGTCCTTCGTGCGCCACTGCTCGGCCTCGGAGTAGCTGCCGAACGGCCACAGCGGCTGGTAAGCCAGCTTGAACGGCGGGAGCGCCGGCGGGTGGGACGCCGACTGTGACGGAGCCGGCTGCGACGCCGGGTGCGACGGAGCCGGCCGGGACGCCGACTTCGACGGCACGGGCTGCGACGCCGACTGCGACGGCACCGGAGTGGATGCTGACGGTGTCGGTATGACCCCGCTGGGCGTGGGATGTACCGACACCGTCGGCCGGGCCGGGCTGGCGTGGTCCGAGCGGCTCAACTGCACCGCGGTGACGGTGCCCGCCGCCGCGATCCCGACGACGGCGGCGGCCAGCAGCGGGGCGGTCCACCGGCCGCGGGCAGGCTGTGCCCAGTGGCCGACGGGCGGCAAGGCCGGTGACAGGTCATCCTCGGTCAGCGATTCGGCCCGGGCGCGCAGGGCGGCTGAGATCCGGTCGTCGACGGTGTTCATTCGGCACCTCCAAGTGCTGCGGCGATCGCCTGGCGACCGTGGAACGCGTTGGATTTGACGGCACCTACGGAGATGCCCAGGGTGGCAGCGATCTCTGCTTCGGAGAGCTCGGACCAGTACCGCAGCACGATCACCTCGCGTTGCCGTCGAGGCAGCCGTTGCAGCGCGCCGATCACCTCGCGGTGCTCCTCGGCCAGCAGCACCCGCCCGTCAGCACCCTCGACCGACAGGGTGTCTGCCTCGGGATAGGGATTGCGGCGGACCGTCCGGCGCCGGCGCAGCACCGAACGCGATCCGTTCAGCACGCAGCTGCGCAGGTAACCGACCGCCGCCTCCTGGTCGGCGAGCGCCGGCCAGCGCCGGTGCAGGGCCGCGAAGGCCTCCTGCACCACGTCCTCGCTGGTCTCGACATCGTCGACGAGCAGCAACGCCAGCCGCACCATGGCCAGCCGATGGGACTGGAACAGTGCGGCCACCGCCGAGTCGGCATCGTCCACCGGTGATAGCTGCACCGGCACATCCTTGTTGCGCACCATCGTCGTCCTCATGGCCACCGTCCCCGGCTCGGCGCACCACCCCAGTCGTGGTGCTACCTCCAGAGACGCCTGGCCGGGGCAATGGTTGCATTGAGCCGGCAACTGCAGCTAGGAGTCCCGCTCGCGCTGTGCCTGACGTCGCGCAGGCCTCGCAGGGGTCAGTCGGCCAGCTTCGCGATGGCTTGGGCCCACAGGAAGTACTTGTTGGTGCCCAGGTCGCGCACGGTCTTGATGTTGAACGCGGCCTGAAGGTGCTCGGCGTCGCCGGCGCTGACACCCTGAAGCGCGTCTACCGGCGCGTCGGCGAGTTCGCTGATGCTCTTGGTCTCATACGCCTTGTCGACCTTGCTCGCGATGTCGCCCATGCGATCCTCCTGTTGCCGGAAGTGGATGTGCCGGAAGCGGATGTGCCCGGAAGCGGATACGGGAGTTTCTACCACGTCCCTCGCAGGCGGCAGCGGGTGGTTGCGGCGGATCAGATACGCCACCGGCACCGAGGATGGCCGGGTGCCGCGGCGTCAGGTGCGCGGCGTCAGGTGCCGCGGTGTCAGGTGCCGCGGTGTCAGGTGCCGCGGTGTCAGGTGTCAGGTGTCGCGGTGTCAGGGCCCGCCGCGCCAGTGGTCGCAGTGTCAGGGCCCGCCGCGCCAGTGGTCGATGCGGTGCCGGTCGGGCGTGAAGCCGTGCTTGACACCCCAGAGGACGGCCTGGGTTCGGCTGGCCACGCCGATCTTCCGGTAGATGGTGCGGATGTAGGACTTCACGGTGTTCGGGCTGAGGTAGGTCAGCCTGGCCACGTCGGCGTTGCTCTTGCCCTGGGTGATGAGCGCCAGGATCTCGGCTTCCCGGTCGGTGAGCCCTTCGCGCCGGCCCGGCCAGTCCAGGCCGGGTGCGCTGCGGGCCCGCTGCGGCGGGTCGCTGATGACCAGCTCACCGGCATGCACGGCTTCCAGCGCGGCGACGAGATCGCGGGCGGGCAGGGTCTTGGAGAGGTAACCGCGCGCTCCTTGCTGGCAGGCGCTGGCGATCAGATCGGGGTGGAAGTTCCAGGTGTAGACCACCACTCGCCGGGCGCGGGGATTCTCGACCAGGACGGCTATCTCGTCGTGATCGGACTCGGGTTGGGCGAAGGAGTCATAGAGCGCGATGTCCACGCTGTCGACGACGGGCTCATTAGTGTCGAGCTCAGCGATCGTGATCCGGTCGTCGTACTGCTGGAACATCTGCGCCACGCCCAGCACCACCACGTCGTAGTCATCGACCAGCGCCACGGTGATCGGCGCGTTCGGCGCGGGCCGGTTCGTGGTCATCCCTGGACAATAAACCTCCGTAGGGGTGTACCGCACCGGCCCTAGGGGTGGTGCAGTGAGAAGTGCTGGAAGACGCCGGAAACTCTGGCGCCGCAGTGCCAAACGGGAGAGACCTCATGATCATCCTGGGCATCATCCTGCTCATCATCGGATTCATCACCGGCATCACGATCCTGTGGACGCTGGGCATCATCCTGCTCGTCATCGGCCTGATCCTGGCGGTCGTCGGCTCTGCCGGTCGTGGCGTCGGTGGCCGCCGGCACTGGTACTGAGTCCAGCTGCGCGCGGGCGGAGGGAATCGCAGTGGTATATCGCATGGCGCTCTATCCGGCGGGACCGGTCGCCTCGGGCCGCCTCTACCACGTCAAGGCTTGCCGGGGCCGGGTTCCGACCGCGCTGGCCGACTTCCGGGGCGAGACCGACTTCACCCTCTCGACGGAAACGGGGACGACGGTGGTCCGCGGTGTCGGTGCGGTCCATCGAGACAGCGTGCGCTTCTCTGAGAAGGACGTCGCTCTCGGTGGCAAGGATGTCCGCGTCTGGCACATCACTCAGGAGGCGGACGGTGGTTTCACCGCCGCGACCGGACCGTCGGTCCTGCTCGGCTGGCCGTTCGGCCGGCGGCCGGTCCTACCCGGCTGATCCGTTCGGCGTCGTGGTGGCACATCTCGCCGTTGGTTGCCTTCTCGCCGTTGGTTGCCCTTCTCGCCGTTGGTTGCCGATCGTTGGCCGCGTAGCAGGGCGACTCGCCGAGCGGCCCGCCGCAGCGCGGCCAACGATTGGCGGCGAGCGCGGCGGGCACGCTCAGCGCGGCGGGCACGCTCAGCGCGGCGGGCACGCTCAGCGTGGCGGGCACGCTCAGCGCGGCGGGCACGCTCAGCGCGGCGGGCACGCTCAGCGCGGCCACCCGTCCGATCGGTGCTTGGACTCGTACATCGCCGCGTCGGCACGGGCCACCAGGCTGGCCGGGGTGTCGCCGAGGGCCGCAGGACAGCTCGAACGGCGTGCCGAAGGCCTCGGCCAGCCGGGTGAGCAGCGCCGTTGGTGGGTCACCGGCGGCCGACTCGGTCAGGATGACCAGCTCGTCGCCGGACAGCCGGGCAATCAGGTCGGTGGCCCGCACCGTCTCCAGCAGCCGGTGCGCCACCGCACGAAGCAACTCATCGCCTGCCGCGTGGCCGTGGGTGTCGTTGACCGCCTTGAACCGGTCGAGGTCCAGGAAGATCACGGTGGGCGTGGCTGACCCGCGCTCATGCTTGGCCAGTGCCATCTCCAGGGCTTGAGAGAACAGCGCGCGGTTCGGCAGGCCGGTCAGGTGGTCACGGGTGGCCGCATGGCCCAGCCGAGCGGCGTCGTCGCGGAGCTGGAGCACCAGCACCACCTGGTCGGCGATGTCGCGCAGCCGTTCCAGTTGCAGGCGGGTCAGCTCCTGGCGTTGCCCGCTGAACGCGCACACGGTGCCGATCACCTCGCCGCCGCTGAGGATCAGCGGGGCGGCCGCGTAGAGCCGGATCCGGTCGAGTTGCCCGGTGACGTAGGGGTTGTCGGACCAGCGGGCGTCCTCGGTGGCGTCGGCGGTGTAGCTGACGTCGACGGACTCGATGCTGGTGGCGCACATCGACTCCTGCCTGCTGACGTCAGCCGGCTCGCAACCGTAGGCGGCGGCGGAGAACTGCCGGTCCGCATCGATCAGGTTCACCACCGCGGTCGGGGTTCCACAGATGAAGGCCGCCAATCGGGCAAGGGCGTCCAGCTGGAAGCTGCGAGGCTGGTCCAGCACCTCGAGGGTGTGCAGGGCGGCCAGTCGGGACAGCTCGGCCTGGGTCAGGCCGTCGGCGCTTCGGAGAACACTCACGACCGCATCATCGTCCCAGCCCGGCCATTTCTTTAAGGCCTCGCCGTGCTGGGTTACCGGTCGGCTCAGGCAAAGGCCTGCTAACTAAGGGCAATCCCCTCAGCTGGGCGCAATCCCCCCAGCTGGGCGAGCCGTTCAGACGGCCACTGTCAGCGAGGCGGTGTAGCCACGCGACACCGATCCGCTCATCGTGGCCAGCTGATGGGTGCCGCCGTCGTTGCCGAACACATTGTCCGAGGTCAGCGAGGTCCGGGCCAGGTTCTGCACGCTCTGCTGGTAGCCGGTGGTCGCGTACACCTTGGCGCAGGCCTCTTCCGGCAGCGCGAGCTGGACGTCGCGACGCACCGTCGATGTTGCAGTGCCACAGGTAGACCGCGGCGCCCTTGAGAACATTGTGCGAAACCCTGTGCCGTTCCTATGCGCCTGGCTGGCGGCCCAGTAGCCACCGTCGGACCGCTAGGGCGCAATCCGATGAGTGGGTCGGCGCGCGTCAGGCCCAGCTGGACTCGACCAGGCTTCCCGTGGCGTGCAGGACATCCAACCGGTGAACAGTCGGTTCCGCCGAGGGGCGCTCGCCCCCGAACGCGGCGTTGACCGCTGGGTGAATCCGTTCCTCGAACGCCTGCGCGCAGGCTTCTTCGGACTCCCACACGTCGATGTAGCGCAACTTCCCGTCAGGCTCCCGGACGCACAGGTGCAGCAGTGAGCCTTCGAGGGGCTCCGGACCGATCGCGTCGATCACGCGGCGGTACACATCCTCGCCGATGGGAACGTTCTGGATGTACGCGTAGACCATGACCGGGCCTCCTGATATTATATCCGAAAGGCTTTCGGATGAATAAGGTGACGGTACGACGGAATGGCCGACCACGTCAAGCAGCAAGGAAGCCCCCGTGCTTACCACTCCCCGCGGCGGGCGGAGCAGGCCGAAGCGACCCGGCAGGCGGTACTGCTGGCAGCGCGGCATCTCTTTGTGACCAAGGGCTATACCGGAACGACCATCGCCGATATCGCCCGGCACGCACGAGTGTCACCGGACACCATCTACGCGACGGTGGGCCGCAAGCCCGCGCTGCTACGCGAGCTCGTCGAGACCGCTATCTCCGGCACCGATCAGGCCGTGCCCGCAGAACAGCGCGACTACGTCATCCGGATGCGGGCCGCCCCCACCGCCCTGGAAGCCATCACGATCTACGCCCAGGCCATCACCGCCATCCAGGAGCGCCTGGCGCCGGTCTTTCTGGCGCTGCGCGACGCCGCCATCACCGACAAGGACTGCGCGACACTGTGGACTGAGATTTCCGAACGCAGAGCCACCAACATGCGAGCACTCGCCGCCACCCTGCGAGCCACCGGAGACCTCCGCGACGATCTCAGCGACGGCCAGGTAGCCGACATCGTCTGGAGCATGAACGCCGCCGAGTACTGGGATCTCCTGGTCCGGCAACGCGGTTGGACTCCGGACGAGTTCGCAACCTGGTTGGCCGACGCCTGGGCCCGGCTGCTGCTGAACAGCTCCCGCTGATCTCAATCGGTCGACGTGGCGACGACGACGAGATTGTTGGCGCTGACGTCGCCCCCCTCGTACTCACAGGTGACGAGGACGAGGTCCGGCGCCCCATTCGCACAGCGGGGCACTTCAAGGTCGCCCGACTTGGGCGAGATGCCGGTGGCGCAGACGTGGTAGCTCAGCTCGCGCGCCGTCGTCGTCACCGTGATGGCATCACCGGAACGGACGTTGCGCAGCCCGGTGAACGCGCAGGCGTGATGGTGGCATGCGTGCCCGTAGACGTAACTGGTGCCGGTGGAAGGCCTGTCCGGGTAGGCCGATTGGGCGATCCAGACGGCAGTCAGCCACTCCCGGGCCGTGGCATGCGGAGGGTCGATGGGATCTGCGTGGCCGTCGGCGTGCACAGAGGCGACCAGAGGAGCGACCGGCGCGGAGATGGCGCCCTGGTGGGTGTTGACCACCAATGAGAAGGGCAACGCGCTGATGCCGACGCGCTGGGATGGAGTTGGTCGAGGACGGTCGTGCGTCGCGACGGAGGCGATGTGCGATCGAGTGGGCATGGCCACGTTGGACTGGCATCCCGCCGTCGTGGCGACAGCGACCGCCGCGACCACCAGAGCCTTGCTGACGGTCACTCCAGCCGACGACGACGCGCCAACAACGCGACGCCGGTTAGCAGCAGAAGCGCTCCAACTCCGCGTAGGCCGTGACCAGTGCTACCCCCGACGCTGGGTGGGCTATCACCGGTAAGCCCCGCCGGAGGGATGAACGGCGGGCTGCCGACCGGCGGCGAACCCACCACGGGCGGGGTAGTGGTGCTTACCGGTGGACCACTGGTCACCCGCGGGCTGGTCACCGGCGCGGTGGCAGTGCGGCTGGCGGTGGTCACCGGTGCGGTGGCAGTCGGAGGGCCACTGGTCGCTGGTGCGCCGATGATGGTGTTCAGGAGGGAGGCGGTGCAGGTGACGGTGGCCCCACCCCCATTGCCGGAGCCGTTGCATTGATCGATGGTGACGGACAGGGCGGCGACCTGCGTGGACGGGAGGACCGTGCATCGAACTCGTAGGGTCCCGCCTCCGCCGTTGCCGGAGCTGTTGCATTGGTCGACGACGGCATCGGTGGTGCTCCCTACGGGCGTGCACAGGATGGTCGGTTCGATACCGCCGCCGGTTCCAGAACCGATGCACTGGTTGACACTCGCCGGCTCTCCGGTGGCCGTCCCGGTGATCTTGTTGACCACTTCGACGGCACAGGTCACCGTTCCGCCGCCGCCGTTGCCCGAACCGTCGCATTGGGTGACAGAGATGACGGGCTGGTGGGGACGGTTGGTGACGGTGGTGGTGCAGGTAGGCTCAGCGTTCGCCGCGCCGTGGCATTCAGTGACCGTCGCGCTGGAACTGGAGAGGCCCGTACTGAGGTCGAGATTGTTTGTGACGGACACGGTGCACACCACCGCCTGGCCGCCGGCATTGTCAGTACCGTTGCACTGATTGACCGCCGCTGGCGTGGCCGCGCCCGCACTCGGCTGGCCTGCGCCACCCAGGACGAGCAGCACACCAGCGAGGAATAACGCCGAGCCCAGGCCGGTACGCCGGTTGAGCCGGCGCCGGTGATCCCGGGGGACTCCGGTTGGGTTCCTGCTCATGGGTGAGCCTTCCGTCTTGCGGCTGGGGGTCGATTGCCCAGTCTCTCACCTGAATATGCATAATCAGCGCTTTCGGGTTAAGACGGTATCAAGTCACTAGACCAGCAGACCCGGTCGCGTGCCGCAAGACCGCGGCTCACTCCCATTCGATGGTGCCGGGGGGCTTGGACGTCACGTCCAGCACCACCCGGTTGACCTCGCGCACCTCGTTGGTGATCCGGGTCGAGATCTTCTCCAGCACGTCGTAGGGCACCCGGGTCCAGTCGGCGGTCATCGCGTCCTCCGACGACACCGGACGCAGCACCACCGGGTGCCCGTAGGACCGCCCGTCACCCTGCACGCCCACCGACCGGACGTCGGCCAGCAGCACCACCGGGCACTGCCAGATCGACCGGTCCAACCCGGCCGCCGACAGCTCGGCCCGGGCGATCGAATCGGCCCGGCGCAGGATCTCCAGCCGCTCGGCATCCACCGCGCCGATGATCCGGATCCCCAGGCCCGGACCGGGAAACGGCTGTCGCCAGACGATCTGCTCCGGCAGCCCCAACTCCAGCCCGACCCGGCGCACCTCGTCCTTGAACAGCGAGCGCAGCGGCTCCACCAGCTTGAACAGCAGGTCCGACGGCAGCCCGCCGACATTGTGGTGGCTCTTGATGTTCGCCGTCCCGGTGCCGCCGCCGGACTCCACCACGTCCGGATACAGCGTGCCCTGCACCAGGAACTCGAACGGCGGGCCATCCGAACTCGAAGCGATCAGCTCGCGCTCGGCCTGCTCGAAGGACCGGATGAACTCCCGCCCGATGATCTTCCGCTTGGTCTCCGGATCGGTCACCCCGGCCAGGGCGTCCAGGAACTGCCGGCGGGCATCGACGATCTTCAGCGACACCCCGGTCGCCGCCACGAAATCGGTCTCGACCTGCTCCGCCTCGCCGGCCCGCAGCAGCCCGTGGTCGACGAACACGCAGGTCAGCTGATCCCCCACCGCGCGCTGCACCAGCGCCGCGGCCACCGCCGAGTCCACCCCGCCGGACAGCCCGCAGATCACCCGGGAGTTCCCTACCTGCGCGCGGATCGCCGAGACCTGCTCATCGATGATGTTCGCGTCGGTCCAGGTCGGTTTCAGGCCGGCGATGTCGTAGAGGAAGTTCTTCAGCAGCTGCTGGCCGTGCTCGGTGTGCAGCACCTCCGGATGGAACTGCACGCCGGCCAGCCCGCGCCCGATGTCCTCGAAGGCGGCGACCGGGGCACCTGCCGAGGACGCGGTCACCACGAACCCCTCAGGCGCCCGGGTCACCTCGTCGCCGTGTGACATCCAGACCTGCCGCGGGTCGCGGGCCTCAGCGAACAGCACCCCGGGCGAGGTGATCGACAGCAGCGTCCGGCCGAACTCCGACCCGCCGGTGTTGGCGACCTCGCCCCCGAGCGCCTGGGTCATCGCCTGGAAGCCGTAGCAGATGCCGAACACCGGCACCCCACCCTCGAACAGCGCCGGGTCGGTGCTGGGCGCGTCCGGGGCGTACACCGACGCCGGGCCACCGGACAGGATGATCGCCTTCGGCTCCCGGGCCAGCATCTCGGCGGCCGGCATCGAGGACGGCACGATCTCGGAGTAGACGTTGGCCTCGCGCACCCGGCGGGCGATCAGCTGCGCGTACTGCGCCCCATAGTCAACGACGAGCACGGTGTCGGTCTGCACCGGGTCATTCTCGCAGAGCCGGCCCCGCTATCAGCCCAGCGACCAGGGGTGGTCAGTCACCCGGCAACCGCTGGTCGACCATGCTCACGACCACTGGTAGCTCACCCCGGTCAGCCGCTCGCTCAGGTCCCACAGCTCGGCGGCCAGCCGCGGGTCCCGGGCGGTCCTGCTCGGTGTGGCAGGCCCCGCCGGACCGCGCATGCCGCCGGGCCACTGCGGCCCGCTGTACGAGCCGGGCGCGGCGACGCTGGCGGCGTACAGCGTCGGCTCCGACCCGGCCGCCGCCGACTGGAAGACCAGCCGTCCCACCGTGTGGCGTATCAGTCGCGACCGCGACCGGGCGCCCATCCCGTCCGGGTTGAGCATCAGGTTCGTCTGCGAGACGCCCGGATGGGCGGCCGTCGAGGTCAGCGGCGCTGCATGGGCCTCGGCGCGGCGCTGCAGCTCCAGCGCGAACAGCACGTTGGCGAGCTTGGAGTTCGCATAGGCCAACTGCGGCGAGTAGCCCCGCTCGGGCTCCCCGCGCAACGGCCCAGCCCGGCCGCCCCGGTGCAGCAGCGAGGACACCGTCACCACCCGGGCACCGCTGAGGCCGCCGTCGCCGGGACCGCTGCCGCTGGAACCACCGCCACTGGAACCACCGCCGCTGGCACCACCCCCGCTGGCACCGCTGCCGGCCGACAGCAGCGCCGGCAGCAGCCGGCCGGTCAGCGCGAAATGGCCGAGGTGGTTGGTGCCGAACTGCAGCTCGAAACCGTCCTCGGTCTTGCGCAGCTCCGGCGGCGCCATCACCCCGGCGTTGTTGACCAGCAGGTGCAACGGGCCGTTCCAGCCGTCGGCCAGTGCCTTGACCGAGGCGAGCGAGGCCAGGTCCAGCTGCACCGGCTCGATGTCGGCACCGGGCAGCTGCGCCTCGATACGGCTCACCGCCTCAGCGCCGCGCTCGGCGTTCCGGCTGGCCAACCGGACCCGGGCGCCGTGCCGGGCCAGCTCCAGCGCGGTGTACCAGCCGATGCCGGAATTGCCGCCGGTGACCAGCGCGGTCCGGCCGGCGAAGGAGGGAAGTTGCGCCGCATTCCATGACATGCTCGACACGATACGGCCGCACCGACGGCCAGCGCCCCGGCGTGGAGACGAGTGAGCATGACCGAAGCAGCCATCCGCACCAGACTGTGGCGCGACGGCGTCCTGGAGAAGGAGGACTTCGCCTTCGAGGAGCTGTCGGACTACGTCTGCCAGCCGGACTGCATGGTGTGGGCGGACCTGCAGGCCCCGGACGCAGCCCGGCTGGCCGAACTGGGTGCGGAGCTGTCGCTGGACAAGCTGGCCATCGAGGACGCGGTGGCCCACCACGAGCGCCCGAAGGCCTCCCGCTACGCCAGCCACACCTTCCTCACCGCCCGCGCGTTGCGACTGGACCGCGAGAGCGGCGACTTGCGCGACGTCCAGGTTTCGGCGTTCGTGCTCAAGCAGGCGTTCGTCACCGTCCATGCCGGCGAATGGTTCGACATCGACACCATCGTCGATCGCTGGGACGAGAACGCCGAGCTGATGCGCTACGGGGTGAAGGCGCTGGCCTGGGGAATGCTCGACGTGCTGGTCGACGGCCAGTTCGACGTCGTGCAAGCCCTCGACGACGAGATCGAGGACCTTGAGGACCTGCTGTTCGACCAGGCGAACGGCACCCACCAGCTGCAACGCCGGACGTTCGCGCTGCGCAAGTCGCTGGTCCAGACCCGCCGGGCGGTGCTGCCGATGCGCGAGGTGGTCAACACCCTGGCCCGCCGCGACAGCGACGTGCCGCAGGAGCTGCGGCCCTACCTCGACGACTTGTACGACCACGTGCTGCGCGCGACCGAGTGGACCGAATCGCTGCGGGACATGATCAGTTCGGTGTTCGAGACCAACCTCTCGCTGCAGGACGCCCGGCTGAACACGATCATGAAGAAGCTGACGTCCTACACCGCGCTGATCGCCATCCCGACCGCCGTCACCGGTTTCTACGGCCAGAACGTGCCCTACCCGGGCTTCGGGCACCATTCCGGTTTCGTCAGCAGCGTGCTGGTCATCGCGGTGCTGGCCGGGGCGCTGTACCTGGCGTTCAAGCGCAACGGCTGGCTGTAGCCGGCCGGCTCAGGGCAGCCGCTTCCTGCCGATCACCTCGAAGCTCATCTGGTTCAGGGCCTGCAGCACCCCGGTCTGCGGCATCCCGCAGCCGGTGAGCGGGATCTTCGGCACCACCACCCGGCCGTCGCGCTGCACGAGCGCGAAGTACGGCACCACCACCCGGATCATCGGGCAGGCGCCGCTGCTGCGCGGCTCGTCCGAGGACCGCAACGCCGCCAGCAACGCCGTCGGGTCGCTGGTCGAACGCTCGGTGAGCAGGAACCGGCTGCCGTCCGGCTGAGGTGCGACCCGGCAGCGCAGCACCCAGTCCACGGTGACGTCACCGGACACCGGCTTGGCCTGCCTGCCGTTGTACTGGCCCTCGTCCAGCTGGTCCGGACACCGGGCAGCCACCGGTGCCGAGCTCGTGCCCGGCGAGCTGCCGCTGGTAGCCCCGCTACCGCCGACTGCCGGGCCGCTGCCGGTCGGGCCTGCCGACGCCGTACCGGTGCTGAAGCCGGTGCTGGATCCGCCCCTCGCGGTGGACTGCGTCGATGCGCAGCCGGTAACCGCCAAGGCGGTGAGCACGGTCACGGCAAGCAACCGCATGCTGGCTCCTCCCTGCCTACTGCCGCTGGTACCCCAGTACCGACGGTAACGACGGGTCTGAGAGGCAGATGCGCCAGGAACAGTGGAACGTTGCAGCCGGACGGCAGGGGGTCGTGCCCGACGACCGGTCCGGGGGCTCAGGCCGCCCGGGAGCCAGCCAGGCTGACCGGCCGGACGTCCAGGCCGCGCTCGCGCAGCTGTGCCTCGACCCGGTAGATCTCGGCAAGCGGGGTGTGCCAGTGCGGACCGGACCGCGGCGGCGCCACCTCGAGCCGCTGGCAGGCCTCGGCGAGCACCTGGAGGTAGGCGGTCCGGACCGCGCCCATCCGCATGCCCTTGCCGGTCGAACCCGGCCGGTTCTCTCTGGCTTCCAGCTGGGCGCGCAGCCGGCGCAGGTCCGCCGCGACCTTCTCGATCGGCACCGTGGCACCAGCCGGCCGGCGCTGTTCGGCGCGCTGCTCTGCGATCAACTCGCACTGGCGGCGCACCACTCGGACCGCCCTGCCCACCAGGTATGGCAGCGCGAGCAGCCCGATCAATACCACTGCCAAAAGCACGTGTCCAGTGTGCGCGCGAGCCTGCGGCGCATCAAGTCGATTGCACGGACTTGTGCAGTCTTTGTTATCAGCGTGTGTTGTCAGCGGCCGGTGACGATCAGCTCGGCCTTCTGGAACTCCTTGACCGAGGAGTAGCCGCATTTGGCCATCACCCGGCGCAGCGACCCGAACAGGTTGCGCTCACCGCTGGGGTCCGCGGTCGGGCCGAGCAGCAGCTCCGCCAGCGGCGGGCGGTCCTGCGGGTCGACGCCCAGGTCGACAAGGGCTGAGCGCGGCACCCGCGGATGCGAGGCGGTCGGGTCCCAGTACCGCCCGCCACCGGGCGCTTCGGCCGCACCGGCCAGCGCCTCGCCCAGCATCACCGCATCGGCCCCGCAGACCAGCGCCTTGGCGATGTCGCCCCCGGTGGTGATGTCGCCGTAGGCGATCAGATGGACATACCGGCCGCCGGTCTCGTCCAGGTAGGCGCGCCGGGCCGCGGCGGCGTCCGCGATCGCGGTGGCCATCGGGACGTCGATGCCCAGCGCGGAGTGGGTGGTGGAGCCCGAATGCGCCCCGTAGCCGATGATGACCCCGGCCGCCCCGGTGCGCATCAGGTGCAGCGCGGTCTGGTAATTGGTCACGCCGCCCACCAGCACCGGAATGTCCAGGTCGGCGATGAAGGTCTTGAGGTTGAGGGCCTCGTCGGCGGAGTCTTCGGAACCGACATGCTCGGCGGAGATCACGGTGCCCTGGATCACCAGCAGGTCCACGCCGGCCTTGAGCACCGCCGGTGAGAGTGCCACGGTGTGCTGCGGCGACAGCCGGACTGCCACCCGCACGCCGGCGGCCTGCAGCTCGCTGGTGCGGCGGGCCAGCAGCTCGGGCGAGACCGGCTGGGAGTAGAGCTGCTGCAGCGTGCTGGTGGTGCAGCCGGACTCGTCGGCGATGCTGGCCAGCGCCTGCGCCGGGTCCTCGTAGCGAGCCCACAGCCCCTCGCCGTTGAGCACCGCCAGGCCACCGAGGCGCTCGATCTCGACGGCCGTCGTGGGCGAGACCACCGCGTCCGACGGTGCGGCCACCAGCGGCAGCTCGAAGGTGTGCGCGTCGATCTGCCAGGCGGTCGAGACCACCGAGGACCCCCGGGTACGCCGGGTCGGCACCAGGGCGATCTCGTCCAGGTGGTAACCGCGGCGGGCGTCGCGTCCCAGGCCGATCTCAACGGTTTCAGGCATGTGCCAAAGTCTGCCCTATGGCCCGGCCGGCGCCGGTGCGGGCACGGCGGCGGGAGCAGGCGGCAGGAGTCGGCGGCAGGAGTCGGCGGCAGGAGTCGGCGGCGGGAGTCGGCGGCGGGAGTCGGCGGCGGGAGTTGGCGAGAGAAGGGCTGCTCAGCATGATCGGACGGCTGCACCACATCGTGCTCGATTGCCCGGAGCCGGCTGCCCTGGCCCGGTTCTACTCCGAGCTGCTCGGCTGGCCGATCACCTGGCAGCGGCCGGACTTCGTGGTGGTGGCGGTGCACGACCGCTCGTCGGGGCTGGCCTTCCAGCTCGCGGCCGAGTACCGGGCGCCGGACTGGCCGGATCCGGCACGTCCGCAGCAGCTGCACCTGGACGTGATGGTCGAGGACCTGGACGAGGCCGAACCGAAGGTCTTGGCCCTGGGCGCCCGCCGGCTGCCGGTGCCGGAGGTGGCGTCCGGGCAGGCGTCGGGGCCGGGGCCGCGGGTGTTCGCCGACCCGGCCGGCCATCCGTTCTGCCTCATCCCGCGGCCGTCGTGGGCACCGCCGATCGGTTCCCCGGACGGCTCCCCGGACGGCTCCCCGGGCGACTCGCCGGGTAGCTCCGCACCGTCAGCGGGAGCCGGCCGCTGATGTTCCGGATCGCCTTCCTCGAACCCAAGATCCCGCCCAACACCGGCAACGCCATCCGGCTGGTGGCTGCCACCGGCAGCGAGCTTCACCTGATCGGGCCGCTGGGTTTCGACCTCTCCGATGCCAAGCTGCGCCGGGCCGGTCTGGATTACCACGACCTGGCCTCGGTCATCGTGCACCGCGACCTCGACGCGGCCTGGGCGGCGTGGGCACCGTCGGGGGCGGCACCGCCGGCATCGTCGTCGGCGCCGGCGTCATCGTCGGCGTCATCGGCGGCGTCATCGTCGGGGTCGGCACCGCCGGCGGACCCGATCGCCGCAGGGTCCCGGGTGTACGCCTTCACCACCCGGGCCGCTACCCCGTTCACCGAGGTGCGCTACCAGCCCGGTGACGTGCTGCTGTTCGGAACCGAGCCGACCGGGCTGCCCGCGGCCGTGCTTGCCGACCGGCGGATCACCGCCGAGGTCCGCATCCCGATGCTGGCCGGCCGCCGGTCGTTGAACCTGTCCAACGCCGCCGCCGTCGCCGCGTACGAGGCCTGGCGCCAGCACGGCTTCGCCGGCGCCTGAGCAGCACGGCCACACCCGTCAGGCCCGTTCGCGCGCGGTGTGGGCACCAGGCATGATCTGCGTTATGCAGACAGCACCCTACGGCTCATGGACCTCACCGATCAGCGCGGCCGACCTGGTACGCAGCCAGCACCCCGTCTACGGCGGACATTATGTGGGTGGCGAGTTGTGGTGGAGCGAGTTGCGCCCCGCCGAAGCCGGGCGCCAGTCCATCCGGAGGCTGGCGGCCGACGGCGAACCCGAGGACGTCCTGCCGGCACCGTGGAACGCCCGTACCCGGGTGCACGAGTACGGCGGCGCCTCCTGGACGGCCGGCCCTGACGGCAGCCTGCTGTTCGCCGAGTTCACCGACCAGCGGCTGTACCGGCTGGCCGCCGGCTCGCGGGAGCCGGAGCCGCTGACCCCGGTGGGCTCGGAGCCCGCGAGCCTGCGCTACGCCGAGCCGGAGCTCTCGGCCGACGGCACCGAGGTGTGGTGCATCCGCGAGAGCCACCAGCCCGACGGCACCATCACCCGTGACGTGTGCGCGGTGCCGCTGGACGGCTCGGCTGCCGAGGACCCATCGCGGATCCGGTCGGTGGTGTCCGGGTCCCACTTCCTGACCCACGCCAGGCTGTCACCCGACGGCACCAAGCTGGCCTGGATCGCCTGGGAGCACCCGCAGATGCCGTGGGACGGCACCGAGCTACGGGTGGCGGAGCTGACCGAGGACGGCGTCTGCGGGCCGTGGCGGACCCTGCTGGGCTCGACCACCGAGTCGGTGCTGCAGCCGGAATGGGCTGATGACACCAGCCTGTTCGTGATCAGCGACCGGTCCGGCTGGTGGAACCTCTACCGCATGCCGCTGGCCGACGGTTCCGAGCCGCAGCCGCTCTGTCCCCGGTCGGAGGACTTCGGCGGGCCGCTCTGGCAGCTGGGACGCCAGTGGTACACGCCCCTGGCCGACGGGCGGCTGCTGACCGTGCGGACCCTGGGCCTGGACTGGCTGGCGGTGCTCGACCCGGCAACCGGCGAGCTGACCGACTTCGACCTTGGTGACATCAGCACGATCGGGCTGAGCGGCGTGGCGGACGGCCGCGCGTTGCTGACCTGCGGCGGCTCCCGGACCGACAGCGGGTTGCGGGCGCTGGACCTGGCCACCGGCGAGCTGACCGACCTGCGGCTGAGCAACGACGAGCTGCCGCCGGCGGACTACCTGCCCGAGGCACGGTCGATGACCTTCACCGGGCCGGGTGGCCGCGACGTCCATGCCCTGGTGTACCCGCCCAACAATCCGGACTTCAGCGCGCCCGAGGGCGAACTGCCGCCCTACGTCGCCTTCGTGCACGGCGGGCCGACCTCGCGGGTGTCGCCGAAGGTGGACCTGGCCGTCAGCTACCTGACCAGCCGCGGGATGGGCGTGGTGGACGTCAACTACGGCGGCTCCACCGGGTACGGCCGCGCCTACCGGGAGCGGCTGCGCGGGCAGTGGGGTGTGGTCGATGTCGAGGACATCGTGGCCGTGGTGCGCGGGCTCGCCGACGAGGGCCTCGCCGACGGCAACCGGCTGGCCATCCAGGGCGGTTCGGCAGGCGGCTGGACGGTACTGTCGGCGCTGACCAGCACCAAGGTGTTCGCCTGCGGGGTGAGCTATTTCGGCGTTGCCGAGCTGATCAAGTTCGCCGAGTCCACCCACGACTTCGAATCCCGTTATCTGGACGGGCTGGTCGGCCCGCTACCGGAGGCGCTGCCGCTGTACCAGTCGCGGGCACCGCTGTCGAACGTGGACGGGCTGTCCTGCCCGGTGCTGATGTTGCAGGGCCTGGACGACCCGGTGGTGCCGCCGGCGCAGGCGGAGATGTTCCGGGATGCCTTGATAGCTAAGGGGATTCCGCACGCCTACCGTGCCTATGCCGGGGAGTCGCACGGCTTCCGGCGGGCCGAGTCCCTGATCGGCGCACGGGAGGCCGAGCTGTCCTTCTACGGGCAGGTGCTCGGGTTCGAGACGCCGGGCATCCCTACCTTGGAACTGTGGCGCCCGGAGAACTCCTTGGCGTGAGCGATGAAGGGGTCTGCGCTGTGGCGAACCAGGCCATGACCGACTGCTAGGGACCCGCGCCCACAGTGGGGGTATGGTTGGTGGCTCAACGTCACTAACATCCTTTACGACTAGGGCAAAACGTACCGGGGCGAAGGTGTCACCGGATCCCTGCCGTGATTGCTAGGTCGCGCGATCCCGTTGCTGGCTACCATGATGCTGCTCGGACCGGATCCGTACGTGCGGTGGTGTCGCTAGATTTGCCAGCTCGCCTAGGCCAGTTATCCACAGCAGCCCTTCAGCATCGCGGAGTCGTCAGACCCTCCCTCTAGTGTCTGATGTATGACGGCAACGGTGATGGTTGACGAGGCGACGGTAAGGGCATCGGCATTGCCGGTCGCTGTCGCCGAGCTTGCCGAGTGCCCGTTCTCCGCGCTTGCCGATGACGACCTGCTCGAGGTACTGCGGCTGGCTGAACGGGCCCGTCGGCAACTCGAAGCCCTCGATCATGTGCTGATCGCCGAGCTGGAGGCACGCAACCTGGCAGGCCGGTACGTGCTGCGCGGATCGAAGCAACTGCTGTCCGGACTGCTCACCCTCTCACCGGCTGAAAGCAGCACCCGGGTACGCCACGCTCGCGAGCTCGGGCCGCGCACCAGCCTGACCGGTGAGCGACTCCCGCCCTTACTGCCCGCTGCCGCTGCCGCCCGCGCTGCCGGTTCGATCACCGCCCGGCAGGCAGAGGTGATCATCCAGGCGATGGCCAGGCTGCGCTCGGCACAGCTGCCCATCGAGCAACAGGCCGATGCCGAAACCTTCCTCGTCGAGCAGGCGCACCGGTTCGACGCCGGCACCCTGACCGGAATCGCCAGGCGGTTGCTGGACACCCTGGATCCCGACGGTCGGCTGGCCGAGGAACGCAGTCAACAACGGCGACGCTTCCTCAGCTGCGTGCCGAACGGAGATGGCATGCACCGGCTCACCGCCGACCTCGACACCGAGACCGCAGCCCTGGCGATGACGGTGCTGCATGCGCTTGCCGTACCGAAACCGTCGGCCAACGGTGACCACGATGAGCGCACCGCGGGGCAGCGGATGCACGACGCCTTCCGCAGCGTGCTGAAACTTGCCCTGCGCGCTGGTGAGCTGCCCGCCTCCGGTGGCGTCCCGGCAACCGTGCTGATCACCATGACTGCTGAGCAGTTCCGGACCGGCACCGGCCTGGCGACCACCAGTCACGGGCAGAAGCTCAGCGTCGGCCAGGCACTGCGACTTGCCGATCAGGCAGCCATCGCCTGGATCGTGCACAACAGTAAGGGCGGTGTCGTCGACTACGGCACTACCCGGCGGGTGGCCAGCGACAAGCAGACCCTCGCGTTGATCGCCCGTGACCAGGGCTGCTGCTTTCCCGGTTGCACCGATCCACCGGAGTGGACCGAGCGGCACCACATCATCCCGTGGCGAGAAGGCGGCCCGACCGATCTGGGCAACCTCTGCCTGCTCTGTGACCACCACCATGACCGGATCGACACCGGCGGCTGGCAGATCACCATGCGCGACGGCGTGCCCTGGTTCATCCCGCCGGCCTGGCTCGACCCGGAGCAACGACCGCAACGCAATCTTCGGCCGTGACGGTGCAGCGGGGCCGAACCAGACCACAATCCAAGAAAGTTGGTGAGTTGTGGCTGCTACCGGCCAAGGCGTCAGCTGACGCTGCGAGCCGAGCAGGCCAAGGCGTCAGCTGACGCTGCGAGCCCAGCAGGCCAAGGCGTCAGCTGACGCTGCGAGCCCAGCCGGGCAGGCCGGCGCCGGCGAGCAGGTCGGCGCCGACGTCGACCAGCGAGGTCAGGGCGACTCGCTGGGGCCAGGGGCCGAAGGACACCCGGGCGACGCCGAGTTCCGCCAGCTCGCGTGGTTCCGGCGTGCCGGGCAGTCCCAGCACGCTCACCTTGCGCTCGCCGATCCCCTCGACCAGCTGCCGCACCGTGTCCGCGTCGAGCCGGCCGGGCACGAAGACGCAGTCGGCACCGGCATCCAGAAAGGCCCGGCCGCGCGCGATCGCCTCGGCCAGCAGCTTCGACGGATCCCGGTCACGGGCCAGCAGGTAGGCATCGGTGCGGGCGTTCAGCACGAACGGCACCCCCTCCGCCTCGCCGGCCGCCACCGCCGCCCGGACGCCGGCCACCGCCTCGTCCAGCGGGCGCAGCTGGTCCTCGATGTTTGCCCCCACGACCCCGACGCCGATGGCCTTGCGGACGGTCTCCCCGACGTCGCCGTAGCCGGCCTCCAGGTCGGCGGTGACCGGCAGCGACACCGCCGCGGCGATCCGGCCGACCGCCTCGATCATCAGCGAGGCGGGCATGACCTCACCGTCGGGGTAGCCGAACGATGCCGCGATCGAGTGGCTGGCGGTCGCCACGGCGCGGCAGCCCGGCAACCCGGCGACCACCTTGGCGCTGGCCACATCCCAGACGTTGACCAGCACCAGCAGCTCAGGGTCGGTGTGCAGCCGGCGCAGCGCGGCAGCTTTGTCGCCAAGATCGCCCAGATCGCCAGCAGGCTTGTCGGCACGAGTCATGCCCGCACCCTAGAGCAGCGGACCAGTGACGCTGTAGTGACCAGTGACCGCTGTGGTTCAGTGACCGCTGTAGTTCAGTGACCGCCGCTGTAGTGACCAGTGACAGCTGTAGTTCAGTGACCGCCGTAGTTCAGTGACCGCTGTAGTTCAGTGACCGCTGTGGTTCAGTGACCGCTGTAGTTCGGTGCCTCCACCGTCATCCGGATGTCGTGCGGGTGCGATTCCTTCAACCCGGCGGCGGTGATCCGGACGAACTGTGCGTTGCGTTGCAGCTCGTCGATGCTGTGCGCGCCTACGTAGAACATCGACTGCCGCAGCCCGCCGATCAGCTGGTAGGCCACCGCCGCGAGCGGGCCGCGGTAGGGCACCTGCCCCTCGATCCCCTCCGGTACCAGCTTGTCGTTGTCGGTCACGTCACCCTGGAAGTACCGGTCCTTGGAGTAGGACTTGACCCGTCCGCGGGTCTGCATCGCCCCGAGCGAGCCCATCCCGCGGTAGGACTTGAACTGCTTGCCGTTGATGAACACCAGCTCGCCCGGCGACTCCTCGCAGCCGGCCAGCAGTGAACCGAGCATCACCGTGTCGGCGCCGGCCGCCAGCGCCTTGGCGATGTCACCGGAATACTGCAGCCCGCCGTCACCGATCACCGGCACCCCTGCCGGACGGCACGCCAGCGCCGCCTCGTAGATCGCCGATACCTGCGGCACGCCGACCCCGGCGATCACCCGGGTGGTGCAGATCGACCCCGGCCCGACCCCTACCTTGACCCCGTCGGCACCGGCGTCGACGAGCGCCTGGGCTCCGGCCCGGGTCGCGACGTTGCCGCCGATGATGTCGACGCCCTCAGCCGCCGGCTCGGACTTGAGCCGCCGGATCATGTCAGTGACGCCACGGGCATGCCCGTTGGCGGTGTCGACTATCAGCACGTCCACGCCGGCCTCGACCAGGGCCATGGCGCGCTTCCAGGCGTCGTCGAAGAAGCCGACGGCGGCACCGACCCGCAGCCGTCCGGACAGGTCCTTGGTGGCCAGCGGGAACTGCTCGCTCTTGGTGAAGTCCTTGACGGTGATCAGGCCCTGCAACCGCCCGGCGGCATCGACCAGCGGCAGCTTCTCGATCTTGTGCTTGGCCAGCAGCCCCAGCGCGACGTCCTTGTGCACGCCGACCTGCGCGGTCACCAGCGGCATCGGCGTCATCACCTCGGCCACCCGGCGCGAGAAATCGGTCTCGAAGCGCAGGTCGCGGTTGGTGATGATGCCCACCAGCAGGCCGTCGCCGTCGACCACCGGCAGCCCGGAGATGCGGTACCGAGCGCACAGCGCATCGACCTCGGCCAGCGTCGTCGTCGGCGAGGTGGTGACCGGGTGGGTGACCATGCCGGCCTCGGACCGCTTGACCAGATCGGCCTGCTGGGCCTGCTCCTCGATCGAGAGGTTGCGATGCAGGATCCCGATGCCACCCTGGCGAGCCATCGCGATTGCCATCCGCGCCTCGGTGACAGTGTCCATCGCCGCCGACACCAGCGGCAGCTTCAGCGTGATGTTGCGTGACAGCCGCGCCGAGGTGTCGGCCTCGCTCGGGATCACGTCGGTCGCGCCGGGCAGCAGCAGCACATCGTCGAATGTGAGCCCCAGGGTGGCGAATTTCGCTGGCACACCCCCGATCGGATCAGGCACGCTGTACTCCTCGGGCCCGGAGCCGGCGCTGACACCGGCGGCTGCGCTGGACCCGGCAACGGCGCCGGAGTCAGCGAGCGCACTGGACTCGGCAACGGCGCCAGAGTCAGCGACCGCACTGGACTCGGCAACGGCGCCGGAGTCAGCGAGCGCACTGGACCCGGCAACGGCGCCGGAGTCAGCGAGCGCACTGGGTCCGGAAAGTACGGTGGTCGCGGGATCTGACGGGTGGTTGGTGTTCACACGAACTCCTCGATGCCGGTAACCCATCCTAGGGGGCGACCGGGAGCTGACCCCGGATTTGGCGACCTGCAGGTGAGCAAAACCTCAGGGGCGAATCAGGGTATCCCCCACTGCCCCCGGCAGGCGCGATCCGGAAGTCTCAGCTGCAGCGGACATACCCCCGGCCCGGCCAGCACACCTGGGCCAGTGAACAGTCGAAAGGCAAGCCCATGAACTCACCCGTCACCACCCCGTCCGGCAACTCGCCGACCGGCAACTCGCCGACCGGCAGCTCCCCGAACGGCAGCACCGCGGCCGGTGCCGCTCCGGCCGCCACCGCCTCGGCACCGCTCAGCACGCCGGCCGTTCCGGGCGGGCAGCGCGGCATCGCCGCCCAGGCGATCGGCCTGAGCAAGGTCTACGGCAGCGGCGACACCCAGGTGCGCGCCCTGAACTCGGTCTCGGTGGATTTCGCCCGTGGCGAGTTCACCGCCATCATGGGCCCGTCCGGCTCGGGCAAGTCCACCCTGATGCACTGCCTGGCGGGCCTGGACACCGCGAGCTCCGGCTCGGTGCGGATCGGCGACACCGAACTGACCAGCCTGTCGGACAAGAAGATGACCCAGCTCCGGCGGGATCGGATCGGCTTCGTCTTCCAGGCCTTCAACCTGGTGCCGACGCTGACGGCGCTGGAGAACATCACGCTGCCGATGGACATCGCCGGCACCCGCCGCAGCGCCGAGGACCAGGCCTGGCTGACGTCGGTGATCGACACCCTGGGCCTGGGTGACCGGCTCGGCCACCGGCCCTCGGAGCTGTCCGGCGGCCAGCAGCAGCGGGTGGCCTGCGCCCGGGCGCTGGCCGGGCGTCCGGAGATCATCTTCGGCGACGAGCCGACCGGCA
Source organism: Jatrophihabitans sp. (assembly GCF_036389215.1). Classification (GTDB taxonomy): domain Bacteria; phylum Actinomycetota; class Actinomycetes; order Mycobacteriales; family Jatrophihabitantaceae; genus Jatrophihabitans_A. The sequence continues at coordinate 22,690 of NZ_DASVQG010000198.1, forward strand.
ACCTGGACTCGCGCTCCTCCGGCGAGGTGATGGGCATCCTGCGCAGCTCCGTCAGCCAGCTCGGCCAGACCGTCGTCATCGTCACCCACGACCCGCGGGCGGCCAGCTACGCCGACCGGGTGGTCTTCCTCGCCGATGGCCAGATCGTGGACGAGATGCGCGCTCCCACCGCCGAGTCGGTGCTGGACCGCATGAAGAACCTCGAGCAGGTCTGAGATGGCACAGGCATCGAGCACCCTTGCCCGGCCCGGTGCGTCCGGGCCCGGCAGCGACCAGCCGGCCGTCGCGGCGAAGTCCGGCGCCGCGATGCGCAAGGTGTCGCTGCGCAACCTCGCCGCGCACAAGGTCCGGCTGGCCCTCACCGTGCTGTCGGTGGTGCTCGGCACCGCCTTCGTGGCCGGCTCCTTCGTGTTCACCGACACCCTGCAGCGCACCTTCGACGGCATCTTCGACGACACCGCGGTGGGCGTGGACGTCCGGGTCTCGGCGAAGGAGGAGGAGAGCAGCGGCGTCCCGCTGGCCGACCTGGACCGGCTGCGCGCGGTCCCCGGCGTGAGCAAGGTCGAGCCCGGCATCACCGGCCAGATCGTGCTGCTCGGCTCGAACGGCAAGGCGGTCAAGGGCGGCGGCGCACCGAGCCTGGGACTGTCCTACCTGCCGAAGGAGCAGCAGATCGGTGACCAGTTCACCTTCACCGCCGGCGCCGCTCCGGCCCGGGCCGGCGAGATCGCGCTCAACGCCGGTGCCGCGAGGCTCGGCAAGCTCAGCGTCGGCTCGCACACCAAGGTGCTGGTGCCCTCCCAAGGCATCCTGGACGTGACGCTGACCGGGATCTATGCCACCGAGACCGAGACCGGCGGCTACATCGGCGCCCTGTTCACCCAACCCCAGGCCCTGCAACTGTTCACCGACGGCAAGCACGTCGGCTATGTCGACATCGCTGGCAATGCCGGCGACGGCGTCTCCGAGAACGAGCTGCGCGACCGGGTCGCCCAGGCGCTGCCGGAGCTGAAAGCCAAGACCGGCGACCAGGTCCGCCACGACATCAAGCAGGACATCAACAACGCCCTGAAGTTCATCAACTACTTCCTGCTCGCCTTCGGTGCCATCGCGCTGCTGGTCGGCACCTTCATCATCTACAACACGTTCTCGATGCTGGTGGCCCAGCGGCTGCGCGAGCTGGCGCTGTTGCGGGCGATCGGTGCCAGCCGGCGCCAGGTCAGCCGCTCGGTGCTGCTGGAAGCGGGACTGGTCGGGCTGGTGGGCAGCGCCATCGGCATCGCCGGCGGCGTGGGCCTGGCCTACGGCCTGCGGGCGCTGCTCAACAGCTTCAACGTCGGGCTGCCCTCCGGCGCCCTGCAGCTGCGGCCCCGCACCGTGCTGATCGCGCTGGCCATCGGCATCGGCGTCACCATGTTCAGCGCCTACTCCCCCGCCCGGCGGGCTGCCAAGATCGCTCCGGTGGCCGCGATGCGCGAGGAATTCGCCTCGACCGGGACCTCGCTGCGGCTGCGTACCGCGCTCGCCGCGGTAGCCGGCCTGCTGGGCGTGCTGGGCCTGGTCGCCGGGGGCACCGCCAAGGCCGGCGGCGGCGCGGCGGGGCTGGTCGGGCTCGGCGCGCTGGGCCTGATCATCGGCGTGCTGCTCGGCGCGCCGGCGCTGTCCAGGCCGATCATCGCCGTACTCGGCGCGGGCCTGGGCCCGGTGTTCGGCCCGGTGGGCCGGCTCGCCCGGACCAACGCCGTCCGCAACCCCCGGCGTACCGCGGCCACCGCCTTCGCCCTCACCCTGGGCCTGATGCTCGTGACCACCATCGCGGTGTTCGGCGCCTCGGCCAAGAAGAGCATCAACGGCCTGGTCGACAACGGCGTCACCGCCGACTACATCCTTACCGGCCCGGACGCGATCGGGGTGCCGGTGGCGGCGGCTCCGGCGGCGGCCAAGGTCAGCGGGGTGGCCGCCACGGTGGCACTGCACCCGGTGCAGGTGAAGATCAACAACCGTTCGGAGTTCGGCACCGGCGTGGACGGGCCGCTGGCTCAGGTGCTGCGTTACCGGATCCTGCAGGGCAGCGCCGACCTCAGCGGGCGCAACCTGCTGGTGTCACGGAAGTGGGCCGAGGACAACCACTGGAGCGTGGGCAGCACGGTGTCGATGCTGACCCCGGACCAGAACACCGTGAACACCACGGTCGGGGGCATCTACGACGACAGTCAGCTGCTGGGCAACTGGCTCACCTCGGGCAGCCTGTACCGCGAGTTGACGCCGAGCCGGACGCTGAGCGACGAGGTGGTGCTGATCAAGGCCGCCCCGGGCACCGACCTGGCCGCGCTGCGGACCGACCTGGAGCGCGCGACCGATCCGCTGGTGGTGGTGCAGGTGCAGGACCGGGAGGAGTTCAAGGGCGAGGGCGCCAGCCGGATCAACGCGCTGCTGGCGGTGCTCTACGGCCTGCTGGCGCTGGCCATCGTGATCGCGGTGCTGGGCATCATCAACACCCTGGCGTTGTCGGTGGTGGAGCGCCGTCGCGAGATCGGCATGCTGCGGGCGGTGGGCATGGTGCGCCCGCAGGTCAGGCGCGCGATCTACCTGGAGTCGATGCTGATTGCGGTGTTCGGAGCGATCGTCGGGGTGGCACTGGGGCTGACGTTCGGCTCGCTGTTCGTCCGGACGCTGCGCGAGCAGGGCCTGGACCAGGTCTCGGTGCCGATCGGGCAGGCGGTGCTGATGCTGGTGCTCGCGGCGGTGGTCGGCGTGCTGGCGGCCCTGTGGCCCGCCGCCAGGGCTGCCCGGACCCCGCCGCTGGCAGCGATCGCTGACCTCTGAGTGCCCAGCGCGCCCGCGCGGCAAGGCCCGGCCTGCTGCCCGAGAGGGTGGCGGCCGGGCCTTCGTGCGGACGCCGGTAGGCAGGTGCGCCCAGGCGTAGCGGGGGGTAGCCGGGCCCGCCACGGCCTGCTACGAGCGCCGGCAGGACCGGAGCAGCTGGCCGGGGGGTGTGGAGGGCCAAAAATCAGCCTAAAGAAATCGGCAAGAATTGGAACGCACCGGCCAACGGGCGTTACCGTTGACGGGTGACCTCTCACGACTCGTTCTCCGATCCGCACAGCGGACCGCTAGATCCGTTCCTGGGGGACCCCAACGATCCGTCCAACCTGCTGGACGATCTGGACCCGGTCGAGCCGCTGACCGATATCGACCTGCAGGAGATCGCCGCCGACCTGGCCGAGTTGACCGAGTTCGAGGCGGCCCTCAGCCCGCACGAGATCCACGGCATCGTGGTGGACTGCGCGGACTGCGGCGAGCAGCACTACTTCTCCTGGGCGCTGATGGCAGCCAACCTGCGCAGCCTGCTGGGCAGCGGCCGCACCGGGGTCCACGAGCCGGCCGCCGAGCCGATGACCGACGCCTACGTGAGTTGGGACTACGCCCGCGGTTTCACCGACGCGCTGGCCCATCGCAGCTGACTCGTCCCACCGCAGCTGCCCCACCGCAGCTACCGACGCGCTGCCCCACCGCAGCGACCGTCCCACCGCAGCGACCGTCCCACCGCAGCGGCGATCCCTGCAGCGACCGTCCCACCGCAGCTGACCCGTCCCACCATCCGGTGGACATCAGAAGTATTTATCGGCCTCGTCGCCCGTTCCGGAGACAGAGAGTAACAAAGCTTTAACACTCTGAGCAGACGCCCTCGCATTAAATGTTCCCTTTGGGTAGCTCTGACACCCCGCTAGCCCCTGTCCAGGCCGGGAAATCGGGCACTCAAGGGGTTGCCCGCGGCCCGATAAAAAATTTCGCATCCAGATGGCCACGCAGCGTTACCTCTCACCGCTTCGCTCGTTGATGGAAGCACCTGGCACATTCTCTTGCCAGCGGTTTTGGTTCGGGAGGTAACGATGGCGGATGTGTCGCGGTTGCCAGCACCGCGTGCGGAGGACTGGGACTGGCAGATGCAAGGTGCCTGCCGAGGCTTGGATTCCTCGACCTTCTTCCACCCCGAGAACGAGCGGGGACCCTCTCGGGTCCGCCGGGAACGGGCCGCCAAGCAGGTATGTGCCCGCTGCCCGGTCAGCCAGGCCTGCCTGAACTGGGCACTGCAGACCCGCGAGCCTTACGGCGTCTGGGGTGGCAAGTCCACGGAGGAGCGGGCCCAGCTGATCAGGATGCAGGCCAGCTACGCCAGCTGACACGCTGGCGACAAAGACCAACTCCCCGCTCGCATAGCGGACGATGCGAGCGGGGAGTTTCCTCAGTCCACGGCCCGGTCGGGCCGGCACTGCCGGACTAGAGACTAGTGGCTGTGCGAGTGGCCGCCGTGTGAGTGTGCCTCCGGCTCCGGCTCGGCGGGCTTCTCCACGATGGCGGACTCGGTCGAGAGCAAGAGCCCGGCCACCGACGCCGCGTTGCTCAGCGCCGCCTTGGTGACCTTGACCGGGTCCACGACGCCGGCTTCGAGCAGGTTCTCGTAGTTGCCGGTCGCGGCGTTCAGGCCGACGTTGACGTCCAGGTCGCGAACCCTGCTGACCACCACATAGCCCTCCAGGCCGGCATTGTTGGCGATCCAGCGCAGCGGCTCCACCAGGGCGTCGCGGACGATGCTGACCCCGGTGGCCTCGTCACCGGTCAGCTTCAGCTCGTCGAGGCAGGGCAGCGCGTGGACCAGCGCGGCACCGCCGCCGGCGATGATGCCCTGCTCCACCGCCGCGCGGGTCGCGGAGATCGCGTCCTCGATGCGGTGCTTCTTCTCCTTGAGCTCGACCTCGGTGGAGGCACCGACCTTGATCACGCCGACACCGCCGGCCAGCTTGGCCAGGCGCTCGTGCAGCTTCTCGCGGTCCCAGTCGGAGTCGGTGGACTCGATCTCGGCGCGGATCTGAGCGATCCGGGCCTCGATGTCGGCCTGGTTGCCGGCGCCGTGGGTGATGGTGGTCAGGTCCTTGGTCACCACCACCCGGCCGGCCGAACCGAGGTCCTCCAGGCCGATCTGGTCGAGCTTGAGCCCGACCTCGGGCGAGATGACCTGGGCTCCGGTGACGATGGCCAAGTCCTGCAGGAAGGCCTTGCGGCGGTCCCCGAAGAACGGCGCCTTGACGGCGACCACCGAGAAGGTCTTGCGGATCGCGTTGACCACCAGGGTGGACAGCGCCTCGCCGTCGACGTCCTCTGCCAGGATCAGCAGCGGCTTGTTGGCCTGGATGACCTTCTCCAGCACCGGCAGCAGGTCGGCGATCGAGGAGATCTTCTGGGTGGTGATCAGCAGGTACGGGTCGTCAAAAGAAGCGAGGAGGCCTTCTGGATCCGTCACGAAGTAGGGCGAGATGTAGCCCTTGTCGAACTGCATGCCCTCGGTGAACTCGAGTTCGGTGGCCAGGGTGTTGGACTCCTCGACGGTGATCACGCCGTCGTTGCC
>NZ_DASVQG010000199.1:0-9098 GCF_036389215.1 Jatrophihabitans sp.
CACTAGGCACTAGGCACTAGGCACTGGCACTAGGCATTAGGCAGACCACATGTGGCCGGGATCCCACGCGGACCCGGCCACATGTGGTTTCTCGCGGCAGATCATCGGTGGAGTTGGTGCTTGCGTGACGCAATCCATGCCACTACCGTGCGTGCTGCACGTGTGACAGCCCGAATATGGCTCGCAGCGGCACGCGCGCCCGCTCCACCGTTCGGCTGACTCGAGGGAATCGATGAGTGATCGAAGCTTCACCACCGCCATCTCGGTGAGCCAGAGTCCGCAGCAGGCCTTCGACGCGATCAACAACGTATCCGGATGGTGGTCGGGGGAGATCGAGGGTGACACCAGCAGGGTCGGTGACGAGTTCCTCTACCGCCATGAGGAACTGCACCGGTGCAAGCTCCGGGTGACCGAGGCAGTTCCCGGCCGAAAAGTCTCCTGGTATGTGGTGGACAACTACTTCAGCTTCACCAAGGACAAGACCGAGTGGACGAACACCACGATCCAGTTCGAGATCTCGGCGAAGGCCGGCGGCACCGAGATCCGCTTCACCCACCTGGGTCTGGTTCCCGAGTACGAGTGCTTCGACGCCTGTTCCGACGGGTGGGGTTTCTATATCAACAGCAGCCTGCGGAACCTGATCGCGACTGGTGAGGGGCAACGGCAAGGCACCAGTCAGACAGGTACATCCGCTGAAGAAATGGCCACACAGTAGCTAGCGTGACAACCCGGACATACCACATTAGCTTGCATGATGCAAGCGCGTATGCTAAAGTTTAAATGTCGTTTGATCGCACAATGGGAGCGAAGCGTGAGCGAAGACAACTACACCACGAGTTTCACGGTGGACAAGAGCCCAGAAGAGGTCTTCGACGCGATCAATGATGTTCGCGCATGGTGGACCGGCAAGATCGAAGGCGACACCGACGAGCTTGGTGCCGAGTTCACGTACAGCTACGAGACGCTGCATGTGTCTACGCAAAAGCTTACTGAATTCATCCCAGGCAAGAAGGTCGTCTGGCACGTGGTGGACGCCAATATCAGTTTCGTCAAGGACACCACTGAATGGAAGGGCACGGACATCGTCTTCGACATCTCTGAAAAAGAGGGCAAGACGGAGCTCCGTTTCACTCACCTGGGCCTGAAGCCACAGATCGAATGCTACGACAGCTGCTCGGACGCGTGGGGCTACTACATCAACGGCAGCCTGCGGAACTTCATTGAGAAGGGCAAGGCTTAAGCCCATCCACCGTGGTCATGACGACCATGTGAGGGGCATTCACAATCATCGCGATCGATTCACCATGTCGTGATGCGGAAACATCATGGGTTGCAGGAGAGCAATCTTGAACAAGGCCTCCTGGGCCCTCGGCCGTATTCTTAGCGGCCGATGCGCGGCGTTATAGCCCTGTAAAAAGCGGCATTTCGTTGCGTTCATTCATCGGCTCAGCAACCCATGAGAGGAACACTTTATGGTGCAGGAGAACCACGGAGTAGCCCGGCGAAGATTTCTCGCCGGAGCTGCGGCAACTGTGGGCGGGGTAGCCATTGCAGGAGTCGCGGTACCTGCCGCGGCAGCACACGCCGATACGGTGACCGGGGCGGTCGGGGTCACTCCCGCCGATCCCCAGTACCAGGACATGGTGTTCGGTTTGAACACCAGGTGGACCTCGAACCCGAGTTCGGTCTACGTGGTAGACGCCCCCGGGCAGATCGCCCCCATCGTTCAGAGCGCCGTCAACAGCGGGAGCAGGCTCACCGTGCGAAGCGGCGGCCACTGCTTCGAAGACTTCGTCTACAACAGCGACGTCAACAAGGTCATCGACCTGACCAACATGAACAGGATCTACTACGACTCCTCACTGAACGGCATCGCCGTCGAGGCCGGGGCGATCCTGCTGGACGTCTACGAGAAGCTCTACCAGACCTGGGGCGTGATCCTGCCCGGAGGTGTCTGCTACTCGGTGGGCATGGGCGGTCACGTCGCCGGCGGCGGTTGGGGCTGGCTGGTTCGCCGTAACGGCCTGATCATCGACCACCTGTACGCGGTGGAGGTCGTGACCGTGGACGCCAGCGGCAAGGCCCGCACCATCATTGCCACGCGTGAGCAGTCCGACCCCAACCGTGCCCTGTGGTGGGCGCACACCGGTGGTGGCGGCGGTAACTTCGGCGTCGTCACGCGCTACATCTTCCGCTCGCCCGGTGCCACCGGCACGGACCCCCGCGGGCTGCTTCCGCGGCCGCCGGCCACGGTGCTGTCCAGCTTCACGCAGTGGAGTTGGGCCGACCTGGACCAGGCGTCGTTCAACCGGCTGCTTCTCAACTACGCCAACTACCACATCGCCAACAAGTCCCCGAGCAGCCCCACCCGCAACCTCGTGGGCCTGATCCAGATGTTCAACCGGACCAACGGCTTCATCCAGATGTACGTCGCGGTGGACGCGGCGGCGCCGAATGCCCAGCAGCTGCTGGACGATTACCTCGCCTACATCTTCGCCGGCGTGGTAGCACCGCAGTTCAGCGTGGCGGGCCCCACCCCCTGGCTGCAGTTCGCCAAGCAGACCGGCACCACCAACGTGCTGAACAACGACCCGACCCTGCGCGGTGAGTACAAGTCCGCGTACTTCAAGGCGGCTTTCACGCCGACTCAGCTCGCCGGCCTGTACAACGCCATGTCCCGTACGGACGTCGGCAACCCGAACCTCAACCTGGTGATCAGCCCGTACGGAGGCCTGACGAACGCCGTCGCTCCGTCGGCGACGGCCATGCCGCACCGCGAGGCGGCCTACAAGCTGCTCTGGCAGGCCCAGTGGAAGAGCCCCGCGGACGACGCCAAGAACATCGCGTGGGCAAGGGACACCTACCGGGACACGTTCTCCGAGACCGGTGGCGTGCCGGTGCCCAACGACGTCACCGACGGGTGCTACGTCAATTACGCCGACGCCGATTTGAGCGATCCGGCCTTTAACCAATCCTCGTCCAAGTGGTACGATTTGTACTACAAGGAAAACTACCGTTTGCTCCAAAGCGTGAAGAAGGCGTATGACCCGCGTAACTTCTTCCGGCACCGTCAGTCGGTGCAACTCCCGTCCTGATCGGACGGTAATTCAATGCCCGGCCCGCGCAAGAGGCTCTTTCGGGTGAGTGCGGGTCGCCCGCAGCCCTGCCACCCGGTGGCGCAAGCCACCGGGGGCAGGCTGTGACAGTTCCAGGTGACTGAACCGGAGAAGGATTTATGTCGATCACAGGTAAGACAATTCTGGTGACGGGGGCCAACCGGGGTATCGGAAAGGCGATCGTTGACGAAGCCTTGAAGAGAGGCGCGGAAAGGGTATATGCCGGCACGCGCCAGCCCCTGACCCACTCGGACGACCGCGTCACGCCCATCACGCTGGACGTGACCAACGCGGCGCACATCAAGGAGGCAGCCGAGCAGATCGGATCTCTCGACATCCTCGTGAACAACGCCGGCATCGTGGGCTTCGACGACCTGAGCGATCCCGCCGTGATCGAGCAGATGCTGGCCGTCAACTTCTGGGGCGTCTACAACGTCACCCAGGCCTTCCTCCCGAAGCTGATCAGCTCCGGCGGGGCGCTCGTCAACAACATCACGGTGAACGCCTTCGCCGCCTTCCCGCTCGTTCCGGCCTACTCGATCGCCAAGGCCGCCACGTTCAACATGACGCAGTCGCTGCGGGGGCACCTGGCTGGCCAGGGCGTCAGCGTGCATGCCGTCATGACCGGTCTGGTGGACACCGACATGACCAAGGGCTTCGACGTGATGGCGAAGGACTCCCCGGAGACCGTCGCCCAGGGGATCTTCGACGGCTTGGAGAAGGGCGAGGACGAGATCTTCCCCGACGCCATGGCAAAGCCGCTGGAAGAGAGCTGGCGCAACGGTGGCGGCAAGGAACTCGAGCGCCAGTACGCCGCGGTGGCAGCCCAGATGATGGCCCAGATGGCCCAGGGCCAGGCTTCGTAAGTAGAAACGGCGCGGCGGCACATCTGCCGCGCAGCAGCTGAACAACATCGATGGGGGACGGCGTCCGCACGCGTCGCCTGTGCCGTTACCGCGGCCAGGGCGCGTTCGGCGCCGGCCCCCCGTTGACGTATGCAAGGGCGCCGTCGTTACCGGCGATGGTTACCGGCGAAACGCAGCTGTCCAGCCATTGCTGTCCGGTCAGGATTTGCTGTGCGGTCAGACCGCTGTGCGGTCAGATCGCTGTGCGGTCAGATCGCTGCCCGGTCAGATCGCTGTCCGGTCAGATCGGAAGGTTGCCAAGCAGCTTGCGCGCAAGGTGGCCGAGCTGATCGATCTCGTCGGTGGTGAGGGCGTCGAAGACGAGCCGGCGGACTTCGGCGACATGATCGGGAGCCGTCCGCTCCAGCAGCTGTCGGCCGGCGTCGGTGAGCTGCGCGAGCTGGCCGCGGCCGTCGCCACTGGCGGCGCACCGGGTCACCCAGCCGCGGGCCTCCAGCGCGGCGACGGCATGCGACAGCCGGCTGAGCGAGACGCCGGTCGCGCGCGCCAGCTCACCCATCCGCAGCTGCCGGTCCGGTTCTGCCGAAAGCATCGCGAGCAGCTGGTAGTAGACGTGGCTGATGCCGGCGTCCTCGCGAAGCTGGCGATCCAGGGCCTGCGGCAGCCGGGTCACCAGGGTGATCAGCGGCAGCCACGCAGCCATCTCCTCGGAGGACAGCCATCGTGGCCGAAGCTCGCCGCCATCCTCGGCCCCGGCCATCAGGCGGCCGGGATCGTCGCGTCGGCTACGGCGGTGCTGCCCAGCGTGGTGGCCACGGCTACTCCCCGGTGCCGCGGGTCCAGCGGACGGCGAGTTCGTTGCGAGCGCCGAAGCGCTCCAGGTGCCGGCCGAGAACGTCTTCGACAACCGCGACGGCGGTGGGGTCGTCACCCGCGGCGGTGAGGGTGAGAACGCCGTCGCCGACGATGATCTGCCCGGTGGCGGCGCCGATGGTCGTGCCGTCAGTGCTGAAGCGCAACTTGCGGCCGAGGTGGGCAACCAGCTGCTTCGCGTACCGAGCCGGGTTGGCAGTGACGACGTCGGCCCGGGAGGACACGGCGGGGTGGGTGGTCATGACGGCTCAGCCGAGAAGGTGCTTGACGGCGCTGTTCAGGTCGGTCGCCGGCCGGCCCAGCAGGCGCTCCAGGTCGGTGACCGGAACGTCCAGTTCGCCGGCTGCGGCGCCGCGCTCGAGAGCGGTCACGAAACCTGCGGTGCCCGGGTCCAGACCGGCCGCGACCAGTCCCGCCTCGTACTCCTCGAGGGTCACGTTGCGGTAGGGCAGCTCGCGTCCGACCGCCGCGGAAATCGCCGCCGCCAGCTCGCTCATGGTGAAGGCCGGGCCGCCGAGCTCGTACACGCCCGCGGCCGCGTCGCCGACCAGGGCGGCGGCGGCAGCCTCGGCGTAGTCCGCACGCGGTGCGGCCGCGATCCGCGCCTCACCGGTCGCGCCGAGAACGGCGCCCATGGCGAGGTACTGGTTCACCTGGTCGGTGTAGTTCTCCAGGTACCAGGAGTTCCGCAGCAACAGCGTCGGGATCCCGGACGCTCGCAGCAGCGCCTCGGTGGCGCGGTGCTCCACGCTCAGCGGCATCGAGTTCTCCTCGGCCCGGGCGATCGAGGTGTACGCGATGCGCGAGATCCCCGCGTCCTGCGCGGCTTGCACAACATTGCGGTGCTGCCTCTCGCGCTGCCCGACCTCGCTGCCGGAGACGAACAGCAGCCGGTCGACGCCGGCGAAGGCGGTGGTCAGTGTCTCGGGCACGTCGTAGTCGGCGACCCGTACTTGCACGCCCCGCTCGACGAGCGGCTGCGCCTCCGCCTCGTCCCGGACGACCGCGATCACCTGGTGAGCGGGTACGGCGCGATCGAGCAGCGCGAGCACGGCGAGGCGGCCGAGGTGTCCGGTCGCACCTGTGACGGCGTAGGTTGGCATGAGCGGCATCCTATAGAGTAGTTGAAATCTCAAGCAATACTTACACCGGAACTCCCTTGAGAGCTCAGCTATTCCGCCGCGGTCCTGTCAGCCGTGGTCGACGCCTGCCCCCGGTGACCTCACGACCCGACGACCTTCTCCGGAGCCCTCCCCGTCATGCCGTCCACGCCCGCCGTTCCCGTCGCCGCTCCGCCCGTCCAGGTGGTACGCGCTGGCGTCCGTGGCACCTATGTCGCCTTCATCGGCTCGGGATTCGCCTTCGCCAGTTGGGCCTCGCGCATCCCGCAGGTGCGCGACCGCCTGCAGCTGTCGCCGGCAGAGCTCGGTCTGGTGCTGCTCTGCATCGCCGCCGGTTCGCTGCTCGCGCTGCCGCTGTCCGGATCGGTGGTCCATCGATTCGGCTCCCGGCGGACCGTGGCGGGAATGGCGGTACTGCTGGCCATCGGACTGGCGACCGTCGCCTTGGGCTATCTGGCAGGCCTCGTCCCGGTCGTCGTGGGATTGTTCCTGCTCGGCTTCGCCAACGGCGCCTGGGACGTCGCCATGAACGTCCAGGGCGCGCTGGTCGAGCGCCACCTCGGCCGCTCGATCATGTCCCGGTTCCACGCCGGCTTCAGCCTCGGCACGGTCGCGGGAGCCCTGGTGGGCGCGGCCATGGTGGCCCTGCAGGTACCGGTCACCGCACACCTGCTCGTCGTCACGGTCCTCACCGGGCTCGCCGTACCGTGGGGTGCCCGGGCCTTCGTCGACGACGCGGCCGGCATCTCCGAGCACCAGGAGCAGGCCGGCCGGCGCAGCGCGCTCGCGGCCTGGCGAGAACCGCGCACGCTGCTGATCGGCGTCTTCGTACTGGCCTTCGCGTTCGCCGAGGGCACCGGCAACGACTGGATCAGCATTGCCATGATCGACGGCTACGGCACGCCGGCCGCGGTCGGCACCCTGGCGTTCGCGGTGTTCCTGTCGGCGATGACGCTCGGCCGCTGGTTCGGACCAGGGCTGCTCGACCGGCACGGCCGGGTGCCGGTCATCCGGGTCCTCTCGGTCCTCGGGATCGCCGGGACGCTGCTGTTCGTCTTCGCGCCCGCAACGCCGCTGGCCTTCGCCGGCGCCGTCCTCTGGGGCATCGGCGTCTCGCTCGGGTTCCCGGTCGGCATGAGCGCGGGGGCCGACGAGCCGCAGTACGCCGCCGGCCGGGTCAGCGTCATCGCCTCCATCGGCTACTGCGCCATCCTGGCCGGACCGCCCACCGTCGGGTTCCTCGGCGACCACATCTCCGTACTGCGTGCCATCACCGCGGTCGCGGTCCTGCTCGGCCTGGCCGCGCTCATCACCGCGGTGGTCACCCCGCCGGCGCCCCGGGATCCCGAGCGGCCCAGGAACGCCAGCCGAGCGGTCGGGTAGGGCCATCCTCAGCGGCGACCGCGCCGACGGGGGCCGACCCGGATCAGCGGTTGGTGCGCGGTGACCGGCTGAAGGCCTCGTCCACGGCATCGGCGAACTCGGCCATCGAGCCGAACTCCAGGCTGTAGCTCCAGTCCTCGGTGGGCTGCTTGGTGGCTCCCCAGCCCGGCCGGTCGTGACGGCGGTTGATCCAGACAGAGGGCAGGCCTTCCCGCTTGGCAACCACGTGGTCGTGGAACAGGCTCTGCGCGACGTGCAGCAGTTGACCGCGGTCGATGCCGAGGTCGGTCAACGTCGCGTAGAGGGCGCGAAAGTGGTTGTCGGCCGGCTTGTACCCCCCGACGTCCTCGGCGGTGATGATGGCGGCGAAGTCGCCGCGAAGCTGCTGGTTGCTGCCGGCGAAGCCGTCGCGGTGCACGTTGGAGACGATGATCAGCTTGTAGCGCTCGGCAAGTCTGGCCAGGGCGCCCGCCGAGTCGGGGAACGCCGGCCAGTCGGGAACCGAGTTGCCGAGCCGCTGCGCCCACTCATCGCTGACCCGGCGACCGAGGCCGTTTCCGGCGCGGCGGAAGGCGGCGGCCAGGACGTCGGGATAGCGCGCCGTGGGGGTCTCCCGCTCGACGGCTGCCTCGTGCTCTGCGTAGCCGCGGAGCAGTTCCTCCTCGCTGACGTCGAGGCCCTGCTCACGGGCCCATGGGGCCAACACCGCGGCGATGCCCGATTCCCAGTCGATGAGGGTGCCGTAGCAGTCGAAGCTCAGCGCCTTGAACCGGGCCAGGTCGAAGTCGGAGGTCATGTCTGGTGTTCCTTTGCGGTGGGGCCGGGCCAGGGGGTCCGATAGGTCGGATAGTTTTGAAGTAGAACTCTGGCAAAGAAGAACTCTGCCAGGTCGAGGAATGCGACGCTGCAACCTACCGGCGGCCTAGGGTTCGACCGTCACGTCAGTCCGAGGCAACCGGAGGGGTCCAGATGGACGACAGCAAGCCCCAGTTCTCCGACCTGAGCGCGCTGTTCATCAATACGACCCTGACCCGGTCGCCGGCAGCCAGCCATACCCAGCTGCTGATCGAGGCCAGTGCCGACATCATGACCAAGCAGGGGGTGTCCGTCGATCAGTTCCGGGCGGTCGATCACGACATCGCCAGCGGGGTCTACCCCGACATGCGCGAGCATGGCTGGGCGAGCGACGAATGGCCCGAGCTGTTTCCGCGCGTGCTGGCCGCTGACATCCTGGTGATCGCCGGGCCGATCTGGCTGGGTGACAACAGCAGCGAGACCAAGAAGATCATCGAACGGCTGTACGCCCATTCCGGTGAGCTGAACGACCGCGGGCAGTGGCTCTTCTACGGCCGGGTCGGCGGCTGCCTGATCACCGGCAACGAGGACGGCATCAAGCACTGCGCGTCCAACGTCCTGTACAGCCTTCAGCACATCGGCTACAGCGTCCCGCCGCAGGCCGACGCCGGCTGGATCGGCGAGGCGGGGCCCGGCCCGAGCTACGGCGACGAGTTGCCCGACGGCTCCCGGGCCGGCCTGGACAACGATTTCACCAACCGCAACACCACGTTCATGACCTGGAACCTGCTGCACCTGGCCGCGATGCTCAAGCGCGCGGGTGGCTTTCCGGCCTACGGCAACCAGCGCCGTGAATGGGACGCCGGCACCCGCTTCGACTTCACCAACCCCGAGTACCGCAGCTGAAGGACGGCTGCCGGGCACCCGTGGTGGGTCCTCTGGCC
>NZ_DASVQG010000200.1:0-12220 GCF_036389215.1 Jatrophihabitans sp.
GACGTTGACCGCACGGAGGAATGCCACGAAGCGCGCCACCGCACCATCCCACCACAGGATGGTGGCTCAGCGACGGAGCCGCCGCCGTGATCACTCGTCGTGGGTAGCGCTCAGCGTGCGGATGGCGGGTATCGCCGATCCGGTCAACCACAGCACGGACAGTGCGCCGCCGGCGGCGGCGATGAGCAGGGTGGCTCGCAGGCCGATCAGCGTGCCGAGCAGGCCTCCCGCGATCGATCCGATGGGTCGGATCCCGTAGTTCACGGTGCTGAACGCACCGGCGACGCGGCCGCGCAGGCCGTCGGAGACGACGCTGGTCATGAGGGCATTGAGATTGACGTCGAACAGCATCACGCCGATGCCGGAAAGTAACTCCGCGCCCGCCAGGGCAGCGGCCCGGACCCACAGCGGTCCCTCCGCTGCCGCCGCGATCGCGATGGGCGCCGGGAACAGCACCGCTCCTATGGTGATGCTTCGACCGACGCCTATCAGCGCCGAGACCCTGGGGGCGATCACGGCGCCGAGCAGCGCCCCGATCGAGCCGATCCCGAACGCCAACCCGATCACGCCCGCCGTCAGGCCCAGCATGCGGCTGGCGAACAGCACCAGCAGCCCGCTGGAAAGGAAGGTGAAGAAGTTGATGGTGGTCGCGCACCCGAGGGCGGCGCGCAGGACCGGATGGCGCAGGACATAGCCCATGCCCTCGCGCGCTCGCTGCGAGACAGAGGCCGAGGGCGCGGCGACGACCGCGGGTTCGGTCAGCGGGATCCGGCCCAGGAGGAGCGCGGAGCCCAGAAAGGACAGTGCGTCGACCACGACGGCGACCGGAGCGGTGAACGCCTGCACCAGGGCGCCACCGAGGGCAGGGCCGGCGACATAGGAGGCCGACCGCGTCGTGCTGAGCTTGCTGTTGGCCTCGACGTAGGAGGACCGCGGAACGAGGTGGGCGAAGAACGCCGAGTAGGCGGTGTTGAACAGCACGCCACCGGCCCCGGTGATGAGGGCCACCGCGTACAGCTGACCGAGCGACACCCCGCCGAGCAGCAGCGCCACGGGCAGGCTCGTCAGCACCCCGGCGCGCAGCAGATCCGCCCACACCATCAGGCGGCGCTTGCGGGTGCGCTGGTCGATCCACGAGCCGAGGAAGACCCCGACCAGGTTCGGTATCCAGACCAGGGCCGTCAGCAACGACACCTGAAAGGCCGAGGCCCGCAGCGTCGCCACCGCGATCAGCGGCAGCGCGAGCTCGGAGACGCGATCACCGAACTGGGACACCGTCTGCCCGGCCCAGAACGACCGGAACCGCGGGTCGCGCCACAAGGACGCCGGGGCTCCTGCCACCGTGCTCACGATGCAGGGCTGCTTGCCTCGTCCTCGGCTTCGGGCAGGACATAGCGCAGCAGGCGCACCCCCCGGCTGCCGGCCGGCCGCTCGTCGGGACCGCGGAGCACGTAGGGCGCCAGAACCTGCTCGATCGCATCAGCGATCCGCTCGAGTTCCGGTGCGGACACCACGACGCGGGTGTTCGACACGCCGGCCAACCTGCGCCATGCCGGGTCGAGTCCCGGTTCCACCTCCTCGAGCCAGCGAGGAAGGAGCTCCGCCGCCCGGGCGAAGAGGTGCTCGGACAGCACCCTGGCCGCCGAGGCACCGTCGGCGTCCGCAGGGTCGGCGGGGAACTCGAACCGGAAGCCTCGTGCCACGGCTTCCCATCGGCGGGCGCGCCGGTCCGGACCTGGCTCGCTGTCGCGCACCAAACCGAAACCGGCCAGGTGCCGAAGATGCCAACTGGTCACCGACGGAGTCGCTCCCACCTTGGGGGAGAGCTCGGTCGCGGTAGCGGGCCCATGTTGGCGAAGTTGGTCCAGGAGTGAGAGGCGCACCGGATGGGCGAGGGCGCGCATCGTGTGCGGATCGGTGATCTCAGTGTCACCCAGGCGGTTACCGGCTCTCACGATGCGAGAGTCTTCTCTCACAAAATGTGAGAGTCAAGTCTCACAATCGGTGGACGGTGGATGCATGGCAGCTGCCGATAACGCCCTCGCCCCGGCCGCCGAAGAACTAGCTCCTGCCGATCATCACGTCCAACGGCTCGAACTCGGTCAGGTCCGGAGGAGGCCCGGCCATCGGAACGCCCGCACGAACCATCGCCGGTATGACGACCTCCTCGTTGAACTTGTTCGAAGCCTCCTGTGATTCCCAGACCTCGATCACCTCGAAGCCGCCGTCGATCTGTCTCCCGATGTGGCACAGCAGGCCCTCGGCTTGCTTGCCTCCCAGTGCCTCGAGGACTGCCCGGTGTGCGGTTTCGTACGTCCCGTCCGGTGCTTGGACCCTGGCAATCATCCCGTAACTCATGTTCGCCTCCCACGGCGCAGCTGGCCAGATGCCCTCATCTGACTCCCATCGAGCCTGGTGGTCAACCGATTGCTGGTCGACCCCTGCCGCCGGCGCCGGTCTCAGACGGCGAAGATCTGGGCGTCGTCGGCGAAGGCCTTGAACTCCAAGGCATTGCCCGCCGGATCGAGGAGGAACATCGTCCACTGCTCGCCGGCCTGGCCCTCGAATCGCAGGTACGGCTCGATGACGAACACGGTGCCCGCCGCCCGCAGCCGGTCAGCGAGCTCCTGGAACTGCGCGACCTGCAGCAGCAGCCCGAAGTGCGGCACCGGCACGTCGTGGCCGTCGACCCGGTTGTGTGCCCGCTGGGCGCGGCGGCCCGGGGCCAGGTGCGTGACGAACTGGTGGCCGTGCAGGTTCCAGTCGATCCAGGTGTCGGCGCTGCGGCCCTGGGCCAGACCCAGCACCTTGCCGTAGAAGTGCCGCGCCGCGGCCAGGTCGTCAACCGGCACCGCCAGGTGGAAGCGAGGCAGCGATGAGTTCGCGTGGGTCACGATGCGTGTCCTGCCTTTGGAGAGAAGGGTGAACGTGCGGCGGCTGGCTGGAGGTGCACGAGGCTACCCGGCGCGCACACCAGGTCAGCGCAGGTCCAGCCGCATGACCACCCGCGGAAACCCGCCCGAGACGGCCTCGGTGTCGGCGGCCTTGGTGAACCCCGCTCGTTCGAACAACTTCCGGGTCCCCACGTAGGCCATCGTCAGATCGACCTTGCGGCCGGCGTTGTCCACCGGATACCCCTCGACCGCCGGCGCGCCGTGCGACCGCGCATAGCCCACCGCACCGTCGAGCAGGGCGTGCGAGATGCCCTTGCCGCGGTGGCCGGGACGCACTCGGATGCACCACACCGACCAGACCGGCAGGTCATCGACCTGCGGGATCTTCTTCGACCGAGCGAACGGCAGCTCCGAGCGCGGCGCCACCGCGGCCCATCCGACGACCACGTCCTCGTCATGGGCCAGCACCCCCGGCGCGACAGCACGGCCGCACAGCTCGCGGACGAACTCTCCCCGGGCAGGCCCGACCAGCTCCCGGTTGGTCTTGGAGTCCACGCGGTGGCTCAGACACCAGCACACCGACGAGGAGAGATTCTTCGGCCCCAGCATGATCGCGACGTCATCGAACCTGGCCGCCGTCGCAGGCGTGACGGAGATGCTCACCCACGCAACGCTAACCGGCTCCGCAACCCACTCCGGGCGGCCCTAGCATCACAAGATGGATCAGACGGAGGCGGTTCGTCGCTACTTCGACGCCCAGGCCGACAGCTACGACGAGTACACCGGTGACGGCGCCTGGACTCCTAATCAGTACCTGGCCGGCGTGCTGGACACGCTCGCGGCCGGGCAGGTCGAGGTACGCACGGCGTTGGACCTGGGTGCGGGGACCGGGCAGACACTGGAGGTCGTCCGCGCCGCCTACCCGCAGGCGAGGCTGTCGGCCAGCGACCTGTCGGCGGCCATGCTGCAACGCGCTGCCCTCAGGGTGCCCGACGCCCATCTCGAGGTCGCGGACATCTCCAGTCACGTTGCCCGGTTGACCGAATCCTTCGACCTCGTCACCGCGATCGGGTGCCTGGAGCTGGTCGGCGACCTGCTGACCGTGCTGCCGCGGCTGATGCGGCACGTCAACCCTGGTGGCCATGTTGCGCTGACCACCCAAGCACTGATCGACGGGCAGGGCGCCGAGCATGCCAGCACCGCCCTGGCCGGAGCCGACGGCGATGCCCCGCGCTGGTGCTACAGCTGGTCGACCGCCCAGCTGCTGCGAGCACTGCCCGGCGGCCAACTGCGCTCCAGCCACCTGTTCACCGCCTACCACCGCGCCGGCAAGCCCGTGCTGTACGAGTTGTTGCTGATCGGCAAGGGGTGAATGGCATGTGCTGGGGGTTGGGAACAGCTGGATGCCTGCCGGGCACGGTTGCCCGAAGCCCGGCAGGCAACAGGCGGCCTAGCCGCACCAGCAGCTCAAGCGGACGCTGCTGGAGCTGTCGATGTCGCAGCGGTACTCCTCTGCTTCGACCTCTTCAGCCTGCAACTGCAGGACTTCTTCCATGTTGATCCCTCCTTTCCGTCACAGGTGGCTGGACAGTGTCCCTCGGCGCCGGCAGGTGCACGTCGAGGAGATCCAGGGGACTCGGCGCCGGATCGATCAGCTGGTGTACGGCCAGCAGGATCCCGGCTGAGCCGGACCAGAGGTCGGCGGACAGCCGGACCCCGGGCTCGCCGAGCCAGCCCACCCCCTCGTCCTGGGAGATCGCGTAGCGGAACAGCCCTCGCGCGCTGGTGAAAGCCGCGTCGACGAGGTCGGGGCGGCCGAGCCGCCGTCCCGCTCCGGCCAGCACCGAGGCGAGACCCGCCAAGCCGGGAAACAGCCCCGGAAGCGCGGTGAACCGGATCGAGCAGGCCCGCAGGCACTGTTCGAGCACGTCGGCGGCGCGGAGCGTGGAGCCGTCCTCGAACTCCGCGTCCGGGCGGTGCGCGAGGTAGCGCGAGAGCACCGAGGCCTGCCCGGCGCTGCCTGCGAACAGGTAGGGGTAGATGCGCCGGTCGGTCTGCGAGGCCTTGAACTGCAGCCCATCCCCCGGTACCCGTTCGGCGTAAGCCAACTCTTGGCCCAACAAGCGCATGCCCCGAGCGAACAGGCGGTTGTCGCCGGTAACTCGGTAGGTGTAGTACAGCGCGAGCGCCACGCCGGCCCGGCCGCCCACCAGCCCCGACCGCCTGGTCGGGCTCAGCCGGGTTTCGAGCGCGTCGCCGTCAGGGACGTCAAGAAGCAGCCGCTGGGCCGCCTCCAGCCAACGCTGCTCCCCGGTACGGTGATGATGAATCAGCAGGCCGAGCGCGGTGCCGGCCGCGCCTGCCCCGAGGGTGGCCGACGTGCCGTTGAGCGGATGCTTCGCCGCCGCGGCGAGCAGGGTCTCGGCCGCCTCGCCTTCGCCCAGTTCGGCCAGTACGCAGGCTATTCCCGCGCTTCCGAACAGCAGTCCCGGAGCGCTGGTGGAGGCCGCGGCCACCGCCTCGTCCCGAAGCCTGCGGACCACCCGCCGGTCGCACCCGCGACCGGCGCGACGCAACGCGTAGAGCACCCCCGCGGTGCCGGCCGCCACGGCCCGGGTGTCTGTCCGGTAACCCAACGGGACGGTCGGATACACCCGCGCTGGGTGGTCCGGCTGGGCCATCGCCTCCAGCGAGTCCGCGGTCCGGGCTGCCAGCCGGCGCAGGGCTGCCACGGTGTCCGCGCGGACGTCCTGCGGCGTGGGCAGCGGGCAACGCTCGGCGCGGTCGCGGTACTGAGTGGCCCACTGCCACAGCCGCGGCTCCACCGGCGCCACGTCGGCCAGGTCGGCACGCAGGTGGTCGAGGGCCGGTGGGTGACGTTCGGCGATCTCGTGCACCGGGAACAGCAGCAGCAGCGCCAGAGCCGCCAGCCCGTAGCGGTCGAGTTCCCGGGGGTCGCCCTTGAGTGCCGACTCGGGATCGGGATGCCGGTAGCCGGGAGTGCCCATGAACCGCTGGATGGCCCCGATCGGCTGCACTGCCTCGAAGTCGATCAGCCGGATCCGGTCATCCTCGACCAGCACGTTGTTCGGGCTCAGATCGATGAAGACGAACCCGATCTCGTGCAGCCGTCGCAAGTGGGCGTGCAGTTGGTCGAGCAGGGCCAGGCTTCGACGGTAGTAGTCGGCGAACGCCTCGGCGGTCGGCCCGATGCGCAGCGCCGGGTTGTTGGCGAGCATCCACCGGTACAGCGAGATGCCGGGCACCAGTTCGGTGACGAGATAGCTGTGTTCCCAGTGCTGGAACAACTCCACCGGCCGCGGACACAGGCCGGGTTCCCGGCTGTGGATCGCCCGCAGCGCCAGGTACTCGGTGTTCAAACGGGTCTTGGCGTCGTCGCCGTCATCGGTGTAGCCGTTGTGCGCCTTCGCCTCTTTGAAGAACACCGATTCGCCGGACGCGGAGCGGAACCGGTACGCGCCGCCGGCGTTGCTCTGCCGGATCACCGCCTCGAAGGTGTAGCCGTGCAGCGTGACCGGGCCCTTGGGCTTGGGCGGCTTGGGCGGCTTGGGCGGCTTGGGCGGCGCCGGGGCCGCCTCGTCCGGCTCCGGCCGGAACGGGTCGGACACACCGGGCGGCAGGTGGAACTTCGGAAGGCGCTGGTCGTCGATCTCCTCGCCGCCCTCCCCCAGCATGCTGTGCACCCGGTTCCCGTCCGCGTCCAGCCGCATCCGGCCGCGGAACGCCCCGTAGCGGTAGGACACGCAGACGCTCGTGCCGAACCGGCGGTCGGTGAGTACCAACGGCCCGTCGATTCCTGACAGTTCTGCCTCCAGCCGCCGGAGCAGCAGCAACGCGCACTGCTCCGTCGGTGGGTACAGGGCGCAGAACTTGCCTGCCTGCACCCGGTGCGCATGCTTGCCGTGCATCAGCAAGAAGGTGCGGTGACCAGCGAGGTGCTTGAAGGAGACACCGAGTTCGGCACACGCCGCCGACACCACCATGAGCACGGACTGCGCGTTGGCCAGCGAGCTGGACACGTGCACCTTCCATCCCTGCTCGGGAAGGACGAGACCAGCCGGGCCCCAGTGGGTCCACGCTCCCGAGTCCTGCCGCGTCCAGCCGGGCGGCAGCGGGCCCGGGTGGTAGCGCGGACCCGGGTCGGCAGTGTCCGCGGGCTGGTAGAAGTCCGGATCGGCGAGCAGGTAGGCAAGGTCGTCAGCCATCTGGCACTCCTTCCCCGAGCCGTGTACGCCCACCCGCGTCGGCACTAGGGACCCGAAGGGAGCTGGCGTCAACACCGGGGCGATCAACGTACATCTCCGGACTAAACAGGACAAGACCCTTAATCCGCTCATTGCGCTGATTCCTTCAGACGAGCGATCGCTCACCCGTGGCCCGAGGCGCCAGAGCCGGAGCACCTAAGCTTCAGCAGAGCAGTGCGGCAACTGCCGATGACGGAGAGGCGGCAAGGCGTGGTCGGGCAGGACACCCTCGATTACTACCGCGGCTGGCTGGCCTACCGCCGCTGGTTCCTGCGGATTCCCGGCGTGCAGGCCTGCGTGGCCGAGGACGGCATCCAGCGCCTGTCAGCCGCGCTGGGCACGGCGGACGAGCCCGCCGGCACACCCCTCACCGAGCGGCACCTGTTCCGGATCGCCTCACACTCCAAGTCGTTCACCGCGGTGCTGGTGCTGCGGCTGGTCGAGCAGGGCCGGTTGCGGCTCGACGATCCGGTCGCCGCGCACGTGCCCGGTCTGGTGGGCAGCGCGCTGGCCGGCATCACCCTGCGCGAACTGCTCAGCCACGGCGGCGGGGTGATCCGCGACAGCGAGGACGGCGACTTCTGGCAGCTGGAGCGGCCGTATCCGGACCGGGAGGAGCTGGTGCGGATCACCGCCGAGCCGTCCGCGGCGGTACTGCCCCGGCACGAGCGGTTCAAGTACTCCAACATCGCCTACGGCGTGCTCGGCCTGGTGGTCGAGCAGGTGACCGGAACTACCTTCGACGAAGCCATCCGCAAGGAGGTCCTCGACCCGCTGGGCCTGTCCGACATCGGGCCCGAGTTCCTCCCCGGGCGACGGGACGAGTTCGCCGCCGGGCACAGCTCGCTCTCCTACGCCACCGAGCGAACGGTGATCGACCACGTCAGCACCGCCGCGCTCGCCCCGGCTACCGGGTTCTTCGCCACCGCCGCCGACCTGGTGAGCTTCTACAGCGCGCTGCTGCCCGGTGATGACCGGCTGCTCAGCGACGACTCGCTGCGCCAGCTCCGGCACCGGATGTGGGACGTCAAGGAAACCGAGTCCGGGTACGCGCTCGGCGTGTCCCTGAACCGGGTCGGCGAGCATGAACTGTACGGGCACGGCGGCGGCTTCCCCGGCCACATCACCAGAACCCTCGCCTGCCCGAAGCGCCGGACGGTGGCCTCGGTGCTCACCAACGCCGTCGACGGGCCGGCCGAGCCGCTGGCCATGGCGCTGTTCCACCTGATGGATGTGGCCGCGTCCGCGACGCACCAGCCGGCACCGGCGGGCGCCAGGTTCGCCGGCCGGTTCTCCACCCTGTGGGGGGTGCAGGACGTCGCGCTGCTCGACGGCCGGCTGTTCGCGCTCAACCCCATGGTCGCCAACCCGGCCGACGACCCGGTGGCACTGGAGGTCGTCGACGAGACCTCGCTGAAGATGGTCAGCGGTCCGGGTGGCGCCTCGATCGGTGAGCTGATGCGCTACGACTTCGCGCCGGACGGCACCATCCGTTCGGTACGTGGCGGCAGCGGCATGACCATGCACCCGTTCCAACAACCCGCCTGACCAACGACTCGGCTGAGGTATCAGCCGCCGAAGCTCAGCCGAACAAACCCTGGCCGAGGTAGCCGCCGAACTCAGAAACGCCCGGCGGCACCACGAAGTAGCCGCCGCCGAAGGGCTGGATGTAGTCGATCATCGGCTCGCCGGCCAGCCGCAGTTGGGTGGCCTCGAACTGGTCCTGGATGTTCTGCTGGTAGCTGCAGAAGATCAGCCCGGTCTCGGAGTTGCCGTTGCGCGACATCCCGTGGTTCTCGTAGTTGTAGCCGCGGCGCAGCATCCGGTTGCGGTCGGTCTCCGGGGTGCGCGGGTTGGCCAGCCGGATGTGGGCGTCCAGCGGGATCACCGCCCCGTCCGGGTCGGCCGCGTAGTCGGGGATGTCGGTCTCGCTGGTGCCGTCCAGCGGCGCGCCCTCGTCCCGGTCCCGGCCGATGATCGCGTTCTGTTCCGGAATCCCTACCCGGTCCCAGAACTCGACCAGCATCCGGATCAGCCGGACAACCATGAAGGTGCCGCCGACCGCCCAGTCCGGTTGGCCCGAGTCCTTGCCGATCCAGACCAGCCCCTCGTCCTCGGCGGGGTTGACGATGCCGTCCTTGTAGCCGAACAGGTTGCGTGGTGCGCCGGACGGGCGCGGGCCTGAGTGAAAGCCGAGGATCTTCCATTCCAGCTGCATCATGCCGCGGGTCGCGCGGGTGAGGTCGCGCAGCGCGTGGTGCACCGAATCGCCGGCGTTCGAGCAGACCTGCAGCACCAGGTCGCCGCCGGTCCAGTCCGGCTCCGGCGAGTCGTTCGGGAACACCGGCATGGTGGTCAGCCCGCGCGGGCGCATGCCGGTCAGGCCGTACCGGTCGGTGAAGATGCCCGCCCCCAGGCCGACCGTCACCGTCACCGCGTCCGGCGGGACCTGGGCTCCGAGCACGCCACTGTCCAGGCCACCGATCTCGCTCTCCCGCGGCGGGCTCTGGGTCGGCAACGACCCTTCGCTGAGCGAGTGGATGTGGCTGGTGAGGGTTTGCAGCAGCAGCTGCAGGCCGGCACTGTCCTCGACCAGCAACCGGAAGGCGGCGAAGCAGGCGGATTTCTGCAGGAAGTCCGGGCGGTAGATGCCGGCCTGGTTGTCCCCCAGGAACGGCACCGAGATGGTGGACGGATCCGGAGCGCCGCCCTTGTCCGCGGCCTGGGCGGGCCGGCTCACCCCCAGGGTGCCGGCCGCGGCGAGCGTGCCGGCCGCACCGCGCAGGAAGTTACGACGATTGACGCTCATGAGGGCCTCTTCAGATGCCGATCGGGGGTCAGGTCAGCGGTTACTGGACTTTGCCGAGCACCGACGGGATCCGGTACAGCGCCTCCAGCGCGGCCCCGATCGCGCCGTTGACCGGCTGCCGCTGGTGCTTGGTCAGGGTGCTGTAGTCCGGCCAGGCGCCGTCGACCATCGAGGCGTTCAGCGCGGCATCGAGCTTGTCCAGCGCGGCCTTGGACTGGTCGTAGGGACTGTGGCCCAGTACCGGGGTGGGGATGAGCGGTTTGAGTTCCTCCAGTACCACCCGGGTGCCGAGCACGTCCCCGGAGGTCAGCGCGTAGGCCATCCCCGAGCCGTAGTCGTCCTGCCCGGACAGGTGATCGCGCAACGCGTCCTCGAGGATCTCGTGGCAGCGGATCGGCATCTCGGTGGGCACGATCGGAAGCTTGTCGAGACTGCCGCGCAGGCCGTCGACATCGGCGGCAAGCCGGTCGACGTGCACGCGCAGGTCAGGCAGCCTTTCCCCGTGGTACAGGCCGTATTCGATCCGGTGCAGGCCGGTGAAGGCCGGGTCGGCGACTCCCAGCGGCAGGTCGTTGGCCAGGCCACCGATCGCCGTGCCGGCCGCCGCGAAGCTGCCGTAGGCAGCACCCACCTGCTGCCAGGTGAACTGCGCGGCCAGCCACCGGCGCTGTGCCGACGAGCGGTCGTTGCCGGGCAGCCCGGCCCGCAGCCTCGCCACGTCCGAGGCGAGCTGGTCCAGCATCTGGCCGACGTAGCGGCGGTACTGCTCGACCACCGCGCCGAGGGGGGTGCCGGCGCGCCCGAGCGTCGGCTGGGCGGTGGCAGGACTGAGCCGCATGCTGGGCCTCGATGTGAATAGGATGAAAGAGGTCGATGAGGTACGAAACCTCGCAAACTTGCCAAGGATGCCATGCGACTGCCGTCGCGTCCAGACCAGGAGTCAGACTCCCGGAGAACGCCTTACTCGCACTGCGTCAATCACATCGGCGTCAATCACATCGGCGTCAATCACATGGGCGGGCGAGATCGGATGGCATCGAGCCTGCGTCCCGCGGCCCGCCGGGCGCTGATCCCGGCAATAACCGCCCCGATGAAGAGCATGACCTGGGGCCAGGCACCGTGATCCCCGCCGGACAGCGCCGCGCCGACGATCATGACGACAACTCCGGCCAGCACGCCGGCGATCTCGAGCTTCGACGGTCGTGGCAAGCGCCGGTTCTGCGGGCCTGAGCGAGTCACCCGGCCAGTGTGTCAGTACAAATCCTCGGAAATCTTGCGTATGGCTCGATTTTTCGTGAAGCACAGCAGTGGGACTGGACCCCCGCACACCTGGTGTCCACTCGCTACGGTGGCACCGTGAGCAGCCATCAGCACACCGACGGCGTGGCCGCCGACCGGGCCGCGATCGCGGATATCGTCCGGACCTTCTTCGCCGCCTTCACCTCCGGCCCCGACAGCGCCGCCCGACTCGATGCGCTGCGAGCGGCGTTCCTTCCCGAAGCGGTGATCATCCGGACCTGCGGAGGCGAGCCCGCCGTCTACGATCTCGACAGCTTCATCGCACCCCGGCAGGCGTTGCTGTCCGGCGGCACGCTGGTCGACTTCCGCGAGTGGGAGCTGTCCGGGCACACGGAGATGTTCGGCGACATCGCCCAGCACTTCTGCGGTTACGCCAAGGCGGGTGTGCAGGACGGTAAGCCCTTCACCGCGCGGGGAATGAAGACGCTGCAGTTCATCCGAACCTCTGCCGGCTGGCGGATCAGCGCCGCCGCCTGGGACGACGAACGAGACGGCCTGAGGATCGAGCCGGACGCGCCCCGCCCGGCCTACTGACCGAGGCGCCCGTCGATGCGCTCGCGCAGCAGGTCGGCATGGCCGTTGTGGCGGGCGTACTCCTCGATCATGTGCACCAGCAGCTCGCGCAGCGAGATCGGATCACCGTTGCTGTCGGCTCCCACGAAGTCCAGCTCGGTCTCGCGGGTGAACTGCTCGGCGAAGGCGACCTCCTCCCGCCATGCCGCCCACGCCTCCTCCACGACCGCCGGATCGGCCACCGCACCGTCGAAGTCGCCGTCCGGGTCCTCCTCGGACTGGTAGCGCCTGGGTGCGTCCTGGCCGGCGAAGCGCCGGCGGAACCAGCCGCGTTCCACCTCGGCCATGTGCCGAAGCAGACCGAGCAGCGACATCGTCGACGGCTCGACCGCGCGGCGAGCCAGCTGCTCGGCATCCAGCCCCTCGCATTTCAGCTGCAG
>NZ_DASVQG010000201.1:0-11415 GCF_036389215.1 Jatrophihabitans sp.
TCGTCGACGCGGGCAACGGCATGGGCGGGTACACGGTGCCCGTCGTCCTCTCCGGGCTGCCGCTGGAGATCGTGCCGATGTACTTCGAGCTGGACGGGTCGTTCCCGAACCACGAGGCGAACCCGCTGGAGCCGGCGAACCTCGTGGACCTGCAGGCGGCCGTCACGGAGCACGGGGCCGACATCGGGCTGGCCTTCGACGGCGACGCCGACCGGTGCTTCGTCATCGACGCCGACGGCAACCCGGTCTCGCCCAGCGCGATCACCGCGCTGGTCGCGGTCCGCGAGCTCGCCAAGGCGCCGGGCTCGGCGGTCATCCACAACCTGATCACCTCCAAGGCGGTGCCGGAGATCATCGCCGAGCACGGTGGCCGGCCGGTCCGGACCAGGGTCGGGCACTCCTACATCAAGGCCGAGATGGCAGTGACCGACGCGGTATTCGGCGGTGAGCACTCGGCGCACTACTACTTCCGCGACTTCTGGCGCGCCGACACCGGGATGCTCGCGGCGATGCACGTCCTGGCGGCCCTGGGGGAGCAGGACGGCACGCTGGCCGAGCTGACCGCCGGCTACGAGCGCTACCACGCCTCGGGTGAGATCAATTCCAAGGTGATCGACCAGGCCGACCGGGTGGCCGCGGTGCGCGAGCACTTCGCCGACCGGACGGCGGCCACCGACGGCCTGGACGGCCTCACCATCGAGCTGGTGGACGGCTCCTGGCTCAACGTCCGGTCCTCGAACACCGAACCCCTGCTGCGGCTCAACGTCGAAGCCCCTACCAGTGCCGCGCTTGCCGCAGTTCGCGACGAGGCGCTGGCCGTGATCCGGTCCTAGGAGATCCCCTGTGCCCATGTCGGCTGACCTGCTTTCGATCCTGGCCTGCCCCAGCGCTGACCATGCCCCGCTACGGCTGGAGACCACCGCTGAGGGTGAGCAGTTGGTCTGCACGTCCTGCTTGAGCCGGTTTCCGATCTCCGATGGCATACCGGTGCTGCTCGCCGATGAGGCGGTACCCGGGCCGCGCGGCCTCGGCAATCCCGCGACCGACCCCACCCCGCCCGCCGGCCAGCCGTCCGGGGCGACGGGGTGAACTCCTTTCAGCACGAACTGCTGGATGACCCGCAGGCGCTGATCGAGGCCGATCGTGGCGGCCTGCTGCGCGCGCTGGCCGGGGCCGGAGCCCAGGTGCGCCGTGCCGTGGAGACGACCGGGGAGTTCGGCGTGGACCGGCTGCGCGGCTCGACGGCTCCGCGCGCCGTGCTGGTGGCCCCGGACGCCGCCGCTCCGTACCTGTCCAGCCTGCTGGACGCGCTGGCCTCCGGCGATGCGCCGGTGATCGACTGGCGTGAGCCGATCCTGCCTCGCTGGGCCGGTCCCGCCGACGCGCTGATAGCGGTGTCGGCCGACGGCCGGCATCCCCGGCTGGCTGAGCTGGTCGCCCAGGCCGACCGGCGCGGGATGGCGGTGGCGGTGGCAGCCCCCGTCCGGTCACCGGTGGCCGCCGCGGCGGGCCGGCATCCGGTCGCCGACGTCAGCTACCTGGGCTCGGTACCCCCGCGGGCGGTGTGGTGGGCGCTGGCGACACCGGCCCTGCAGGCGCTGGACGCGCTCGGGCTGGCACCGACCGCTGACCTGCTGGCCGGCGTCGCCGACAGCCTGGACGGGGTCGCCGAGATCGACCGGCCGGACTCCTCGGCCTACACCGGACCCGCGAAGCTGCTGGCGGCCGAGCTGGCCGAGTCGGTACCGGTGATCGCCGGCATCGGCCGGACCGCCACCGTGGCCGCCCGGCGGTTCGCCGGCGCTGTCCAGCTGATCGGGGGCTCCACGGCGATGGCCGCGGCGCTGCCCGACGACGTCGCCCGGATCGGTTCGCTGCTCGAGTTCGCGGCCACCGACGCCGACTTCTTCGCCGACCGGGTGTCCGAGCCCAGCGTGCGGCCCCGGCTGGTCCTGATCGGTGACGACGACCGCTACGGCGAGCAGCCGGACACCCAGTGGGACGGCTTGGGCGACGACGCCGGCCGGCGCGCGGGGTCAGCCCTTGCCGGCCTGGCCGCCAGCCGCGGGATCGGCAGCTCCCGGATCCTGGTGCCCGCCGCGCCGCCGCTGGTCCGCTTCGCCGCTGCCTCGGCCACCGGCGACTTCGCCGCGACCTATCTGGCATTGGCCCGGGGAATCGATCCGTCCGCACCGAGACTAGGGGAGCTGCCACATTGAACCGCCGTACCGCCACCGCCCGCACCGCTGTCGCCCGCACCGCCATCCGGTGCGCCGGCACCGGGTGCGCCGCGAACCGCCCGCGCCGCGCGAAGAGCGGGGGGACGGCATGAGTGAGCATCGCAGCGAAGCGAGGAGCGGAGCGAAGCCGGCGATGAGCGCTCGCGCGAAGAGCGGGGGGACGGCATGAGCGCCCACAGCGGCAGCAAGGCGGTGGTGGCGGCGCTGCTGGCCAACCTCGGCATCGCCCTGATCAAGTTCATCGCGTTCCTGATCACCAGCTCCTCCTCGATGCTGGCCGAAGCCGTCCACTCGCTGGCCGACTCGGGCAACCAGGGACTGCTGCTGCTCGGCGGCCGCCAGTCCAAGCGGCGGGCCACCGCCGAGCACCCGTTCGGGTTCGGCCGGGACCGCTATGTCTACGGGTTCCTGGTGGCCCTGGTGCTGTTCACCGTCGGCGGGCTGTTCGCCCTGTACGAGGGCATCCACAAGATCACCGACCCGCACCATGTCGACTCACCGCAGATCGCGATCGGCGTGCTGGTGGTGGCGATCATCCTGGAGTCGCTGTCCTTCCGCACCGCCATCCGCGAGTCCCGCGGTCCCAAGGGCGACTCCAGCTGGCCGGAGTTCATCCGGCGGGCCAAGGTCCCTGAACTCCCGGTCGTGCTGCTGGAGGACTTCGCCGCCCTGATCGGGCTGACCCTGGCACTGTTCGGCGTCGGGCTGAGCGCGCTGCTGGACCAGCCGGTCTGGGACGGCATCGGCACCGCCGCGATCGGCGTGCTGCTGATCGCGGTGGCGGTGATCCTGATCATCGAGACCAAGAGCCTGCTGCTCGGCGAGGCGGCCACCCCCGCGGCGGTGTCGCGGATCGAAGCCGCCCTGGTCGGAGATTCGGCCAGCGGCATCACCGGGGTGATCCATCACCGGACCATGCACCTGGGCCCGGACGAGGTGCTGGTCGCGGCCAAGGTGTCGATGGCGCCGGACAGTTCCCTCGCCGACGTCGCCTCCGCCATCGACGCCGCCGAGGCTCGGGTCAGGTCCGCCGAGCCGGCTGCCCGGGTGATCTACCTGGAGCCCGACCTCTACCGTCCCGAGCTTGCCGACGGGGCCGCCGGATGACCTCGGTTCAGAACCAGCCGCGGTTGATCGCGCTGGACAACGGGATCCGTGAGTACGCCTGGGGCTCGGTCGAGGCCATTCCCCGGCTGCTGGGCGTCGCGCCGACCGGCCGGCCGGTCGCCGAGCTCTGGATGGGCGCGCATCCCGACCAGCCGTCGCGGTGGTCCGAGCACCCGGACCGGCCCGCGCTCGACGAGCTGATCGGCCAGTGCCCGCGGCGGTGGCTGGGCGAGGCGAACCTGGCGGCGTTCGGTCCGCGGTTGCCGTTCCTGATGAAGGTGCTGGCAGCCGACCGGGCGCTGTCCATGCAGGTGCATCCCAGCCGGGCCCAGGCCGAGGCCGGCTTCGAGGCCGAGGAAGCCACCGGCGTGCCCCGCGGGACGGGCGGGCGCAACTACTGCGACGCCAACCACAAACCGGAGCTGGCCTACGCCCTGACCGAGTTCGAGGCCTTCTGCGGATTCCGCCCGGTGCCGGCCACCCTGGAACTGCTCGACGCCCTGCAGGTGCCGGAACTGGCGGCCTACCTGCCGCTGCTGGCCGGTGAGGACGGCCTGCGGGCGACCTTCACCACGCTGCTGAGCCTGACCGGCCAGGCCCGCGAGCGGCTGGTCGAGGCGACGGTTGCCGGCTGCCGGCGGCTGGCCGAGCGGGACGGCCCGTGGGCGGAGCCGGCCCGGGCCGCCGCACTGGCCGCGGCGGACTTTCCCGGCGACATCGGGGCGGTGCTGGCCCTGCTGCTCAACTACGTCCGGCTGGCTCCGGGCGAGGCGATCTACCTGGGCGCCGGCAACGTGCACGCCTATCTGCGGGGCATGTGCATCGAGATCCTGGCCAACAGCGACAACGTGCTGCGCTGCGGGCTGACGCCCAAGCACATCGACATCCCGGAACTGCTGCGGGTGGCCGACTTCAGCAGCGTTGCCGACCCTCGCCGGCATCCGAGCCGGCCGGCCGAGGGCCAGCGGGTGTTCGAGGTGCCGGTGCCCGACTTCCGGCTCTCGGTGCTGGACCCGATAGCGGGCGAGGTAGGACTGCTGCCTTCCGAGGGACCGCATCTGGTGCTGAGCGGCGACGGTGAGGTGAGCCTGACCTGCGGGACGGAGCGGCGGCGGATCCAGCCCTGGGAATCGGTGTACGTCGCTCCGGGCGAACCCGCCTGCACCGTCTCGGGTACCGGCCAGGTCTTCGTGGTCAGTACCAACCTGTGATCCGAAGGTAAGATAGCGGTGGCTCCGACCGTGGGGCGTCCTGCCAGCGGTTCAGCGATCAAGGTGCCACGATAGGACCCATGAAGCCCCGCGTTCTGGTAGTCGACGATGACTCCTCCCTCGCCGAGATGCTCGGCATCGTGTTGCGCACGGAAGGTTTCGAGCCCGCGTTCGTGCCCGACGGTTCCAGGGCGCTGTCGGCCTTTCGCGAGGTCAAGCCCGATATCGTGCTGCTGGACCTGATGCTGCCCGGCATGAGCGGGATCGACGTCTGCCGCGCGATCCGGGCGGAGTCGGGGACCCCGATCATCATGCTGACGGCCAAGACCGACACCGTCGACGTGGTGCTGGGCCTGGAATCCGGCGCCGATGACTACGTGGTCAAGCCCTTCAAGCCCAAGGAGCTCACCGCCCGGATGCGGGCCCGGCTGCGCCGCTACGACGAGGCGGGCGGGGAGACCCTGCTGATCGGGCCGCCGGATTCGCCGGTCAGCATCGACGTCCAGGCCCACCAGGTCGCCCGGGACGGCGAGCAGATCTCCTTGACCCCGCTGGAGTTCGACCTGCTGGTGGCGCTGGCCCGCAAACCGCGGCAGGTCTTCACCCGCGAGGTGCTGCTGGAGCAGGTCTGGGGTTACCGGCATGCCGCCGACACCCGGCTGGTGAACGTGCACGTGCAGCGACTGCGGTCCAAGGTCGAGCGCGACCCCGAGCGCCCCGAGGTGGTGCTGACCGTCCGCGGCGTCGGATACAAAGCCGGGCCGCCGTGAACCCAGCCGCACGAGGCCCGGTCCCGGGCGGGGTCGAGGCGCTGCCGTCCCGACTGGGCCAGCGCCTGCAGGGCACCACCGACTGGTTGGACCGCCAGGCCCGGCTGGGTATGGCGCCGCTGTCGGCCGCCTGGCGCCGTTCGCTGCAATTGCGGGTGGCGGCGACCACCACCATCGTCACCGGCCTGATCGTCCTGCTGATCGGGCTGTTCCTGGTGGACCAGATCGGCAACGGTGTGCTGAAGGCCAAGCGCGACGCCTCGATCAGCCAGGCCTCGCTCGGCCTGGATGCGGCCACCGCGCAGTTCGAGGGGCTCACCCCCGGTGACATCAACGGAATCCGGCAGGCGGTCGACCAGATCACCTCCGACCCCACCCGGTCCTCCGGGGTGCTCGGCGGTGCGCTGTTCACCAAGGTGGTCCGCGCCGCCGACCAGGTCGTCAACCGGCAGTTGCCGGCCACCCAGCCAGTCCCGGACGAGCTTCGCCGCCAGGTCGACCGGGGGACGATGGCCGTGCAGTACGCCCCGGTCCGGATGCCCGGGCAGTCCGGTGAGGTGCCCGGCCTGATCGTGGGCCAGCCGCTGACCACCCAGGCCGGTGCCTTCGAGCTGTACTACCTGTTCCCGTTGACCGCTGAGCAGAAGACCCTGGGACTGGTGCAGCGCACCGTCCTGATCGCCGGGCTCGCGCTGGTGCTGCTGGTCGCGGCCATCGCCGCGCTGGTGACCCGCCAGGTGGTCCGGCCGGTCCGGGTGGCCGCGCAGACCGCCGGCCGGCTGGCCGGCGGTGAGCTGTCCGAGCGGATCAGGGTCACCGGTGAGGACGACATCGCGCTGCTGGGCGAGTCGTTCAACGACATGGCCAACAGCCTGCAGCAGCAGATCCAGCGGCTGGAGAACCTGTCACGGCTGCAGCAGCGCTTCACCTCCGACGTCTCGCACGAGCTGCGGACCCCGCTGACCACCATCCGGATGGCCGCCGAGCTGCTCTACGCCAGCCGGGACAACTTCGCTCCGGAACTGGCCCGCTCGGCCGAGCTGCTGACCAACGAGCTGGACCGGTTCGAGAGCCTGCTGGCTGATCTGCTGGAGATCTCGCGCTACGACGCCGGCGCGGCGCGCCTGGAGACCGAACAGGTCGACATCCGCGGGATCGTGGAGCGGGCGGTGACGGCCGCCCAGCCGCTTGCCGCCCGGCACGGGGTGGAGCTGCGGACCGACCTCGGCGACGGGCCGGTGCTCGCGGAGGTGGATGCCCGCCGGGTCGAGCGGGTGCTGCGCAACCTGCTCGGCAACGCCCTGGACCACGCTGAGCGCAGGCCGGTGACCGTGCGGATCGGCGCGGACGAGGCCTCGGTGGCGGTGACGGTGCGCGACGAGGGCGTCGGCCTGCGGCCCGGTGAGGCGGCCCTGGTCTTCAACCGCTTCTGGCGCGGAGATCCCTCGCGTAGCCGGCTGACCGGCGGGACCGGGCTCGGCCTGGCGATCAGCCTGGAGGACGTCCGGCTGCACCACGGGTGGCTGCAGGCCTGGGGCGCGCGCGGCCGGGGCGCGGTGTTCCGGATGACGCTGCCCCGGGTTGCCGGTGGTCCGCTGAACAGTTCGCCGCTGCCGCTGGAGCCACCGGAGGTACGGGAGCCGTCGGGGGTTCTGGAGCCGCCGGAGGTGCTGGCGTGAAGCTGAGCCGCCACTTCGGTCCGCTCCTCGCTCGTTCCTCGCTGCGATGCTCCCTCAGCCTGACCCGCCACTTCGGTCCGCTCCTCGCTCGTTCCTCGCTGCGATGCTCCCTCAGCCTGAGCCGCCACTTCGGTCCGCTCCTCGCTCGTTCCTCGCTGCGATGCTCCCTCAGCCTGAGCCGCAACTGGTTGCTGGCCGCGCTGGTGACGGCCGGGCTGCTGCTGGCCGGCTGCACCGGTGTGCCTACCGACTCGGCGCCGCTGGTGGTGCGCACCGTCGATCGGAGCAACCCGGGTGGCCCGCAGCCGAATGCGACACCGCGTGCCGGGTCCGAGCCCCGCGACATCGTCCACGACTTCCTGGCCGCGGGGGTGGCCGCCGACGCCGGGCACTCCCAGTCCAGGCAGTTCCTGACCACCGCCGCGGCCCGCAAGTGGCAGGACAGCACCGTGACGGTGGTCGACGAGACCACCGTCAAACTGCCGACGTTCACCGGCCAGGGCGCCACTATCGAGGTCACCGGGCACCGGGTCGGCCAGTTGGATGCCACCGGCGTGTACAGCGCCTCGCTGAAGGGCACCGGCGTCGGAGACCTGGAGACGTTCACCTTCAACCTGACACAGGTCGAGGGAGAGTGGCGCATCAACGAGTTGCAGCCCGGCGTGCTGATGAGGCAGTCGGCCTTCACATCGTCCTACCGGCCCCGCAGCCTGTACTTCTTCGACTCGGCCGAGGCCACCCTGGTGCCCGACGTCCGCTACTGCGCGCTGAACGGGCAGGCGCTGGCAACCTGGCTGCTCGCGGCACTGGTAGCCGGACCGCGCCCGGAGCTCGCGCAGGCGGTGATCAACGAGGCGCCCGACCAGGTCGGGCGGCCCACCGTGGTCGACAGCGACCCGATCGTCGTAGAGATGCCCAGCACCAGCCAGCTGGACGGCAAGGGGCGTGACCGGTTGGCCGCTCAGCTCGCCTACACCCTTGGCCAGATCCGGTTCCTGCCCGGCGCCCAGTTCAAGCTGACCGATTCCGGGCGCCCGGTGCTGATCCCGGCCGCGCGGGGTGCGACCTTCGCCGCGGTGACGTTCTCCTCCGCGAGCCCGGACAGCGTGGCGCCCGGCGTCCGGCCCTACTTCCTGCGCGACGGCGCGGTGATCGACGGCATCGAGAACAAGCCGGTCGCCGGCGTGCTCGGCCAGCCCGGCCGCGCGCTGACCTCGGTCGCGTTGCGCCGCAATAAAGCCGGTGACCTGCAGGTCGCCGCGGTGGCCGGCAACACGCTGCAGATGGGCTCCACCACGAAGCTGTCCAGGGTGGAACTGCCCCCCGGCGCGTTGAGCCGTCCGGAGTGGCGGCCGCACGTCGGGGACGCCTGGATCGGCGTCGGCACCAAGGGGTTGATCTTCCGGATCAGCCCGGACGGTGTTCCCCGGCTGGTCTCGATCACCTCACCGGTCGGCGGGCTGCCGCCCGGCCAGGTGCTGGCGCTGCGGTTCAGCTCGGACGGGGTGCGGCTGGCGGCTGTGCTGCGAGCAGCGGACGGGACCACCTCGGCCTGGATGGGTTCGGTGGTCACCTCCGCCAGCGACGTCCGGATCGACTCGTTCGAGCCGCTGACCCCGGCCCGGCTGGTCGTCAGCGACGTGGCCTGGGCCGATGCCACCAAGCTGCTGATGGTGGCGCGGGCGCCGAACGACGAGACCCGGGTCTGGCAGGTCATGTCCGACGGCTCGGCGCTCGACTCGCTGACCAACATCGGTTTGCCGGGCGCCCCCACCTCGATCGCCGCCGTGTCGCAACAGCTGCCGCTGGTCTCGGCCAGTGACTCGATCTGGACGCTGCGCGAGCCCTCGTGGGTCTCGTTCCCGGGCAACACCCCGACCCAGGGCACCAACCCGGTCTACGCGCCCTAGTCCTCCAGCGCCCTAGCCACTGAAACGCTGTTATCCACATTCCGCGGGCCGGCCTCCATCACAGCCCTCCATACGGCAAACTACTTCCTGTGAGGCTATTGCCGGATTTGCTCGAGCTGATGCTGCCGGCCCATTGCGTGTGTTGCGGGCGGGGCGGGCCGCTGTGGTGCCCGGCCTGCCGGCCTGCCTCAGAACCCGGGGAGGTCGGGCTGCCTTCGGTGCCGCCGGTCGTGGCAGCCGGCGAGTACGGCGGCGGGCTGCGCAGCGCTCTGCTGGCCTTCAAGGAGCGTGGCCAGCGGGCGCTGGCCGGGCCGCTGGCGGCCTACCTCACCGATGCCGTCGATGTCGGTCGTCAGCAGTTCGGCGGGCCGACCGGTCAGCCACTCCTGGTGCCGGTTCCCTCCAGCCGGTCAGCGGCCCGCCAGCGCGGCGGTGACCACCTGCTCCGACTGGTTGCCGAGGTGGCTCCGCAGCACGGTCTGGACGTGCTGCCGGCGCTCCGGCTGCCTGGCCGGGTCCGTGATTCGGCCGGGTTGTCGGCAACCCAGCGTTCGGCCAACCTGGCCCACCGGATGCGTGCGATCCCGGTGATCAGCGAACGTCCGGTGCTGATCGTCGACGACATCGTCACCACCGGAGCCACCCTCACCGAGGCCTCGCGTGCCCTCCAGGCAGCCGGCTGGCAGGTCTGCGGCGCCGCCGTGATCGCCGCCACCAAGCTGCGCCGGGCCGAGCACCGCGGCCGGCCGCTCCGGTGACCCACGGCGGCACGTTTCAACTGGGCAGATCCAGACCGAAGGGCTAGCGTTCACATGACCTACCGAAATAGGCGCCAGTCAGCCGGGCGCTTGGCGGGCCAGCCGGGGGAAGGGCCCGTCCAGCCGGTTGCCGCTGGCGACATCTCGAGCAGCCAGGAGGTCGCGTGGAAATTGTCGTGAGGGGCCGCAACGTCGAGGTGCCCGATCACTACCGGCAACACGTCGCGGACAAGCTAGCCAGAGTTGAGCGTTACGACCACCGGATAATCCGGGCCGACGTCGAACTCCTCCACGAGAAGAATCCCCGGCAGTCCGAGATCTGCCAGCGGGTCGAGATAACCTGCCGGGTCCGCGGGCCAGTGGTCCGGGTGGAGGCCAGCGCGGCAGACTTCTACAAGGCCCTCGACCTCGCCGTCGAGCGGTTGGCGCGCAAGTTCCGGCAGGCAGCCGATCGCCGCCGGGTACACCACGGCCGGCACACACCCACCTCGGTCGCCGCCGCGACCGGTGCCCTGATCGAGCCGGAGCCGGTCAGCGTCGCGGCATCCGACGGCCTCGCCGAGGACAACGAACCACCCGACGGGCCGGGCCGGGTGGTGCGCGAGAAGGAGCATCCGGCAAAGCCCATGACCATCGACCAGGCGCTGTTCGAGATGGAACTCGTAGGCCATGACTTCTACCTGTTCGCCGATGCCGAGGGCGGGCACCCCAGCGTCGTCTACCGGCGCAAGGGTTATGACTACGGGGTAATCCGGCTGGTCGAGTGACCGGACCGGACGGGGTACCCGGTCATCGGGTGAGTCCGGGCCGGATCGCCCGGTATTCTGGGCGATCATGACTGCTACCGACACCGCCATCGAGTTCGCCCGGATCGCCGGGCACGCTGCCGCGGACAAGCTCGCCACCGACATCGTGCTGATCGACGTCAGCGACCGGCTGGCCATCACCGACGTCTTCGTGATCGTCACCGGCAGCAACGAGCGGCAGGTCGAGGCAATCGTGGACTCGGTGGAGGAGAAGCTGCGGCTGGCCGGTACCAAGCCGTTGCGTCGCGAGGGCAAACGCGACGGCCGGTGGGTGCTGCTGGACTACACCGACATCGTGGTGCACGTCCAGCATGCCGAGGAGCGGGTCTTCTACTCCCTGGAACGGCTCTGGAAGGACTGCCCGCAGATCGAGTTCGACGAGCTTGACAAGGGCCGGCCGCCGGTCGCGGGCAGCTCATCCCGAGTCGGTGGAGCGGGTCAGGCGGACGAGGCCTAGTGCTGCGCCGGCTGGTCATCCTCAGGCACGGCCGGACCGCCTGGAACGCCGAACGCCGGTACCAGGGCCAGGAGGACCCGCCACTGGATCAGGTGGGCCTGGCTCAAGCCCTGGAGTCCGCGGCCCTGATCGCGGCGATGGATCCGGATCTGCTGGTCTCCTCGGACCTGCGACGGGCGAAGCAGACCGCTGAGAAGATCGCTGCCCTGACCGGTCAGGAATTGATGTACGACACGCGGCTGCGCGAGCGCCACCTCGGCCACTGGCAGGGGCTGACCCGCAGCCAGGAGCAGGCCCGCTATCCCGAGGAGTTCGCCGACCGGCTGGCCGGGCGGGATGTGACCCGCCGGGGAGGGGAGAGCCGGCAGGAGGTGGCCACCCGGGCCGTCAAGGCACTCGGCGAGCTGCCCGAGGTGGAGCTCACGGTGCTGGTCAGCCACGGGGCCACCTCGATGTGCCTGGCCGCCGCGCTGCTCG
>NZ_DASVQG010000202.1:0-3354 GCF_036389215.1 Jatrophihabitans sp.
CGGGCAGCACCGCATCGACGAACGGGGCGGCATCGTCCAGACGCCGGCCGGCCTGGGCCGCCAGCCGGGTGGCAAGGCGGCGCACAGCCGCGTCGGAGTCGAAGCGCACCGGTGCCCGCTCGAGGCCGGCTCCACGGTCGAGCCAGACCTGGTCCGGCGCGTTGACAAGCACATCAGTGACCCCGGCACCAGCCAGCAGCTCCTCCAGCGGGCCGGCGCCGGTCAGTTCCGCGGCCAGCTGGCCCGACAGCTGTGAACGAGCGCCGGAGTCCAGCAGCAGCGCCGATTCCTGGCCGGCCAGCTCGCCGAGGTCCAGCGGACCGGAACCCGCCGCCAGCCGTTGCCGCACCCTGTCCAACAAGTCGCCGGTCACGCCGCCACGACCCGTTCGGGCCGGACCGCGATCGCGCACCGGCTCAGCACCGCCTCGGCGACCTGCCTCGTCCCGCGCCTGAGCCGGCGTGGATCCAGGCCGCCTGGTTGCCGGCTGGCGGCGTCGTGCGGAAGCTCACCCAGCACTGCCAGGCCAAGCAGCGCCCCGATCCGACCGGCTGGCAGCGAAGGCGCGGAGCCCCTGATCACCAGCACGGTCCGCGCCGGGTCCAAGCCCTGCGCGATGGCCGCGCTGGCGGTGACGGCGCGTACCTCGGCCGGCGTCACCAGCACGGTCAGGTCGCAACAACTCAATGCCGCCGTGCGGATCGGCGAGGGCCACCTGGCCAGGTCGAGAACCACCGGCCCGGCCAGTGCTGCCGCGGCCATGATCTGTAGAAGCGCGGCCGGGTCCAGGCTGTTCGGGTCATCGACCGCGAGCACCGAGACCTGATGCCAGCTCGGCAGGCAGTCCCGCAGCACCGCCGGGTCGAGGTCGCCGCCGCCCAGCCGGACCTGGCTCCAGCGCGATCCGGCGGCACGTTCGCAGCCCAGCAGGACATCGATACCGCCGCCGACCGGATCGCAGTCGATCAGGAAGGCCTGGCCGGCTCGGGCGGCGCCACAGCAGGCCAGCACCGCGGCGAGCACGCTCGCACCCGCACCGCCACAGCCGGCCAGCACGCCGATCCTCAGGTTCGCTGTCATGGCCACCACCCTGTACCGGCGAGCCCGTCCGGCGGCGGCACCGAGCAAAACTGTGGACGGCCACCTGCGGCTGTGGACGACCGACGCTATGCGCCGACAACCCCCGCCGACGGATGCCGGTGAGCTGCCAGGTTGTGGGTCATGGGTTGGATGGAGTGGAACAGCTCGTCGTCGTGTTCAAGAATGGCGCTAATACGCCAGTGCGGGTCACCGGGCTACAGCAGGGGTATAGACAACCCATCGTTAGCGGACGGTCCGAGCGGAAGAAGGACGAGTCTGCCAACATGAAGACCCTTCCATCTCAGCCAGAGTCCGTAAGCTATTCGGAGGCAAGGCTCGTAACAGAGAGGCTCTCCATGACAAGGGTCCGCCGTGCGCAAGATAGCGATCCAGGCAAGATCTGTAGCGATATTTTGATCGCGGAATACTCCGCCTTGCGAAACGAAATACTGTTTCGCATGCGGGCGGCCGACCTCGCCGCCTTCTCTGCGATGACGGTGACCATTACGCTGAGCGGCATAGCACTGAGCTACACCGCGAAATTCGCCGCTATCATCCTGGTTGCACCGTATATTTCGACGTTCGCGATGTACGTCTACACTTCGCAACTCCGGTCGGTCAAATTCATAGCTACGTACCTCAGTGGTCCTCTGCGGGCTGATGCTGTTCGCATTTCGGCATGCCCATCCCTTCTGGAATGGGAAACTTACCTAATCGAATCAACCAAGCGGCGCACCTGGCGTTCCAGAAGGATTGATTACCCCACTGCTTTCTTTATAGTGACTGCACAAATCTTTGCGTTGGCCCTTGGATTCCAACATCGCGGCGGCCAGCCGGGAAATACGGCAATCTGGTTGATCGGTGTATTAACTACTCTTTGGAGCGCATTCCTATGGCGGCGGCTTGAAGCACACACCAAGGCAATCCATAAAGACCCTTGTGCACACTCGCTAAAGTTACGAACACCTCAAAGTCAAAATTCTGAAAGCGTTCACCCAACCTCCGAACAGGATTTAACTGGCCCGGGATGTGCCCATCGTCCGGAGCTCTCCCGACACAAGACGGGCGGATGGTCCAGCACGCGGCGGGCCGGGCAGCGCGCCGCCACCGACCGTCGTGGCTATCCTCGCGGGGTGGCTAGCTCAGCAGCGTTCTTCGACTTGGACAAGACGATCATCGCCAAGTCCAGCACGCTGGCGTTCGGACGGTCCTTCTACCAGGGCGGGCTGATCAACCGCCGGGCCGTGCTGCGCAGCGCCTTCGCCCAGTTCGTCTTCGCCCTGTCCGGCGCCGACGAGGACCAGATGGACCGGATGCGCAAGTACCTGACCGCCATGTGCACCGGCTGGGACGTGCAGCAGATCCGCGACATCGTCAACGAGACGCTGCACGAGATCATCGACCCGCTGGTCTACAACGAAGCCGTCGAGCTGATCCTCGAGCACAAGGCGGCCGGCCGCGACGTGGTGATCATCTCCTCCTCCGGCGACGAGGTGGTGCGCCCGATCGGGGAGATGGTGGGTGCCGACCACGTCATCGCCACCCGGATGGTGGTCCGCGACGGCCGCTACACCGGCGAGATCGAGTACTACGCCTACGGCCGGCACAAGGCCGACGGGCTGCGGGAGCTGGCCGCCGAGCGCGGCTACGACCTTGCCGAGAGCTACGCCTACTCCGACTCGATCACCGACGTTCCGATGCTGGAAGCCGTCGGCCACCCGTACGTGGTGAACGCCGACAAGGCCCTGCGCAGGGTGGCCGTCGAGCGGCACTGGCCCGCGTTGTCGTTCACCAACGCGGTGCCGCTGCGCGAGCGGCTGGCCAGCCTCAGGGCACCCCAGCCGGCAACCAGTGCGGTGATGCTGGCCGGCGTGGCGGGCCTTGCCGCGCTGTTCTGGTACGGCCTCACCCGCCGGTCCAATCGCGCCTGAGGCCGCCGCCCTACAGCAGCCGCGGCGCGCCGGAAAAAGGCGCCGAACTCTTGCGCTGTAAGGGTATTCGGTAGTACGAATGCAGCACGGAGTCCTCGAGTGGCTATGGCGGCCAGCCCCCACCAGTCGCGGATTCCGCCAGTGGGCAACCGGGTACCCACGCGGCGATGTAGCCACGATGACGGCTGTCGGCGCGGACCGTCACCGGCCGCGCCTGACCTTGTCCAGGTGCACGCTTGGTAACCCGGATTGACCGCAGAGGGCGTCGTGCGCCAGCACGGCGCCCTCACCATTCCCACCGTCATCGGTCCAGCGGCAGCACCGTCCAGCGGCACCAACCTCG
>NZ_DASVQG010000203.1:0-29573 GCF_036389215.1 Jatrophihabitans sp.
CGTTCTTCAGCCGCTTCTGCCCGATCATCGCCACATCGGGGATGATCAGGTGGCGGCTGTACCGGCGTACCTCATCGACGGTCAGCGAGTCGGCGGGTTCGACGAGCGGTGGCAGAGACACGAGCTCTCGGTTTCCTTCCACGGACGGACTACGGCGATCGCTGCCACAACGTCGCAACAGCGCTGACAGATTCCCATACGCCGCGCGCGGGAGCACCGGGCGGCACCCTCAGTAGTGGCACCGTCAGCGCCGGGCGGCACCCTCAACACCGTCAGCGCCGCCGTCGCGTTCGGCCGGTCCGCGTGGGCTCAGGAGGAATTGCGCTGGAAGAAGTCCGCATCGGCCTGGTCGCCGAACTGCTCGGCACCCGGCGCGTCCGCGGTACCCGGCGGGAACGGCCAGGGGTTGACCCGGCAGACCCGGCCGCCGGCCGTCCTGGTCCCGATGCTCTGCTGCATCATCACCGGCGCCAGGCCGTTGTCGAGGCAGTAGTGACTGTGGTTGTGACCCAGCGCGTGGCCGACCTCGTGGTTGACGGCGTAGCGGCGGTAGTTGGCCAGGTCGCCGTCGAACACCACGGCGCCGCGGGTCCAGCGGGACACGTTGAGCACCACCCGGCCCACGCTGCCGGCATTGCAGGAGGTCTCGATCCGCAGCGAGTATCCGCAGATCCGCCGCACGGTCGTCGGGGCGCTCAGGCTGATCCGGAAGTCGACCGGCCCGGAGTCCACCCGCTGCAGTGCCACCGCTCCGCTGCCGATCCAGGACCGCTTGTCGCTCAGGGCTGCCATCACGGTGGCGGCGAAGACCTTGCGGTCCACGCCGGTGATGCCGTTCTCGACATCGATGGTGAACCGGTAGAGCTGGCCCTTGCCGAGCACGCCCGAATGGCCTGCGACGGTCGAGAAGCTGCCGGTGCCCTGGAAGGTGTAGGGCGCCCCGGGCGGCAGTGCCGGTGACGCCAGTGACGTGGCCGGCGAGCTGACCACCGGCCTGCTGCTCGAGGCCGACTTGCTGGACGCCGTGGCGCTGGAGGTGGCGGTGGCCGCACTGGACGGTGCCGCCGACGTGCTCGCGACGGTGCTGGCAAGGGTCCCGACACTGGCCGCGGCGCGAGCGGGCGGCTGGTCGCGGTGCGAGCCGATGTTGAAGATCACCAGTGCGCTGACCACCGTGAGCAGCGGCAGCGCATACGCACGCCAGCCGTACCGGCCGGCGAAGGCTCGCCAGCGAGCGCCGGCGCCACGGCGCGGCCCGCCGCCGCGCCCGGCCGGCGAACGACCGGCGGAATCCCGCTGGCGCTGCTCAGCGCTCGGTCGAGTCACCGCGTCACGATCCCACACCCACCTGGGCGGAACCGGCATTTGCTCGCGCCAGCAAGCCGAGGATGGCTCTGGCGGTGCTGACCGGGTCCTCCAGCTGCGCGGTGTGCCCGACGTCGGGCAGCACCAGCAGGCTGGCATCGGGCAGCGTCCGGGCGACCCGCGGCGCGTTGGCGACGTCGACCAGCCGGTCCAGCTGGCCCCACACCACCACCGCGGGAGCCTGGATCTGGCTCAAGGCGAACCACGGTGACCGGGTCCCGACCGTCAGGTAGCTGCGCACCAGGCCCCGGAACGACCGCAGCATCGCCTCGCCGGCCCACGCGTAGCCGCGGCGGACCCGCAGCTCGGCGACCGCCTCGGCGAGCCGGTTGGCCGGCACCGTCTCAGGGTGCGCGAAACACAGCTCGATCACCGCCTGCACCCGCCGTTGCGGCGGCAGCTGGTCCAAGCGGGCCAGCACCCGGGTACCGAGGCCGGGCACCAGCAACAGCGGCATCAAGGCGTCCGAGCCCTTCTTCGGCCGCAGGTCCGGCACCGCGGGCGAGACCAGGCTCAGGGTGCGCACCAGATCCGGGCGGCGGGCCGCCACCTGGATCGAGATCGCGCCGCCCATCGAGTTGCCGACCAGGTGCACCGGCCCACGCCCGGTCTGCTCCAGGTAGTCGATGACCAGCCGGGTGTGCGCGGCGATCGAGTAATCCGAGTGGGGTGGCGGGCCGGAGCCTCCGAAGCCCGGCAGGTCGATGGCGTGGCCGTCCAGCCAGGGCGAGAGCAGGTCAGCCAGATCGGTGAAGTTCGTGGAGGCCCCGCCCAGGCCGTGCACGTACAGTGCCGGCTCGGCGTCCGGATTCGCCGACGGAGTCCGGCGGACGTTGATGCGGTTCTGACCGACCCGCAGTTCGGTGCCCGGCCACGGCTGGAGGTCGGGGTTCGGCGTGGCCAGCCGGTACTCGGCCGGGCTGACCAGGGTGGCCGTCCGCAGCGGCCGGCTGGGACGGGTGCGCACCCGGCCGTAACCGGCCTGCGCGATGCGCCGGCCCCGGGTCAGCGCGCGGCTGCCGGGAAGCGTGCGGCCCTGGGCCGGCGGCGTGGTGTTCATTGCAACAAAACTACCGTCTTGGCCTGCTGGTGCGCCTCCCGGCGATGGGGTGGCGGGGTGCCCTGCCGGTGACCGTACGGCCGGCTGACTACCCACCGGTAGCATCGGAATCGCCCCAGTGCCGGCCAGGAGGTTTTTCATGACCGAGACCATGGACACCTCACGAGGCGCCCGGCTCCCCCGGTCGGCGCGCCGGAAGCAACTGCTGGCAGCCGCTCAGGAAGTTTTCGTGACCCACGGCTACCACGCCGCCGCTATGGACGACATCGCGATCCGGGCCGGGGTGTCCAAACCCGTTCTGTACCAGCACTTCCCCGGCAAGCTGGAGCTCTACCTGGCCCTGCTGGACACCCATGCCGAGGACGTGCTGGACCGGGTCCGGCAGGCACTGGCCGAGACCGAGGACAACCGGGTCCGGGTGCACAACGTGCTGACGGCGTACTTCGACTTCGTCGACGGCGCCGACCGCGGCGACGAGGGTGCGTTCCGGCTGATCTTCGAATCCGACCTGGGCAACGAGCCGGCGGTGCGGGAACGGGTCGATCGGGTGGCGCGGATCACCATGCAGGCAGTCGCCGAG
Organism: Jatrophihabitans sp.; assembly: GCF_036389215.1. Lineage (GTDB taxonomy): Bacteria > Actinomycetota > Actinomycetes > Mycobacteriales > Jatrophihabitantaceae > Jatrophihabitans_A. Next base: position 3,006 of record NZ_DASVQG010000203.1, read on the forward strand.
ACGGTTGCCGCCGACACCGGGCTGGGCCGCCCGCAGGCCGAGCTGCTGTCGGTGGCACTGACCGGCGCCGCTCAGATCACCGCGACCTGGTGGCTGGATGCCGACCGGCCGATTCCCAAGGCCGAAGCGGTCCGATTGCTGGAGACGCTGCAGTGGCGAGGTATCTCCTTCTTCCCGCTGCAGGCAGGCTCCCCGCTGCAGGCAGGCTCCCCGCTGCAGGCAGGCGGTTCCGGGCTGCCGCCGGCCAGCGATTGATCGTCGTTCGCTCACAGCGCAGCGGCCGATCGGCAGCCCGGCACCCGGGTTCGACTAGCGTGGACCGCGTCCGGAGACGATGGTGTCCGGCGTTGGAGCTGGCAGCCGAGCCGTTCACCGTAAGACGTGCCGGCCACTGAACTGGAGGACCGCGTGGAGGTCAAGATCGGCGTACTGCACACCCCCCGCGAGATCGTGCTGGAAAGCAACCAGACGCCCGCCGAGGTGGAGGAAGTGGTCGCCACGGCGCTCAAGAGCGTGGACGGTCAGCTGGCACTGAGTGACGAGCGCGGTCGCCGGGTGATCGTGCCCGCCAACCTGGTGGCCTACATCGAGATCGCCCAGGCCGACGTCCGCCGGGTCGGCTTCGTCGCCGGTTAGCTCCGGACGACGTTAGCCCGGCCGACGTTAGCTCCGGACGACGTTAGCTCCGGACAACAACGAGCTAGTTCGACAGGCCGATCGCGGTCATCCGCTGGGTGTGCTTGCGGGTGATGCGATCGGTGAGCTGGCTGATGCCGGTGAGATCCCCGACCCCGCCGACGATGAGCATCGTCAGCGCATCCCGCTCGGCCGCGACCCGTTGCGCCTGGGTGATCGCCTCCCCGACCAGCCGCCGGCCCCACAGCGACAACCGGGACGCGGCGGTGGGGTCACTGCTGATCAGCGCGCCCACCTCGCGGATCGCGAACTCGGCGTTGCCGGAGTCGGCCAGCGCCTCGGTGACCAGCTGCCGGGTCGAGGGATCGACGTACTGGGCGATCTCCAGGTAGAAGTCGGCGGCCAGTCCGTCCCCGACGTAGGCCTTCACCAGCGCCTCGCCCCAGGTCCGCGGCTCGGTGCGCTGGTGGAAGGTCTCGACGGCTTCGATGAACGGTGCCATCGCCTGCTGCGGGTCTGCTCCGAGTTCGGCGATCCGGGTGACCAGCTTGCGGTAGTGGCCCATCTCCAGCGCCGCGACCTCCGACAGCGCGGCGCGCAACGCCGTGGACGGCGCCATCCGGGCGTCGGCTGCCATCCGGTCGAAGGCGCTCAACTCGCCGTAGGCCAGCACGCCCAGCAGGTCGATGATCGCGGCCTGGTCTTCCTCCTCGGCAGCCGTCATGGCCCTTGGTCTCCCCTTGCCGTACGTCGCGGTGCGCGGTTGCGGGGCCCACCGTAACTCGGGGTGCGGGGGATGCAGGGCTCCGGCAGCTAGACTGGGACCCGAGGCATCGGGTACGCCGCCTTCTCCCGCCTTGTTCAGAGGCGGTCCCGAGCCGGCTCCACCGTCCTAGCGGGTGTCTGCCGCGCTGGCGGCCAGTAGCGATGGCCCCGCCGCAGGTGCCCACGATTGTTCGCACCTGTACGCAGAATTGGATACCGCCATGACAGACGCTGCTTTCAGCGATGCCACCCAACCCGTCGACAGCGATGAATCCGGCCTTGATGCCGTCGCGGTCGCTCCACTGGTCGGAATCGCCCCGGTCAAGCCTGACAGCCCGTTGTTCTCCAGTTTCGCCATCAAGCCCGAAATCATCGAGGCACTCAGGTCGGTGGGCATCGAGCACACCTTCGCCATCCAGGAGCTGACGCTGCCGATCGCGCTGGCGGGCTCTGACCTGATCGGCCAGGCCCGGACCGGCACCGGCAAGACCCTGGGCTTCGGGGTCCCGATGCTCAACCGGCTCGAGCTGCCCAGCTCCAAGGGTGCCAAGCCGCAAGCCTTGGTGATCGCCCCCACCCGGGAGCTGGCTGTGCAGGTGGCCGGCGACCTGACCACCGCGGGCAAGCTGCTCGGCGCCAAGGTCGTCACGATCTACGGCGGGCGCGCCTACGAACCACAGGTCGAGGCGCTCAAGGCAGGCTGCGACGTGGTCGTCGGCACGCCGGGCCGGTTGCTGGACCTGTCCCAGCAGGGTCATCTGAACCTCGGTTTCGTCCGCTGCCTGGTGCTCGACGAGGCCGACGAGATGCTGGACCTGGGCTTCCTGCCCGACATCGAGAAGCTGATGTCGCAACTGCCCGCCGGCCGCCAGACGATGCTGTTCTCGGCCACCATGCCGGGACCGATCGTGGCGCTGGCCCGGCAGTTCCTCAATCAGCCCATGCAGATCCGGGCCGAGTCCGACAGCCAGATCCCGGCCACCGAGCATGTCGACCAGTTCGCCTACCGGGCGCACGCGATGGACAAGACCGAGCTGCTGGCCCGGGTGCTGCAGGCCGAGGGCCGCGGCCTGACGCTGATCTTCACCCGTACCAAGCGCACCGCCCAGAAGGTCGCCGACGATCTCGTCGAGCGCGGTTTCGCGGCCGGCGCGGTGCACGGGGACCTCAGCCAGGGCGCCCGCGAGCAGGCGTTGCGGGCGTTCCGCTCGGGCAAGGTCGACGTGCTGGTGGCCACCGATGTGGCTGCCCGGGGCCTGGACATCGACGACGTCACCCACGTGATCAACTACCAGTGCCCCGAGGACGCGATGACCTACGTGCACCGGATCGGCCGCACCGCCCGGGCCGGCAAGTCCGGGACCTCGGTGACGTTGGTGGACTGGGACGACCTGGCCAAGTGGAAGTTGATCTGCGACACGCTGAACCTGCCGTTCCACGAGCCGGTCGAGACCTACTCCACCTCGGAGCACATCTACCTGGAACTGGGCATCCCGACCTCGGTCAAGGGTGTGCTGCCGCGTGCGGCGCGGACCCGGGCAGGTCTGGACGCCGAAGCGGTGGAGGACCTCGGAGGGCCGAGCCGTAAGAAGCCATCCCGGGGCGACCGGCCTTCCGCCGGGCGCTCCGGCCGGGCCGAGGGCTCCGGGCGGCGGACCCGATCCCGCGCCGAGGACACGGCGAGCGGGCCGGAGTCCGAGCAGGGTGAGCGCAAACCGGCGGCCACTCGAAACCGGCGCCGGCGGCGGACCCGGGCCGGTGCGCCGGTGACCGGCGACGCCCCCGCGGAGCAGAGCAGCGCCGGCTGAGTCGGGATCACCTCACGTGTCGGAACCGGACGAGCTGACCGCTGCGGGTGGGCGGAGCGCGACTGCCGTGCCGGGTCATCCGGCGCTGCTGGACTATCAGGCCCGTAACACCCGGGCCATGCGTCGCTACGCCGCGGTTCTGGCAGTGCTCGTGCTGGTGACGGTGCTTGCCGTGCGCGCGGCCTATTCGCATGGCGAACTCGTCCACGTCACCGGCCACACCGCCGCGCCGCCGGCACCCATCCCGACCGGGTCGACCGCTGACGCGCTCGCCACGACCTGGCGCACCGATGACCGGCCTGCCGCGGGCACCCCGGTCCAGGACGGGGTGGTGGTCACCCATGACAGCCACAGCGTGCACGGCCTGGACGCCCGCACCGGCAAGCTGCGGTGGCACTACACCCGCTCGGATCAGACGATCTGCTCGGTCTTGCAGCAGGACGCCTCGACGATCGCCATCTACAACCGGCACGGCAACTGCGATGAGGTGACCGGCCTGGTGACCGCGACCGGTGCCGTCAAGTGGTTGCGCACCATGACGGACAACGGCATCACCGAGGCCGCCAGCGCGCCGAACGTGGTGCTGACGGTGGCTCGCTACTCCGTACACGTCATCGACAACGCCGGTGGCCTGGACCGCTGGGACTGGGTCGCGCCCGATCGCTGCTCGGTGGACCGGGCGCTGGCCGGGTCCCAGGGGGTGCTGATCAGTACCACCTGCGGCTCGCAACACCGGCTGGTGCTGCGCGGGCTGACCTCCGACACTCTGAAATGGTCGGTGAACGTGCCACGGGCGATGGTGCCGGTCGCGGCGAGCACGTTCGTCGGCGCGCTGGACCCGACCACCGGCGAGTTGCACAGTTACAGCCTCGACAAGGGCGCCGACAGGGTGACCGGCCAGTTGGCCGAGCCGGCCGCGTTGCAGGCCCCGGTGGGCGGGTTGCCCCGGGCCGCCACCACCGTCGACGGCCTGAACGCCGAGGGTCAGACGCTGGAGGTGCTCTGGCTGGGCCGGTTGTACAGCTTCCTCAAGTCCGGGACGGTGAACTGGTCCGCGACAGCCGCCGGCCCGGCGACCGTCGTGGGGGCGGACGTGCTGGCCGCCTCCGACGACGCCACGGTGCACCGTTACTCCGGCAACACCGGCAAGGTCGAGGCGGTCGTGACCCTGACGCAGCCGATGCCCGGGGTCTTCCGAGCGTTTCCGGTAGGCAACGGGGTGCTGCTCGCCGGAGCGGACACCCGGATGTACCAGTGAGAACCCAGTTCACGCTGCCGAGCGGGACCATCGCGGCCTTGGACAACATCGACACCGGCGACTCGGCAACGGCCGGGTCTCAGCCCGCCCGGCCGGTGGTGCTGCTGGTGCCTGGCTATACCGGCAGCAAGGAGGACTTCCTGCCACTGCTGCGGCCGCTGGCCGACGCCGGGTACCGGGCGGTGGCCATCGATCAGCGCGGCCAATTCGAGTCGGCCTGGGCGACCAGCCCGGCGGGCTACACCTTCCAGGCGCTGGCCGAGGACGTGTGCCAACTCGCCGCCGAACTGGCACCGGCCGGGTCCCGGCTGCATCTGGTCGGCCATTCCCTGGGTGGGCTGGTCGGGCGTGCCGCGGTGCTGGCGAAGTCCGAGCTGTTCGACAGCTTCACGCTGATGAGTTCCGGGCCTGCTGCCCTGACCGGACAGCGGCGAACCCTGCTGGACGCCGGTGAGCTGGTGCTGGCGCGGTGGGGTATGGCCGGGCTCTGGAGCCAGATCGAAGCCAGTGCGCAGGCCGATCCGAAGTACGCGCGGTCCTCACCGGCGCTGCGGGACTTCTTGCGAACCCGTTTCATGGCAACCGACCCGGTCGGGTTGCAGGTCATGGGCAACGCGCTTCGCACCGTCGAGGACGGTACGGACGAGCTTTCCCGGACGGGCCTGCCGATGCTCGTGCTGCACGGTGAATCCGACGATGCCTGGGCGCCGGCACTGCAGGCCGAGATGGCGCGGCGGCTGGGCGCTGCCCACGTCGTGATCGCCGCTGCGGCGCACTCCCCGGCCGTGGAGAATCCCGTGGCTACCGTGCGAGCGCTGCTGCGGTTCTGGCAGAGCCTCCGCTGATCAGCACGTCGGGCTGCGTGGAGTCGTCCTCAGGAACGGGTGGATCAGCTTGCCGACCGACGGGATGTCGCACCGGTCAGGGTTGGCTGGAGTCCAGCAACCCGAGGCCGTCCCAACTGGCCCTCGGGCGTGACGCGGCCTGGCCTTCGGGGCACTGCCGCCGGAAGTCGCACCAGCTGCAGGCCGGTCCCGGGACCGGCACGAAAACCTGCTCCGGGTCGGCCCCGGCGGCTACCTCCTCGGTAGCGGCAAGGATGTCCGTCGCGGTGTTCCCGGCCCTGGTGAGGTGCTGGCTCAGCGACTCCTCGGTGTGCTCGAAGGCTGCCACCTCACCCGTGGGCAGGTGATGCAGCTCCACCCGGCGGCAACGCTGATGCAGGGTCCGCTCGGCGGCGACCGAGTAGAGCGCCAGAGCCAGCGAACCGCGAGCGTCGTCGGAGTCCAGCCGCGAGCGACCGGTCTTGTAGTCGACGATCACCAGTTCGCCGTCCCGCTCGTCGATCCGGTCCACCCGGCCGGAGATCGCCAACCGGTCGGTGGCGGCCGCGACCGTGCGCTCGACGCCCCTGGGCTCACGCCGCGGGTCGCTGCGTGCCGCCTCGTCGGCCAGGTAGCCGGCCACCCAGTCGGCGGCCTGCACCCGCCATGCCTCGGACTGCTCGCGGCTGGCGAAACCGTCATGCTGCCAGTTGCGGATGACCAGCGCGGCGCCGGCCTCCGGCGTCCGGCGCGCCGGCTCCAGCTGCCACCAGCGGGCCAGTGCCAGGTGCACCACGGCACCGACGGTGTTGTGTGCCCATGGCGGCCCCTTCGGCGGCGTGGGCCGGTCCAGGTAGGTCATCCGGTACCGCCGCGGGCAGTCGAAGGTGGCGAGCTTGGACGGCGTCGCCGCGAACAGGGGCCGAGGCAGCCCCATCAACTCGAGCTGCTCAGGAACGGCCGTCACCAGCTGCCACCGCCCGAGTCACCGCCGCCACCGCCCCAGTCGCCGCCGCCGCCGCCCCAGTCGCCGCCGCCGCCCCAGTCGCCACCGCCGCCGCCCCAGCCACCGTGGTCCTCCTCGGCTGATTCCCGGCCGGCTTCGAAACCGCTGTCGTAACCGGAACCGTAACCGGTGCCGTAGCCGCCACCACCCCAGCCGCCGCCCCAGCCACCGAAGCCCCAGCCCCAGCCCGGGGTCAGGGCCTCGGCGATGAGCAGGCTCTGCCAGAACGGCATCGAATACCAACCGCCGAGGTATCCCCCGCCGCCGGCGAAGTAGTAGGGGGCTCCAGGGGTGTAGGTGGGATAACCCTGCACGGCCTGGCCACCGACATCGACCTGCTGGGCCTGGGAGAGCTGCGGAGCGCTCGACTCGGCCAGCGGGGGCAAGTCCGGGCCTGGGTCGAGCCCGAGCGCCTGCCGGGCGGTTCGGGTGGCCTGCAGGCCTTCCAGGATGCTGCGCCGGGCACCGCCGAGTTGCGCCAAGGTGGTCGCCGTGGCCAGCTGCGAGCCCCCGGAGTTGTAGCGCTCAGAAGCGTCTGCCAGTGCCTGCCGGGCAGTGGCGTTGTTGCCGGGTTGCAGGGACGAGACGTCGGCGGCAAGGCGGTCGTAGTAAGGCTGGATCAGAGCACGGGCGTCGGCCAGCGCCTGCCGGTCCTTGCGCTTGCGCCGCCACATCAGCGCGCCGACGCCACCGGCCCCGAGCGCCCCGAGAACGCCGAGGGTCGCCCAACCGCTGCCGCCGGTGGACGAGCTGTCCTCGCTGGTGTCGCCACCGCCGTCGGAGCCGTTGGAGCCGTTGGAGCAACCCTTGGGTGCGGCCTCGACCAGGTCGGCGAAATCCCTGATCGTCTCGGTCAGGTCGCTGTTGGACTGCAACTGGCTGCGGTTGTCGGCGACCGCTCTGCCAGCCAGCTGGCCGGCCCGCCCCGAGCAGAGCTTGCTGGAGGCCGCGTTGAAGGTCCTGCCGACGAACACCCCTACGGTGAGCCCGCTGCCGGGGTCCACGGCCGCACCTATCTTGACCGCGAGCTGGTGAGCATCGCCGGCATCGCTGGGCAGTATCGCGATCTTGATCGTGGAGTTCAACGCCGATGTCACGGCATCGTCGTCCAGCCTGGCACCGGCGGCTGGATCGACGTAGAGATTGGCGGACTTCAGGGCGCTGATCGCCTGGTCGACGTCAGCGTCAGCCGGGGCCGCCGTCCCCAGCAGCATGCCGAGGAGGGCCGCGACCAACAACACCGTTGCACGCAGCCGCCTCACGGGCACGCCGAATCTGGTCACCGGTCCATGCTAGTGGCCGGCAGCCGGTGCCTGTTTCAGTCATCCACAGGGGTGCCCGGGTCGGGCGCTGGCCACGAGCCCGCGTCAGCCCCGCCGGGCTCCTACGGACCGGTCGGCTCAGCCATGCCGGTGCGTGGGCTGCGGAGGCGTGGCCTGCGGAGGCGTGGCCTGCGGAGGCGTGGCCTGCCGAGGCGTGACCTGCGGAGGCGTGGCCTGCCGTCCCGCGGCGGTTCCGCTCGCCTGGCGCACCGGGCAGCTGCGGCAGGACCGAGCCACCTGCGGCACGCTGGTGCCCGTGAGACGGCGTTCGACGGCGCCGCCCATCGCTGACTTCGAAGCCGGCGAGCCGGTGCTGGCCGAACCGGGCGAGGACGGTCCTGTCCGGCCAGGTCGAGGTTGGAGCGGGTGCTCGGAGGAGGTGCCGCCGGGCGGCGGGGTGTCGTCCGGCGGTATCAGATCGGTGAACAGGTTGGACATGGCCTGACGCAGTGTCGGCAACTCGCCGGCCGCGGCTGTCGCGACGGTGCCCCCGAGCAGCACGATCAGTGCCGTGCAGGCCACCGTGAGGCGGGCCGACCAGCGGCTTGGCCGCCTGAGGCCCGTCGTGGCGGGCTGGCCACCGCGGGCGGAACAGGTCGGCTCGGTGTCGGGTTCAGGAGCTCGGGGCCGCTGTGCGGCCCGGAAGTCGGCGATCGCACGGGGCCGGCCCGTCAGCTCGGCCGTCGACGGTGGTGCCGAGGCGGCCGCCAGCAGCTGCCGCAGTGCCGCCGAGGCGTCGACAGCTCGGACGAGTTCGTCCTCGTCCGGATGGCGTGGCGACCAGCGGCCGCTAGCGTGCGTCATGACATCTGTTCAGCGCCGACACGGGAGCATCTGTCACACCACATCGCAGATCGGTCAGTCGGTGCGGCCCCGTTCCAACATCGCGGCCAGGTTCTTCAAGCCGCGGTAGGCCGAGGTACGGACCGCGCCAGGGCTCTTGCCCAGCACCGCGGCTGCGGTCTTGGCGTCCAGGCCGATCACCGCGCGCAGCAGCACCGCCTCGGCCTGCTCCTGGGGTAACTCGCCGATCAGGCTCAACGCGGCCGCAGTGGACAGCGACTCCTCGGCCTGGACAGCGGTGTCGTCCTGGCCGGCGACTGCCAGCAGGGCCTCCCAGGGCGCCGGATTCCCGGGCCGGCGGCTGCGGCTGCGCAGGTGATCCAACCCGCGATGCCGGCCGATGGTGGCCACCCAGCCTCGAAAGCCGTCGGCGTCGCCGACGAAGGTGTGCAGATCACGGCACACCTGCAGCCAGGTCTCGGACGCAATGTCCTCGGCATCCCGGCCGACCAGCACGCTCAGATACCGCAACAAACCGGGCTGCACCAGCTGGTACAGCTCGCTGAAGGCTTCTTGCTGCCCGGCCTGCGCCGCCAGCACGACCGCGCTCAGCTGATCATCGGTTCGGACCGGCGCCAGAAGCAGTTGGCGGTCCGGCAGGTCTTCACCTTCCGGACGCAGTCGCGTCAGCATGTGCGGTTCACACTTGCAGCCACCTTGACGCTCGGGACGATCTCGCAGACCGAACTCGGGCAGACCGTACCGGATCAGCTACCGGTCAGGTGGCTATTGCGGGGCCAATGCCTGCCGTGTTGCCGCCGCGGCAGGTTACCGGCGTGCGGGGCAACCGGTGGAGGAAAGGCCGAAGGCCCGTTCGCGTTGCGGACGGACCTTCGGCAGATGACTCGGTGCGGAGGTGCTTGGGGTTTAGTAGTAGTGCTTGCGGCCACCGACAGCGCGGCCCATTGCTCCGGCGATCGCGAGGATGGCGCCGATTACGAGCAGGATGATGCCCAGCGTCGTCAGGATGCCGCTGCCGATCACGATCCCGACGATGAGCAGGATGAGTCCGAGGATGATCACTAGTGCCTCCAGGCAGTTGTTGCGTTACGTACGGACGGGGTCGTGCGGGCGGTGAACTAATACCGAGGGTCGACCGGGTCGACTGGATCTCCGGGTTCGATATAAGTGGTTCCGCTCCGGCGGTGAATGATATCGGTGCGACGCCGGGTGTTTGCCAGGACCAGTGTGATGAGCAGACCTAGCGCACCCACGATCATCAGGATGACCCCGATGGTGCTGAGGTCGACCCCGTTCACCTCCTTGGTGACCGCGAATGTCAGGATTGCGCCGCAGGCAATCAGGAAGAGACTCGCTCCTATCCTCATGGGACTCCTTGTCGGATAGAACCGTAGCGCGGGCACTTCACGCTAGCCGCAACGTGCCCAGCTGTCCGGCTGAGATTTCGCGCTCGGCTGGACGACGGTTTGACCTGTAGGCCTTGAGGTGGCTGTTCACCTCACTCCATCAGCGACCGGGCGCCGACTTTTGTCACACCAGTCCGGTCAACCGGCCTCGGCTGCCGGATCGGAACGGACCGGGTCTATCCCGGTGGCCAGGCTGAGCAGTCGCTGCAGGGACCGTGCACTGGTGGTTTCCTCGCCCAGCCTGACCGACTTGCGGGTGCCGTGATAGTCGGAGGACCCGGTGCTGACCAGCCCGAGTTCGGCGCTCAGCTCCGCCAGCCGGGCACGGTCAGCGGACGCATGGTCGGGATGGTCGACCTCGATGCCGAGCAGGCCGGGTGCCACCAGGCTCCGCAGCGCGGCCTCGTCCAGGATCCGGCCTCGCTTGCGGGCCCAGGGGTGGGCGATGACCGGCACTCCGCCGGCCTGCCGGATCAGCTCGATCGCCAGCTGCACGGGCATCTCGCGCTTGGGCACGTAGTACGGCGAGGAACTGGACAGCAGGTGCGCGAAGGCGTCGGTGACGCTGTCGACCACGCCGGCCTGCATCAGCGCCTGGCCGATGTGCGGACGCCCGACAGCACCGCCGCCGGCGATGTCGACGACCTGCTGCCAGCTGATCGGATAACCGGCCGCGACCAGCGCGTCGACGATCGCTTCACCGCGGCCTAACCGACTTTCACGCATTCGAGCACGTTCGGCTTTGAGCGCCTCGGCCTCCGGGTCGAACAGGTAGCCGAGCAGGTGCAGGCTGATCCAGACGCCGTCGCTGTAGTGGATGCACGAGAATTCGGTGCCACGGATCAAGGTGAAAGGCACCTCCAGCTCCGCCACCGTGTTGATGGCCTCGCCCCATCCGCCGGTGGTGTCGTGGTCTGTGATGGCCAGGGTGTGCACGCCGGCCGCTGCCGCGTTGCGGATCAGCTCCGCCGGGGTGTCGCTGCCGTCGCTGGCGGTGGTGTGAGCGTGCAGATCGATCATCGGGTCACCCTACGGGTACCGCGAAGACCGGCAACCGGAGCTCAGTCCACCGGAGGCAGCGGTGTCGTCGGATGATCGCTTGCGGTGTCGGGGCGCCTGCGGAGGTTGAGCACCGAGTCGGGCCCGAACAGCAAGGTCGAGACCTCGTGGTAGAGCCGGTCCGGCTTGGGCAGGTACTCGATCCGGCTCATCGCCTGGTGCTGGCCGGCTGATTCCATGACGAAGACGCCGTAGCCGAGCAGCCGGCCCATCACCGAGCGTTCATAGGTCAGGTCGGTGACCTTCGTCAGCGGCATGATCCCGACCCGCCGGGTGATCAGGCCGTTGACGACGAGGACCCGCTTGTCGGTGATGACGAATTCCTCAGTGGCCCAGAACCACCAGGCGAAGCCGAACCAGCCAAGGGAGCCGAGTAGTCCGAGCACCCCGACGACGGCGAAGAACTGCTCCTCGCTGAGGTAGAGCACTATCAACAGGGCGACCAGGAACACCGCGGCGCAACCGGCTCCGACCTTCGCCAGGCTGGCCCAATGCCGCCGGGTGACCACGACCGCCCGCTCGGATGGAATCAGATATTTGCCGTGGTCCTTCATCACGCTGCGACGGCTGCCCTCGCCCGGGCTAGTCCCGGAAACTTCGGATGAACTCGCTGATGCTGGCAAATCCATGGCCGAGCAGGTGCTGGATGTTCTTCACGACGGCCGCCGCGTCGGCGGGTGAGTTGACTATGAAGAAGATCACGAAAGCGATCAGGAGCACCATGCCGGTCTTCTTGGCCACGCTCGACTCCTCGATGCCCGTCCGCGCAGTTGCTCTCAACCACAGGTCGAGACCTGTCTACCGGACCCCTGCTGGTTTGAGTGGGAGGCGCTCCCTGCTGGTTCGAGTGGGAGGCGCTCCCCGCTGCCCGCTGGGGTCGGCCGGCGAGCCGGTCCACATCGGACGGTGTGAGCGGCGGCGTCAGTGTCCGGGTCTGAGCCGCAGTGAGAACTCCCCCGTTTCCAGGATCGGCAGGTGCTGGCCTCGCAGATCCGTCACAGCCAGGTCCTCGAGCACCGCATAGCCGGCATCGGCGGGAAAGCTGATCAGCCAGAGCCATACTCCGGCTGCCTCCCCCACGTAGGCACTGCGGTCGGCGAGAGCGTCCGTGACCGGCCAGAGCGGGGTCGGATGGCCCAGAGCGTGCACCTTGGCAGCGGGCAACTCAGTCGACACCGGCGGCGGTGCTGCCATCGCGGTTCCGGCGTAACTGGCTCCCAGCCCGATACCCGGCTCCTCGGCCACGATCAACCATTCACCGGCACCTCCCAGCGGTGCCGGACCCTGCAACGACACGGCTGTGGCCCGGTATCCGTCCGGGGCATTGCCAACCGTGGCCAGGCCCGCCAGCGCCCATCCCACCGGCATCGGGTCCGGCAGCCACAGCGGCACCTCGGCGTGGTCGCGGACGTGATGGATCGCAGGCTCATCGATCCTGGCCAGGATCGTCAAGGGCAGGATCTGGCCGTGTCGCGAACATCGCCAGGCTTTGTCATATTCGGTGGGGGCCACCAGATCGTTGCCGCACCTGGGGCACCAGGAGGAACCCATGTCCCCAAGGTGCCCTGGATCACCGCGCTACGTCAATTCGGGCAGACTCTGGACCATGCCTATCGCAGCCGCCGGCGGCATCATCTTCGACGAGCGCCATCGGCTGCTGCTGGTCCTGCGGTCGAAACCACCCGGCGTATCGACCTGGTCGGTGCCCGGCGGCAAGTGCGAGCCGCACGAGCCTGCCGAAGCCGCATGCGTGCGCGAGGTCGGGGAAGAAACCGGGCTCACCGTCGAGGTCATTCGCTGGGCCGGACGCGTCCACCGGCCCGCACCGGATGGTGGCGAGTACGTCATCGATGACTATCTCTGTCGAGTTGTGGGTGGCGCACTTCGGGCCGGTGACGATGCCGCCGACGCGGGGTGGTTCGACCTGGCCGACCTGACCGAACTACCGCTGGCGGCGGGTCTGCTGGAAGCGCTGGCCGGCTGGGGCCTGCTACCGAGCTAGCGGCTCAGCTACTCGGCACCGGCCTACCGGGCTGCTCCCCACCACGGGCATCCAGGTAGCTCTGCTTGGGCACCATGACCTTGCGCCGGAAGATGCACACCACCGTGCCGTCCTGCTTGTAGCCCTTGGTTTCGACATAGACGACGCCCCGATCGTCCTTCGACCTGGACTCCCACTTGTCCAGGACCAGGGTTTCGCCGTAGATCGTGTCGCCATGAAAGGTCGGTGCCACGTGGCGCAACGATTCGATCTCCAGGTTCGCGATGGCCTTACCGGAGACGTCAGGCACCGACTGCCCCAACAGCACCGAGTAGATCAGGTTGCCCACCACGACGTTCTTGCCGAACTGAGTCGTGGTTTCGGCGTAGTTGGCATCCAGGTGCAGTGGGTGGTGGTTCATGGTTATCAGGCAGAAGAGGTGGTCATCGGCTTCGGTGATCGTCTTGCCGGGCCAGTGCCGATAGGTAGCACCGACCTCGAACTCCTCATAACTACGCCCGAACTGCACAGCTACCTCCTCGCGGTTGGCTTGCGTGTGGCTATCGTGCCGGACACCGCCAGGCCGGGAACTGCTTTCCCGGGGTGCCCTTGGTCACCGATCAAGGCGTCCCGCCGCGTAGCAACCGCAACTGGCAGGCGGCGCCGGCTTGTGAGCGCAGGCAGGCGTGCTCACGTCAGCTCGACCGGGTCGCGCATCAGGTCAGTCAGGTCGGTTCCAGCCGTCAGCCAGCGCTGCTGGAGCTGCTCACTACCGTGCACCCGTGCCCAGGCAAGCTCGGTCCGGGTCGCGGGAAGCACTCGCAGAACGTGGACAGCTGCCACTCCCGGCACTGCGATCGGCTCAAGCCCGGCGGTGGTCAGAACGCCGCCGGTACAACGCGAGCCGGGGCAGAGCGGTTCAGCGAGATCGACCCTGTTACCCACCTGGTACACCGCCCCCTCCACCGCCGGAGCGGCGGCGAGCACGGCCAGGTTGCGCCAGAGCGGTTCCGGCCGTCCGGCCGCGGACAGCAGCAGTTCCGCCCGCGGAGCGCTCTCGGCCGCGATCACCAGCGCAGCGGGGTCTGCCATCGGGTGACGCGACATACCGAGGCTGACGTAGTGGTCGCCGCGACCGTCGGGATAGCGCAGGATCTCGATCGGCTCCAAGCCCAGGAAGGACACCGAGGCCCGAGCCGGTATGACTTCGAAGTGCTGCCGGTACGCGGCTTCGACAAGCTGCAGGATGCCCGGAGCGCCAGTCACCCCTGGACGCTATCGCTAGGACATCGACGGCTTCACCTCACCCTCGGAAGGAAGCAGCGATCTGCTCCTCCACTGCCGCATAGCTCTGGCCGGCGTGACCGAGCAGGCTGCCGATACCTTCCAGAGCAGCCGTCAAGCCCTCGGCGTTTCTGTTGAACTGCTCGTACAACGACGCGAACTGGGTTGCGGCAGCACCGGACCAGTCGGCGCCGAACAGCGGCGTCAACTGCGTCTTGAGGCTGACCTGTTGACCCCTGATGTCGGTAGCGGTCCGCCTGCAGCTGCCACCGAGGGTGCTGAGTTGCTGTGGTGAGACTTTCAAACCCGTCATGTGCTGTGGTCCTCCGTGTGGTGTCCGGCCGGTGGGTGAAGCCGCTCAACCGTATGGGGCATCGCCTGCTGATTGCAGGGAAGAAGCGTTGCTGTGGATAAGTTGCTGTTATCCACAGCAGCGCCGACTGAGCCGACATCCAGGCCGGCGCATGGACCAGACTCGCGGCCATGCGGGTGACATTGACGCTCCGATCAGGAGAACTCGAGCATGACATCGAGGTGGTGGCCGAGCCCGGCACCACGGTCAGGCAGTTACGCCCACTGCTCTGCGACCTGACCTCCGACCCTGGGACAACGACCTTGTCCAGTGCGGGTGGGCCACTGTCACCGACTGCCCTGCTGGGCGATGCGGGCCTGCGATCGGGATGCGTGATCGCCGTTGGTGCCGGCGGAACGCGCCCGCTGTCGACGGGTTCGGCTCTGCAGCTACGAGTCGTCGGCGGGCCGGACAGCGGCCAGCTGATTGCGCTGCCCCGTGGCCGCTACCTGATCGGGCGCACCTGCCAGGCTGATGTTGGCCTTGATGACCCCGACGTCTCCCGGCGGCACGCCGAACTCTGGGTCGACCTTCGGGGCATCTCGGTGCGTGACCTGGATTCCACCAATGGAACCTGGCTGAACGGCACGCCAGTGGGATCAGAGGCCCGGCCTGTGGAATTGGGCGACGTGCTCACGGTGGGCGGCTCGCGGTTGTGCGTGCAGGCCGCGTCCGACCCGCCGGCCGCGGTCACTGCCGACGGCCAGGGCGGCCTGCTGGTACACCGGCCTCCTCGAATTCCCGAGTCGATCACACGGGAGCCGCTGGAGTTCCCCGCCGAACCGCTCACGACGAGCCGCCCGCGGTTGCAATGGTTGACCGCGCTGCCGCCAGCGGTGTTCGGTGTGAGCTGCGCGATCCTCATGCACAACAGTCAATTCCTCGCCTTCGCGCTGCTGAGCCCGTTCACGGTGCTCGCGGGGGCAGCGGTTGACCGCCGTCAGTGGCGTCGAGCCGGCGCCAAGACCCGGATGCTGCATGCCCAAGCCGAAGGTGCCGCTCTCGCTGAACTCGACGTCCGGCTGGCAGCAGAGGCAGGCAGGCGGCACCGTGACTGCCCCGACGCGGGCGCCGTGCTGCAGGCCGCCGTCATTCCCGACACCCGGTTGTGGGAACGCCGGCCTGCCGAGATCGGTTTCCTGACGGTTCGCATCGGGACGGCGGACCAGGCTGCCGACACCGCGGCATCGAGGTCGGGACGCTTGCTGCCCTCCGGC
Source organism: Jatrophihabitans sp. (assembly GCF_036389215.1). Lineage (GTDB taxonomy): Bacteria > Actinomycetota > Actinomycetes > Mycobacteriales > Jatrophihabitantaceae > Jatrophihabitans_A. The sequence continues at coordinate 18,728 of NZ_DASVQG010000203.1, forward strand.
GTAATCACGCAGGCACCTGCCACAGTCTCGCTCCTTGAGGGCACCCTCGGGCTGGCTGGTCCTTTGTCACTGGTACGGGGCTCGGCACGCTGGGTGATAGCACAGTTGCTGGCGCTGCACTCGCCGCGCGATCTTTCGATTGTCGCGCTACTGGACGGCGAGATCGCCGAGTGGCGTTGGCTCAGGTGGGCATCCGCAACGGTCAAGGCCGTCGCGACCCAGCCGGACGAGCACCGGCTGCTGCTGGCGAACCTGATGGGCATCATTGCCGACCGGCGAGCCCGGCATTCCGGTGGCAGCTGGCTCGGCCCGAGAATCGTGGTGCTGCTGGACCGGGCAAGCCGACTGGCTGGCTTGGACGTCCTCCTCCCGGTGCTGGAACAGGGCCCGGAGGTGGGTGTGACCGCAGTCTGCGTCGACGAGGAAGCCCGGTTGCTGCCGCCGTCATGCCGGTCCACGGCGGTGCTCATGTCTGAGACCGGCTCGGTGATAGAGCTTTGTGAACCGGGCCGGGCAGCACTGCGGGCCGTCGCCGACCGGGTCTCGCTACGGTGGGCCGACCAGCTGGCACGCGCCCTGGCCCCGCTGCGGGACGCCGAATCGGCCGGCGCCGCCGAGTTGCCCGGCGAGGTCTGGCTGGCGGACCTGCTGGAGGATGCCGGGGTCAGCGCGCGGTCACTGTTGCGCCGCTGGGCTGTGCCGGTACCAGCCGCCACGCCGATCGGCATGGCGGCGAACGGCCCAGTGGTACTCGACCTCCTGCGGGACGGGCCGCACCTGCTCATCGCTGGCTCCACCGGATCTGGCAAGTCCGAGCTGTTGCGCAGCATCGTGACCGGCCTGGCTACCCGGCACGCGCCGGACGACGTCGCCTTCGTGCTCATCGACTACAAGGGTGGGGCGGCCTTCGCCGAGTGCGCGGACTTTCCGCACACGGTCGGCCTGGTAACCGACCTGGACGGCCATCTCACAAGCAGAGCTCTGAGCTCACTCAATGCCGAGCTCCGGCGCCGGGAGAGCGCATTCGCCGAGGCCGGCGTCACCGACCTGGACGGCTATCGCCGCTCACCGCTCAACGAGCTGCAACGGCTGCCGCGGCTGGTCCTCGTGGTGGACGAGTTCGCCTACCTCGCCGAGGAACTACCGAACTTCCTCTCCGGATTGATCGGGATCGCACAACGCGGCCGGTCGCTGGGGCTGCACCTGGTGCTTGCCACCCAGCGGCCGGCCGGCGTGGTCTCTCCGCAGATAAGGGCCAACATCTCGTTGCGCATCGCGCTGCGGGTGACCGAGGCGGCCGAGTCGCATGACGTGATCGGCAGCGATGTCGCTCACCGAATCTCCAAGAACCAGCCCGGACGCGGCTTCGCCCGGCTGGCAGACGGCCTGGTGGAGTTCCAGGCCGCACGGGCCGGGCAACGAGTTCTCATGCCGGAGCCGATCGCGATCACGACGCTGGATGCATGGAACCGCAGGAGCGAGTCCACCGCCGTCCCTGAATTCGCCGAGGACCTTCAGTTGTTGCGTACGGCCATGCTAGAGGCGGTAGCCGAGCTGAAACGACCACTGCCCGAGCGTCCCTGGCTGCCACCGCTGCCGACCCGCTTGACGACCTCTGAGCTGGCGGCGGCCCCGGCGGCACCCTTCGACATCCGGTTCGGGCTCACCGATGACCCTGGCCGGCAGCGGCAGTTCGCTGCCTCCCACGATCTGCTCGGCGGTGGCTCCATCGGTTTCGTCGGCGGTCCGAGATCAGGACGGACCAGCGCCCTGCACACCTTCCTGGCACGAGCCTGCGCACAACTGGATCCGGAGCAGCTTCACCTCTACGTGATGGACTGTTCGGGCCAGGGCTTCCACCACTTCTCCCGACTTCCGCACTGCGGAGCGGTGGTCAACCGTGACGATCCGAGTGCAGTGACGCGGCTGAGCACCAGGCTGGTCGAGGAAGTCGGCGCCAGGCAACGCATGTTAGCCGGTCTCGGGGTCAGCACCCTGGCCGAGGCGCACCTCACCGGCACGGCGCTGCCGGTGATACTGGTGGCGTTGGACGGCTGGGAGGGGTTCACCGCGCTCAGTGACGACTACGACGCCGGCCGGTCGGTGGAAGCGTTGGTTCGCGTCCTACGCGACGGGGCAGCGGTGGGAATCACCGTGCTCATCGCGGGCGGCAGAGCGATGCTGGGCCTGCGGATCGCCCCGGCACTGAGCCGCAAGCTGTTGCTCGCTCTGATCGATCGTGGTGACTATGCGGCGGCCGGGCTGAGCGTGACCAGTCTTCCGGCCCAGTTCGAACCGGGCCGAGCGGTGAGTGCCGATGATGGCCTGGAGATCCAACTCGCCCTACTCACCCTCGATGCCAACCCGGGGGCAGAACAAGCAGCCGCATGCCGGCTCAGCACGGCGCGGCCGGTACCCCCCGCCACCGGACCGGCCATAAGGATCAGAAGCCTGCCGACAGCTGTTCGCCTAGCAGAGCTGATTCGCTGCCCGGCGGGTCACCGTGAGGAGGACTTCGATCCTCAGGAGCCGGTGGATCAAACCGGCGCTTGCCTTCTCGGCGTCGGCGGGGATGACGCTCATCCGGTCTGGGCCCCGCTGTTCGTCGCCCACGCCAGATTCCTGATCTGCGGCCCTCCCCTGAGTGGACGCAGCACCACCGCCGTCATGATGGCCCGGCAGGCACTGCAAGCCGGGTTGGTCATCCTGGTGGCCGCTCCCCCTCGATCGCTGCTCGCGGCGTGGGCGAGCGGACAAGGCCTCGACGTCCTCGCTCCGGACTCACCGGCTGATCTGGGTGACGCGTGCGCATCCTTTGCGGGACAGGTGGTGTTCATCGATGATGCGGAGCAGTTCGACGACACCGCAAGCGGAACCTGGCTGACCGACCTTGCCGCCAGCCACCCTGCCGCGGTCATCGCGACGGCACGTTCAGACGATCTGGCGGTGAGCTTCCGCGGGCCGGCCGCAGTGGCGCGCCGGCGCCGAACCGGACTGCTGTTGCAACCCAGCCCTGCCGACGGTGACCTGCTGGGTATCCGTATCCCTGCGCACCGCATGCCATCACCGCCGGGACGCGGCCTCCTGGTGACCGACGCCCTTCGCAGAACCGCACCGGATGGCCTTGCCTTGCAGGTAGCGCTATGAGGCGAAGGGTCAGCGCAGTTCCGCCAGCAGGTCCTCGATCTCCTGCGTCGCGTACCAGGAGAGCTCGAAGCCTTCGGCGTCGTCGATCGCTTCCTCCGCAGCCGGGTCACCGAGGTCCGCGGCGTCGATCTGCTCCGCCGCGGCAGCCACCGTCTCCTCGGCGTCGGCATCATCGGCATGCACGGAGGCACACCATGCCAACGGAATCTCAACAGCTACCCGCACGACGCCCCTGTCAAGATCGTCACGCACCGAGACGGAGGCGTCAGGGACGTCGGCTGAAACCACGAACCGGCGTTTCGCGGCGCCCGGATCTGCCGCCATCAGCCGCAAAGCAGCCCGGGCCGCTTCGGCAGCGGCCGCGTACTCCAGTGCCTCCAGGTCGTCGTCGAGGTAGTACTCGCGCAAACCTGGGGTCACGGCGAATCCCGTCAACGGAGCCGGCCCCAGCACACCGCTACTCGCCAAGGAAGCCAGCAAGGTGGAGGTGGCTGGCAGGTAGACCCTCATCCGGTACCTGCCTGGGGAGTGGAAAAGCCCTCTTGTCGTCGCTGATCTCGAAGTGTGCTGGCCACCGTCCGCATCGCGGTGTGCAGAACGACCGTCCGGTGCCGGGGATTCATCAGGTTTACCCCCATCGCCGTCAGGTCTTCCGGCCCGGGCGTGAGCAGCGTGACTCGGGCTCCGCCATCGCGCAACCGGGCAACATCCTTGCTGATGCCTCGGGTGATGGAGCGCCGGACCCGCCGTTCCAGCCGTGCCACCGGCGAGCGTGGGCTGTCCGGATCGACGGCAGCCATCGGAGCGAGCACGAACACCTCGTCCAGATCCTGACCGGAAAGCAGATCCACCGAGGCGTTGGAGACAGACCCACCGTCTATGTACGGCTGGGAATCGATGACCATCGGCGTGTACCAGGCCGGTATGGCGCACGAGGCGCAGACCGCATCTGCCAAGCCGGCGATCGGTTCGCCCTCACGGCCGAAGACAGTCCGCCGGCCGGTGGAGTAGTTCGTGGCGATGATCCAGGTTCGCGATGGCCAGTTTCCGGTGCCCACGGTTTCGGCGACCACGCTGTCGAGCACCCGATGGATCGGCTGAAGGCTGCCTCTTCCCTTGGGCAACAGGCCGGACAGGGCCAGCATCGGCGACACGCTGGCGGGGCGGCGGATGCCGTCCCACACCAGACGCGGAGAGCCGGGCCACCACAACGGACGGGGCGGCCGGCTGCCGCCACTGTCGGAGTCGTAATTCCAGCTGATCGGCGGGTCCTCCGGCAGGCGCATGCCGATCTGGTGCCGACGGATCTCATCGACATCCAACCCGCAGCCGAGCAACCCGGAGATGACCGCGCCCGCCGACGTGCCGATCCGCAGGTCATCGGGAGCGGGCTCGATTCCCAGCTCGTGCTCCAATGCGGTGAGTGCACCGACCATCCATGCGAACCCGAGCACACCGCCGCCGCCGAAGACGAACGCCCGGCGGACCGGCTTGGATTTACCAGCCACCTCTGCGACCCCTTCCGCGGGACTCCTGATGAGCACAAGCCTGCCGTAGGCAAGGTATGTCATACCCCATTCATTCGTGCGGAACATGCTCGAACGAGAAACTCGATCGCCACTGACAAGCCGCAATCAGCGCCGGCGTGCGCCATTGGATGCGGCAATCAACTCGGCCAGCGACTCCTCGATCAGGGAGGCGAGCACGTCGACGTCGTGCATCGCATCCCGGTCGGCATTGAGGCCGAAGAACACACCGCCGTCATAGGAGGTCAGGGCGATCGACACAGCCTGTCCGGCGGCCAAGGGGATCACCGGGAACATCTCCAGCATCCTGGCTCCGGAGGCATACAACGGAAACTGCGGTCCCGGCACGTTCGTGATCACCACGTTGAACAGCCGTCGGGTGAAGCTGCTTGCCGCTCGGGCGCCCAACGCATGCAGTGTCGGCGGGGCGAAGCCGGACAGCGCCGCCAGCGCCTCGGCACCCACCGACTGACCGGACTCCTTGTGAGCCTTCATCGCATAGCTGACCTGGCTCAGCCGCACCATCGGATTCGGCTCACCGACCGGAAGGTCCACCAGATAGGAGGACACTCGGTTGCCGGGTTGGCCCGAGTCGCTGTCGCCCCGGACGCTGACCGGAACCATCGCTCGAACGGTCGTGGATGGCGTCACCGGTTCGCCACGGGACAGCAGCCAGCCTCGGATGGCACCGGCCACGGTCGCCAGAACCACGTCGTTCACCGTGCCGCCGCGGTACTTGCGCACCTTCTTGTAGTCCTCGAGCTCTGTCCGGGCCACGGCGAACCGGCGCTGGGATCCGATCGCGGCGTTCAGCGGGGAGTCAGGAGCAGGCCGGGCAACGATTCGGGCGGCCGACAGCACGCCGGTAACCGCCCCCGTGACCTGCGAGGCAACGTTACGGGCGTCCGCCAGGCCGATCCGGACGGTATCGGCTACCGCGGTGGGACGCCGGATCAGTTCGGTGACCGCGTCGATGAGCAGGCTGGTCGAGCCAGGCTCCGGCCGCGGCATCCAGAGGTCCTCAGGAAGCTCGCGTGGTACCGGCGTGGTGTCGAGGATGACTTGCGCGATATCCACCGCGCTGATGCCGTCGACCATCGCGTGGTGCGTCTTGTGGATCACGGCAAAGCGGCCCCCGGCCAGCCCCTCGACGAGGTACATCTCCCACAGCGGGCGGTTTCGATCCAGCGGTCGCGACTGCACCCTGGCAACGAGCTCGCGCAACTGCTCATCGGAGCCGGGACGTGGCAGTGCCGAGCGCCGGACGTGATAAGCCAGGTCGAAGTGGCCGTCGTCCACCCAGACGGGATTGGCCAGGTGGCCGGGGATGGACTTGACCTTCTGCCGGTAGCGCGGCACCAGCGAGATCCGGTGCTCGATCAGGTCCACGAACGTGTCGTAGTCAAAGCCCTCCGACGGCGGCTCGAACACCGCGAGGCCACCCACATGCATCGGCGTCGTCCGGCCTTCGAGGTACAGGAACGACACATCGAGCGGGTTCAACCTGTCTGCCATATCTGCAAGAACTCCTTCACTGGGCAGCGCCGAAGACGAGGGCCGGGTCCTCGCCGGCTGCTGGAAGCACCCCGACTCGGCTCTTACACGCTACTTGCGGCGCCGGCCCTGCCGTGGCGACGGAACGCCGCAGATGGCAACGGCCAGCTCGGTGACGGCGCCGCGCAGCGGGCTGGCCGGCACCGCTTCGGCCAGTGTCTGTCCAGCTACCGCGGCCTGGTCCAAGCCGAGGAGGTCATAGGGCAGCAGCGCCGCGCAGGACTGACCGACGAACCGTTGCAGCGCGGCGTTGAGCTCGATCTCGGGCGTGCCCGGCACCGCGCTTCGGCGGACCCGGTTCAGCACGATCCAGACCGGAGTGTCGAAGGCCGCGGCCCGCAGCTCGCCCAGCCCGCGCACCAGCCGTTGAATGCCGATCGGGTCGGCCGAACCGACCGCCAGGATGAGATCCGACTCCTCCAGCACCGCCAGCGTCGCGCCGTTACGTCGAGGGGCCAGCGTGTCGAAGCTCAGTTCCTCATCGGTCTCGAGGGCGAAGCCAAGGTCGACCACGGTGTAGTCGGCCAATGCCCGCGCTACGGTCAGCACCGTCTGAAGCGCCGTGCTGCGCAGTTCGGGCCAGCGATCGGCCCGCGAAATGCCCGTCAATACTCGAAGGTCAGCGCTCACCTGCCAGCAGAGCGACGCCAGGCCCTCGACGTCCAAACGTCGGGATTGGGCTTGCCGGCAGGCTGCTACCAGGCCGGGAGACTCATCCAGCAGACCGAACATCGCAGCGGCAACACCGCCGTAGACGTCGGCGTCGATCAGCAGCGAGCGCTGACCAAGCCGAGCCATCTCATCAGCAAGCGTGGTGGCGGTGGTCGTGCGACCGGGAGCACCGGTCGGTCCCCAGACCGCGATCACCTTTCCCGGCCGGGTACGTGCCGGCTCACCCGGGCTATCCATTGTGGACGTCCCGACCTCAGCCCGCCGGCCGGAAGCTGGACCGGACCCCCCGGCCAACCGCTGATCAGGGGGCAGCGAGCCGGTCGCGAACGCGGGATCACCGAAGGCGTTCTCGGCTGGGGACCCGCCCGATTCCGATCGCTCGGCGACCGCGGCCTGGATCACTGCCGTGAACACGGCCGCCGCGGCATTGGAAGGAACGAAGAACCTGATGCCAGCGTCCCGCAACCGCTCGACATCGGCCTCGGCACCAGGCGCGGTGACCCCGATGACCGCCACCGCGCTGGCGGCCAACCGGTCGACGGCGTCGGCGTCCAGCCGGCGCACGTGGGCATCGACGAGAGCGGCAAGAGCCTGGCCCGAACCGGCGACCGCCAGCAGTTCCACGAGGTCGACGCACCGCCGTACCACGGTGATGCCCTCGACCCCGTTGCTACGGCCCAGTTCGGCCAGCAGCGACGCCTCCCACGGGGCACCGTCAGCGGCGCTCGCCACGGCTATCGTCATCGGGCGCTGCCTGCGCAGCTGGCCAACGCCTCCGACGGTGGTTCCGGCTGCTCGCCGGGCGATAGCACGCCGGCCCGGAGTACCGCACCTTCCAGGTCCAGCGACGAGACGACCCGCTTGGCATCGGCAGCGGAGATCCGGACGATCAGCAGTGATCCGGTCGCCGACCCGAAGGCGGCGCCGGTCACCTTGTCCGCGCTCTGCACCGGCACACCGCTGAGCAACACCAGCCCGTGACAGGTCTTCGTACTGAGCCACAGGGTGATCCGCTCACCGCGACTGATCGCCGGCGCGTTCTCCGGCTGCATCGGGATGGTCACCGTCACGCCTGGCTCCGGATCGGCCAACTCCGCCGCCGCGAGCAACTCCCCGCCGTGCAGTGAGCGGTGCACGGTCCGGCCGGCGACCGCGATGTCGGCATCGAGATACCGGGATGCGGCCGTGCCGAGTTGCACCCGGACCGGGCGAAGGTCGGCCCCGGTCAGCACGGTGCCCGCGGCAACGTCGCGGCTCAGCGACCAGACCGGTCGTCGGCGGTCCGCCGAGGACACCACCACCGAACCGACCAATACAGCGACCAGCACCAGAACGACACCACCGATGAGCCGTGGATCCAGCCAGCGTGGTGGGATAAGCCGCCGTGGCACCGGCGATGCCGCCGGATCAAGAGGGAGCAGTGACGTATCGGTCATAGCGCTACATCTTGCATCAGCGGTTGCGGCGACGCCCACGCGGCCGGACAAACCCTGTGGATAAGACGACTGAGAAACCCTTGATAACTGCCACACTGGCTTGCAAGCTGGCCCCAGTTGCCTTCGATATCGTCCGGCTGGACACGTACGACTGAGATGAGCCGATGATGACGCAATCACGATTCCTGACACTCAGCGACGTGGCCGAGGTGCTCAACATCTCGGCATCCCAGACCTACGCCCTGGTCCGTTCCGGTGAGCTCGCGGCCATCAAGATCGGCGGCCGCGGCCAGTGGCGAGTCGAGCGCGAGCAGCTGGAGTCCTACATCTCACGCATGTATGACCAGACCAAGCAGTTCGTGGCCGAACATCCCTTCATCGATTCCGCCACGGACTGACAGCTGCGGCTGGGCAGGAACCACCCTGCCGAAATGGCCCGCCGTAGCCAGTCCCCGCGACCCGGCGAACCAGGGCGCCTCAGTTGTCGCGCCGTAGCACGGCTAGCGCAGCGATGGGCAGTACCAGCACTTCCCGCACCTCCTCACGCCGCCGAGGCTCGCCAGCGGCATGCACCGCGAACTCGACGAAATCGGATCCGACCCGGTCCAATGTGCCGTCGACCACGGTGGAATCGATCAGGCAGGCCCGCAGCACCGAGCGGTCGCGGGCCAGCCCGCGCAGCGCACGGCCGATCCCCAGCCTCGCGTCCAGCGCGGAGCCAGGTGCGGAAAGCCGGCCGAGGCCGGCAATCGAGACGACGGCCGCGGTGGCGACGAACGCTTCACGGCCCGCGTCCTCATCCAGCAGTAGCCAACCGGTACCGATTGCGCTGAGCCGGCCGGCCAGCACCATGCCACCCAGACACCGGGTACGGACCGCCGCACCCAACGCCGGCCGCAACCGGCTTGCCAGTTCGAGCCGAGATGTCTCCAGGCGGGTGAGTTCGGCAACCTCGGCGTCCCGCTCAGCCACCAACAGAGCTTGGGCTTGGGCCTCCAGGTCGGCGAACAGGTCGTCCCAGCGCATACGGCACTCCTCGGTTGACGGTCACTGCTGGCCGGTGTCAGCCGCGTCCGAATTGTGCCGGAACCGGGTGTGGGGCCGACGGCCGGTCGCCCATCTCGGGGTGGTGCCCGCCGGCCCTCCCCTCGGGGTGGTGCCCGCCGGCCCTCCCCTCGGGATGGTGCCCGCCGCCTCTGCCCAAGGGGTGATGCCTCCTCGGCCCCTCACCTCCCGGCGAGAGGCCGGCGCGGCTGCCGGCCGCGCGGCTCAGTGGTGATGGAACGCGTGCATCACCGCATGGCCCTTGCCGCGAGCGATCAGGGCTCGGTTCACCGGAACCGTCACCACGAAGGCCACCGCGAGCGACATCGCTAGCGTGCCCCAGAACAGCAGATCCGCCAGTCCGGACTCCATCGCGCCGGGCACGGCGAGGATTACGGCGTTGTCCATGATCTCCATCGTCAGGATCGACACGGTGTCGGCGGCGAGCGCCACCGCGATGGCCTGCCGCGGTGACAACCCCGCCCGCAGCACCGCGCTGATGCTCAGCCCGTAGCCGAAGGCGAACGCGAGCACGATCGCCAACGCGATCGAAGGGCCGTTGCTCCATCCCCACCACGTGGCAAGCGCCATCCCGAGAATCTCGCCGATGGCACAGCCGGTGAGGCAATGCAAGGTGGCCGAGATGGCTGACCGGGTCAGCTCCCGGCCGCTGGCGGCCGCGGCGTGATGCTGCCGCACCGGTTCGTCCTGGATGGATTCGGCAGCGACCGCCACCGACTGGTGATGGCTGTGCTGTTGATCGCGGGTCATGTCCCCTCCGGTTTGCACACGGCCCTCTGACACGGGGCCCCTGGCAGGCACTGGGTTCTTGTCGACGCCAACGTGCTGCTCGCAATAGGTATACGCCCGCTTGTCGCCATCTGTCAAATACCCCCCAGGGGTATTACTAGTCAGTGGTTACGGCTTCCTGAACCCGGTTCCGTTCGGGGTTGATCCCTGGCCCCGCGCTGTCCCGATGCGGAGCGCCGCGCCCAGCGCCTGACGTCATGCCCCCGTCCGGCATACGCGTGCTGCGTCGCGGGCTTCGCACCCGCTGTCCACATCCGCTTGACGGCTGGTAACCAGTCGCGTATCTATGTAAACGAAAGCAAACGAAGGGAAACTAATGAATAGCTACCCGCGACGGTGGATCTACGTCGCCGTGCTCGGTACGGCGTACGTACTGGGAACCTGCGTTCCGCACCCGGTGGAACTGGCTGGGGACCTCCGGTCGCCGCGGGCCTGGGTGGCCCACGCCGGCGCGGATTCGGCGGCCACCACCCTGGCGAGCGCGCTGCTGTGGCTGATAGCGCTGTGGGTGGCGCTCGGCCTGGCAGCCGTCGCAGTCTCGCTGCTCCCGGGCCGGCTCGGCCGACTGGGTCACGCGGTGGCCGAGCGGGTGACGCCCGCAGCCGTGCGCCGGGTCGTGATCACCGCAGCCGGCACCTCGATCCTGCTGAGCCCGGT
>NZ_DASVQG010000204.1:0-3147 GCF_036389215.1 Jatrophihabitans sp.
GCCGCCCGAGTCGCCACCCTCAGCGCACACGTTGGTCTTGATCAGACCGGTGACCGTGCCCTCGGCGTAGTTCACCGTGGCGTTGATCGCGGTCACGCTGCCGCTGTGCACCTGGGTCGTGCTGCCGCTGCGCCTGACCGACTCACCGACGAACGGGTCCGCGGCCGAGGTGATGTCCTGGAAGCTGCCGTTGTACAGGTCGACGTTGCCGGGATGGGAGACGGCGGTGTTGGTGTACTTCACGATCGCCCAGTCGGGGTAGCCACTGGCGAATAGGGTGCCCAGCACCGTGCCCGCGGAGTTGGCGTACCAGGTGGAAGCGTGCTCGCCGCAGTGTCGGGAGGTCAGGAAGTAGTACACATTGTTGCTGTCGCGCACGTTGAAGCCGAGCGAGCAGCGGTACGCGCCGCCGGAGATGGCGTCACCACCGGAGATGTACCTGCGGAAGGTGCCGGGCACCCGCTCCAGCCGCACCGCGCTGCCGAACCGGGACACCACCGCGCTCACCCTGGCCAGCTTCGCCCCGGTCACGGTCTCATCCAGCGACACCACGACCTGAGCGGTCGTCGGGTCGATGGCCCAGGCAGTGCCGGGGATCCGCGCCGACCTGTCCAGCGCGTGGACGACGCCGGCCAGCGTGGTTGCCGAGGCGGGCGTCCTTGCCGAAGGGGGCGTCATTGCCGGCGGGGTGGCCTGGAGGGCAGGAGCGATGAGCAGGGTGCCTGCTATCAGGATTCCGGCAGCGACCACGATCACGCCGGTTCGAACCGAAGTGCGGATACGACTCACAACAAGCCTCCTCAGGCAGAAGCGCTCTAGTAGACGTTGACCCCGTACACCGCCAGCGGCTCGGTGACCGGCTGGAAGTAGGTGATCCCACCGGTGCTGCAGTTGCCGCTGCCGCCGGAGGCCAGGCCGAGCGCCGTGGTGCCGTCGAACAGCGGGCCGCCGGAGTCGCCGGCTTCAGAACAGATGTTGGTCTTGATCATGCCGGTGACCGTGCCCTCGGCGTAGTTCACCGTGGCGTTGATCGCGGTCACACTGCCGCCGTGCACACCGGTGGTGGTGCCACTGCGTTTGACCGCCTCACCGACGTACGCGTCCGCGGCCGAGGTGATGTCCTGGTAGCTGCCGTTGTGCAGGTCGACGTTGCCGGGATGGGCCACGGCGGGGTTGGTGTACTTCACGAGCGCGTAGTCGTTGCCCGGGAAGCTGCTCTCAACGGTGGTGCCCAGCACGGTGGTATGCGCCGGGTCGGCGTACCAGGTCTTGCTGAGGTTCCCGCAGTGCCCGGCGATCAGGAAGTAGTACACACTGCTGCTGTCGCGCACGTTGAAGCCCAGCGTGCAGCGGTTCGTGCCGCCGTAGACGGGGTCGCCGCCGGAGACGTACTTGCGGAGGGTGCCGGCCACCGGCTCCAGGCGCACCGCGGTGCCGAACCGGGCTACCACCGCGCTGAGCTTGGCGAGCTTGGCGCCGGTCACGGTCTCATCCAGCGACACGACGACCTGCGAGGTCGCCGGGTCGACAGCCCAGGCGGTACCGGGGATCCTGGCCGACGTGTCCAGCGCGTGAACGACGCCGGCCAGCGCGGTCGCCGAGGCGGTCGCCGGCGCCGGCGGCGCCGCCTGCGTGGACGGAGCGATGAGCACGGTGCCGGTCACCAGGGTTCCGGCGGCGACCGCGATGGCACCGGTACGGATCGAGGTGCGGGTATGTCTCACTACGAGCCTCCTCAAGCAGCAGAGGCTCTCAGGTGTAGCAGATCATACCTAACCGGACAAGGGTCTCTATATGGGGCACATGCCCTGCACACCTGAGCGCCCTGGTCAGGGAGCGATACGGTCGAACCACGAGCTCCAGAGATTGGTGGCAGGGCCCGTGGCCGAGGGCTGGTGCGGCCCGGAGACCGGCACGTCGGCCTGCCCGCCACGCCACTGGACTCTGACGATCCCACCGGCGGCGGGGCCGTCCCAGCCCGCCCAGCCGACGTTGGACCGCGCGGACTCGCCGGGATCGAGCTCGGCGTAGCCCGGCATCCGCATCTCCAGGGTCACGATCGCCACCGCATCGAGCGGCTGCCCGTCGGCATCGAGCGGGGTGAGCCCTGGCTTGCCGGACAGCCGCACCCGATGCTCGCTGACATTGCGCGCCTCCAGCACGCCTCTGAGCGCACCGTCCTCCGGCGACCAGGTCAGCGTGAAGCTGACGTCCTCGGGACTCGCTTCAGCAGCGTCGATGTCGGTCATGGGTTCCAGCATTGCCCTTGCCGGCTTGCCCGGCCAACCCGGGTGGTCAGCGCGAGGTGCCGCGGCGGGCCAGGTCCGCGGCTCCCACCAGCCCGGCCTGCGGGCCCAGCTCGGCCAGCAGGATGTCGGCGGCCGGCCGGAAGCCGCGCCCGGTGAGACTCTCCCCGAACGCCTGCCGGGCCGGGCCGAGCAGCAGGTCGCCGGCCTCGGACACCCCGCCGCCGATCACGAACACCGTCGGGTCGATCACGGCCGCCAGGTTGGCCAGCCCGCGGCCGAGCCAGCGTCCCATCGCGGTGTAGATCTCCACCGCCGCGGGATCGCCCTCGCGGGCCGCCTGGGTGACCAGCGGCCCGGTCAGCTGGTTCAGGTCACCATGGGCCAGGCTCATCAGGCGGTGGGCACCGACCGGTGAGACGTCGGCGAGCTCGCGGGCATCGCGGGCCAGCGCCCTGCCGGAGGCATACATCTCCCAGCAGCCCCGGTTCCCGCAGGCACACCGGCGGCCGTCGGGCACCACGCACATGTGGCCGTACTCGCAACCCACCCCGTTCGCGCCGCGGTAGAGCACCCCGCCGACCACCAGGCCGCCGCCGATCCCGGTGCCCATGGTGACCATCACCGCCACCGGCGCATCCCGGGCGGCGCCGTAGCGGTACTCGGCCCAGGCCGCGGCGTTGGCGTCGTTCTCCACCACCACCGGCACCCCGATGGCTTCGGCCAGCGCGTCGCGCAACGGCTCGTCCCGCCAGGCCAGGTGGGGGGAGAACAGCACGGTGGCCAGGTCGTTGGCGATCCAGCCGGCCGCTCCGATGCCGACCGCGGCCACCTCATGGCGCCCGGAGAGCTCGTTCACGACCTCGGCGATCACCGCCTCGGTCTTGGCGACGTCAGAGCC
>NZ_DASVQG010000205.1:0-11077 GCF_036389215.1 Jatrophihabitans sp.
CTTCCACGCGACGTCCCGGCCGATCACCGGCCACGCCTGGATGCCGAGAGCGGTGGGTTTCACCGCCTGCCAGATGTCGACGTAGGGATGGCCGTTGATCAGGACGTGCGGTGAGGTGACCGTGGCAGCGATCCGGGTCTCCTTCGAGCCCGGCACCAGGTGGTCCACCAGCACCCCGAGCCGGCGGCCGGTGCCGGGCCGGAACCGGCGAACGTGCTCGGCCAGCTCGTCGATGCCACCGAGCGGCTCCACCACGATCCCTTCGATGCGCAGGTCCTCGCCCCAGATCCGCTCCACCAGGGCGGCGTCGTGCACCCCCTCGACCCAGATCCGGCTGGCCTTGGCCACCTGCGCCGTGACCCCCGCGACGGCAACCGAACCGGACGCGGTGCGGCCGGGGCGGCTCGGGGCAGCTGCCGCGGCGGCCGGACGGATCAGCGTCACCAGCTCACCCTCCAGCAGGAAGCTGGCCGGCAACATCGGAAACTGCCGCTGCCGGTCGAAGCGGTCGGCCAGCGTGACGGTGTCGCGCTGCTCGCCGGCCACCACCGTCCGGCCCAGCGCCACCACCGCTCCGCAATAGCCGTCCAGCGTCTCGACCACCAGCTCCAGCTCCGCCGGAACCTGCCGAACAGCCTTACGGCGATGGGTGGAACCGCCGGCCAGCACATCGTCGGGATACACGTCGAGCAGCTTAGGGATCAGCCCCGCAGGCAGCGGGGAAGCCCACGCCCGTCGCAACCGTTCGGTACCGTTGGCAGCTGTGCCGATCGAACGACGCTGTGCCCAGCTCGCTGCCTGGGGCTCTGCCTGGCTGGCAGGTGCCGCAGCGTTCGACGACGTGCTCGACGCCGTCACCGGCACCGGCCGCCATGTCGGTGGCCAGGGCTTCGGTCCCGGACCGAGCCCGGTCGGTGCCGCGCTGGCCGAGTGGAAGCGCGCCGGCACGTCCGTCCTGACGCTGGCGCTCCCGGTTCCCGGTGATGTCCGCGGCCTGGCCGGCCCGCCGGCGTTCCGCAACGCCGCGCTGACGGCCGGAGAGGCGGTCTACGGCCGGGACTTCGGGCTGACGGTGCTGCCTGGCCGGGAGACTCCGAGCAGCGCCGGCCGGGAGTCGATCTGGCACCGGGCCGATTTCAGTGAGCTGCCGCCTGACCCGATCAGCATGGCCGACGCCGAGCACGACCTGACCGAGTCGATCCGCGAGACCGCGTCCCTGTTCGCCCGGCGTGGTGTCACCAGCTGGCTCAGCGACATCGCGCCGGCGCTGTCGGACGCCCGGCGCGCCGGTGAGCGCCTGCACCTGCCGGCCAGCCACCCACCCCGGGCGGTCCGGCTGATCGCCCAGGCCGAGCGGCTGTCCGCGGTGCTGATCGTGGTCGATTCCGACGACACCGCCCAGCTCACCGCCGCCGCTGTCGCTGAGCGTGACCTGGCGCTGGCCCCCCTGCGGCTGGCCGTCCGCCGGGCGCTGCTGGCGGGCTACAACGCGGCGGCCGAGGTCTCGGCCGGTCCCTGACCCGCGCGCGGTCCAGCCCGCGCTCAAGACCCACTCCGGTCCCTGACCCGCGCGATCGTGACAGGACGAGGGCTCAGCCTGACCCGCGGCGTGTCGGAGCCGGGCAGCAGCCGGCAGGGCAGTCCTGTCCGCACAGCCCCAGTTGGCTCAGACAGGCCGCGGGCCGGCCGGTCAGCCGCTCCTCCACCAGGTCCGCCAGGCCGGCGACGAAGGCCGGGTCGGTGCCGGCCGTGCCGGCCCGGACGAACTCCAGCCCCAGCTCCGCCGCCGTCTCGCGGGCCTCGTTGTCCAGGTCCCAGAGCACTTCGAGGTGGTCGGAGACGAATCCGGTGGGTGCCACCACCACGGCCGGCACCCCTTCGGCGGCCAGCATCCGCAGGTAGTCGTTGATGTCGGGTTCCAGCCACGGCACCTGCGCGGGCCCGGACCGGGACTGCCACACCAGGTCGAACCGCGCCCCGGCACCGCGAACCGATTCGGCCACCAGCCGGGCGGTCTCGTGGTGCTGCGCCACGTAGAGCCCGCCCTCGGGACCGGCGGTGTCGTTCATCGTGACCGGGATCGAATGCGCGGTGAACACCAGCCGGGCCTCGTCCCGCAGCTGCGCCGGCAGCTCGGCCAGCGCGCCGCGGACCGCCGTCGCGTTGGCGGCGATGAACCCTGGGTGGTCGAAGTAGTGCCGCAGCTTGGTGAACCGGGGCGCCCCCGGCCGCTCGGCGGCCAGCTCAGCGGTGGTGCGGGCCAGATCCTCGCGGTACTGCCGGCAGCCGGAGTACGAGCCGGTCGCGCTGGTGGCCAGCACCAGCGCGTGCCGGCGGCCGTCGGCTGCCATCTGCCGTGCGGTGTCGGTGAGGAACGGGTGCCAGTTCCGGTTGCCGAAGTAGAGCGGCAGGTCGATGCCGCGCCGGCCGAACTCCGCACCCAGCGCCGCGAGCAGCGCCTGGTTCTGCGCCGTGATCGGCGACACGCCACCGAAGTGCTGGTAGTGCTCTGCCACCGCCGCGAGCCGCTCCTCGGGCACGCCGCGCCCGGCAGTCACGTTGCGCAGGAACGGCATCACCTCGTCGGGGCCTTGCGGGCCGCCGAAGGAGAGCAGCAGGAACGAATCGACGGGCTCAGTCACCCTTAGCAAGCTACCGTCGCCGGGGAGCTGCCTCAGACGCCCGCCTCAGACGCCCGCCTCAGACGCCCGCCGCAGACGCCCGCCTCAGACGCCCATGGCGTGGAAGCCGCCGTCGACGTGGATCATCTCGCCGGTGGTCGCCGGGAACCAGTCCGACATCAGGGCGGCGCAGCTCATCGCGACCGGGGTGGCGTCGTTGATGTCCCAGCCCAGCGGGGCCCGTCCTTCCCAGGCATTCTCGAACTGGACGAAGCCCGGGATGCTCTTGGCCGCGATCGTGCGCACCGGCCCGGCCGCGACCAGGTTCACCCGGATATGGCGCGGGCCGAGCTCGCGGGCCAGGTAGCGGGAGGTGGATTCCAGGGCGGCCTTGGCCACCCCCATCCAGTTGTAGGCGGGCCAGGCGACCGTGGCGTCGAAGTCCATCCCGACGATCGAGCCCCCGGACTCCCCGAACAGCGGCAGGGTCGCCACCGCGAGGGACTTGAAGCTGAAGGCCGACACCTCGACCGCGGTGGCCACGTCGGCGAACGGGGCGTCCAGGAAACCCTCGCCGAGGCAGGAGGGCGGGGCGAAGCCGATCGAGTGCAGCACCCCGTCCAGGCCGTCGACATGCTCGCGAACCCGGCCGGCCAGTGCCTCGAGGTGTTCGGTGGAGGTCACGTCCAATTCGACGATCGGCGCGGGCTTGGGCAGCCGGCGAGCCACCCGCTCGACCAGCGACAGCCTGCCGAAACCGGTCAGCACCACCTCGGCGCCCTGCTCCTGCGCGACCTTGGCGACCGAGAACGCGATCGAGGAGTCGGTGATGACGCCGGTGATCAGCAACCGCTTGCCGTCCAGAAGTCCCATGTCGTGAGGTTCCCTCTCTACTGTGATGAGCCGTCGCGACTCAGATGCCCATGCCCAAACCACCGTCGACGGGAAGGACCGCCCCGGTGATATAGCCGGCGGCGTCCGAGGCCAGGAACCGGACCACCTCGGCAACCTCGGCCACCGCCCCGTACCGGCGCAGCGGCACGCTGGCCAGCACCTCGTTCTTGCGGGCCTCGGTCAGCACCGCGGTCATGTCGGTGTCGATGAAGCCTGGCGCCACCACGTTGGCGGTGATGTTGCGGCTGCCCAGTTCACGGGCGATCGAGCGGGCCAGGCCGATCAGCCCGGCCTTGCTGGCGGCGTAGTTGGCCTGGCCGGGCGCGCCGGTCAGCGCCACCACCGAGGAGATGAACACCATCCGGCCGCCCCGGGCCTTGAGCATGCCGGCGGTGGCCCGCTTGGCGACCCGGTAGGCGCCGGTCAGGTTCGCATCGATCACTCCGGTGAAGGAGTCCTGGCTCATCCGCATCAGCAGCTTGTCGTCGGTGATGCCGGCGTTGGACACCAGCACCTCGACCGGGCCGTACTCGGCCTCGACCTCGCTGAAGGCGGCGTCCACCGACGCCTCGTCGGTCACGTCGCAGCGCACCCCGAACAGCCCGTCCGGCGCGCCACTGCCGCGATGGGTCACCGCGACCTTGTCCCCCGCCTCGCTGAACGCCCGAGCTATCGCCAGACCGATTCCACGGTTACCACCAGTCACCAGCACAGATCGACTCACTCGGCTCACGCTAGCCGATGGGGTGTGCGGACCCGGCTCAGGGCCGCGCCCCGGCGCGGCCCGCCGGCCAGCTGAGGCCGCCGGCCAGCCACGGCCCGCCGGCCAGCCACGGCCCGCCGGTCAGCCATGGCCCGCCGGTCAGCTGAGCCGGCCGGACCAGAGCAGTGACGTCGCCCCGGCGGCCATCGCCAGCAACAGCCCGGCCAGCATGAACCGCCAGCTGATGTCGCGCTGGGCGGTGGTGTAACCGATCTGGGAGCCGATGTCCTCATAGACCGTCCGCAGCTCCTCCACCGACGCCGCGGTGTGGAACGAGCCGCCGGTCGCCTGCGCCAGGCCGCGCAAGGTGACCTTGTCCGAGGGCACCGCCTGCACCGTGCCCTGCACCTCGACCGTTCCGCCGTCGGTGCCGAAGGCGATCGTCGACACCGGCGTGCTGGCCTTCTTGGCCTCGTCCGCGGCCTCGGACACCTTGCGCCCGACGGTGTTGTAACCGTCGCTGAGCAGCACGATCCGAGCCGGCGCCGGCTTCTCGTTCGTCGCGGTGGAGCTCCGGCTGAAGGTGCTGAGCGCGTCGAGACAGGCGAACACCCCCTCGCCGATGGCGGTGTACTGCTCCAGCTGCAGGCCCGAGATCGCCCGCTTGACCACATCGCGGTCCAGGGTGGGCGGCACCAGCACGTTGCCGGCCCGCCCGAACTTCACCAGCCCGAGGTTGATCCGCTTGGGCAGCAGGTCGGCGAACTCCTCGGCGGCCTGCTGGGCGGCCTCCAGCCGGCTGGGCAGCACGTCGGTGGCCTGCATCGACAGCGAGACGTCGATGGCCAGCATCACGGTGGCCTTCTCCTGCGGCACCCGGACCGAGGCGGTAGGCCCGGCCACTCCCAGCGACAGCACCGTCAGGGCCACCAGCAGCAGCGCGAAGGTCAGGTGCCGCCGCCAGCCCGGCCGCCGGGGCACGACGCTGGCCAGCAGTTGGGTGTTGCTGAACCGCGCCACGAACTTGCGCCGGCGCAGCTGCACGAGCAGGTACGCCAGCGCCACAGCGGCGACGGCCAGCAGGATGAGCAGCCAGTACGGCGACCTGAAATGCATCAGTGCACCCCGATCATTCCGGCGCGCGAGGGCGGCCGGACGGCCACGCCGCGGCGCCGGGTCAGGACGAATCTCACGATGTCGGACAGCCAGTCGGAGTCGGTGCGCAGCCGCAACTGGTCAGCGCCGGCCCGGCGCAGCATCGACGCGATCTGGCTGCGCTGCTCGGCCGCGGCCTCGGCGTAGCGCTGCCGCAGCTGGGCGTCGGAGGTCTGGACCTCCAGCTGCTCACCGGACTCGGGATCGACGAAGGTCACCAGCCCCGCCGCCGGCAGCTCGAGCTCGCGAGGATCCAGCACCTCGATGCCGAGCAGCTCATGCCGGTCGCCAAGCCCGCGCAGCGGCCGTTCCCAGTCCTGGTCGCCGAGGAAGTCCGAGATCACCACCACCATGCCGCGCCGCCGCGGCGGCCGCCGGACCTGCTCCAGCGCCATCGCCAGGTCACCGCGCCGGCCCTCGGCCGCCCGGGGGGTGCCCGCCAGCTTGCGCATCAGATACCGGGCGTGGTTGGTGCCGGCCACCGCGGGTATCCGGGAGAGCTGC
Organism: Jatrophihabitans sp.; assembly: GCF_036389215.1. GTDB lineage: Bacteria > Actinomycetota > Actinomycetes > Mycobacteriales > Jatrophihabitantaceae > Jatrophihabitans_A. Next base: position 5,878 of record NZ_DASVQG010000205.1, read on the forward strand.
TCGCCGGTGGTGATGATCGCGCCGATCCGGTTGCCGGCCTTGGCGGTCAGGTGGGTGATGGCGGTCGCGGCGGCGAATACCAGCTCGCGCTTCTCCATGTTGACGGTGCCGAAGTCCAGGCTCGGCGACAGGTCCACCACCAGCCAGGTCTCCAGCTCCCGGTCCGCGACCGTCTGGCGGACGTGCGGGGTCATCGTCCGGGCCGTGACCGGCCAGTCCATTCGCCGGACGTCGTCGCCGGGGTAGTACTGGCGCGACTCCCCCGGCTCGCTTCCGGGCCCGGGAACCAGGCCGAGATAGCTGCCGAGCAGCAGGCCGTCGAGCTTGTTGCGCACGGCGTACTCCAGCCGGCGCAGCACCGCCTCGACCTGGGCGGGCACCACCGCCTGCCCGGGAGTCGCGGGACGATCCGCGCCGGCGGCTGGAGGACCGGGCCTGCTCACGCCGGCGGTGCCCAGTTACCGGACTGCCGCTGCTGGCCGGCCTGCTGGTTGGGGAACTGGCTCAGCGGCTGGCTGCTCGGCGCGGCGTGCGCACCGTTGGTGTAGCCGGCGGTGCTGGCCTGCGGGGGGGCCGTGGTGGCGGCCGGGATGAAGCCGCTGGTGGCGCGCTGCCGGGGTGCCACCTGCGGCAGCGGCACCGTCTGCAACACCCGGGAGACCGCGTGCCCGGCCGTCACCCCGTCGGCGATCGCGTCGTAGGACAGCACCATCCGGTGCGGCAGGACGTCGATGGCCAGGTCCAGGACGTCCTGCGGCAGGACGTAGTCGCGGCCGCGCAGCAGGGCCAGCGCCCGGCCGGCCGCGATCAGCCCCAGGCTGGCCCGCGGGCTGGCGCCGTAGGACACCCAGCCGGCGACGTCGGCCATGCCGAACTCGGCCGGTTGCCGGGTGGCGATCACCAGCCGGACCACGTAGTCGACCACCGCGTGGTGCACGAAGATCCGGGCGGCCCGGTGCTGCAGCGCGATCAGGTCATCGGTGCTGATCACCGCCTGCGCGACCGGCGGCTCGACGCCCATCCGGTAGACGATCTCGCGCTCCTCGGCCGGCGACGGGTAGTCCACCGTGATCTTCATCAGGAACCGGTCGCGCTGCGCCTCGGGCAGCGGGTAGACGCCCTCGCTCTCGATCGGGTTCTGGGTGGCCAGCACCAGGAACGGGTCCGGCAGCGGGTACCGCTTGCCGCCCAGGGACACCTGGCGCTCGGCCATCACCTCCAGCAGCGCCGACTGCACCTTGGCCGGCGCCCGGTTGATCTCATCGGCGAGTACGAAGTTGGCGAACACGGGGCCCAGCTCGGTGTCGAACTGCTCCGAGCCCGGCCGGTAGATCCGGGTTCCGACGATGTCGGAGGGCACCAGGTCCGGGGTGAACTGCAGCCGGGCGAAGGTTCCGCTGACAGTCCGGGCCAGCGTCTCGACGGCGAGGGTCTTGGCGACTCCGGGCACCCCTTCGAGCAGGCAGTGCCCGCGGGCGAGCAGGCTGACCATCAGCCGCTCGACCATCCGCTCCTGGCCGACGATCACCCGCTTGACCTCGAACATCGCCCGCTCGAGCGCCGTGGCGTCCGCGGCCGGGGTGGGGATCGAAGCCCGCTCGGTCATGTGTCTCCTCGCACTGGTTCCTCTTCGGTGTGCCGGCACTGTTCCTGAGGGTGCGGCCCTTGCTGGTTGCGTCCGCCCATGCTGTGCCGCTGCTACCGGCAACGGTAACCGAGCATGCTGTGCGGCGCCTCAGCCGCCGATTGCCGACATCGGGCGCTCGGGCTGGCGGAACCCCGGCGCGTTGATGCCGTGCCCGGCGGGCTTGGCGCGCACCGCCTGCCGGATCAGCTCGGCGAGCTCCTGGTCGGACGCGCCGTCGCGCAGCGCCGCCCGCAGGTCGGTCTCCTGGTGGCCGAACAGGCAGGTGCGCAACTGGCCGTCGGCGGTGAGCCGCAGCCGGTCGCAGTCGCGGCAGAACGGCCGGCTGACCGAGGCGATGATGCCGACCCGGTAGCCGCCCTGCGGCGCGGGAGCCCAGCCTGCCCGGCCGGGACCGTCCAGCACCTCGAACTCCTCGGCCGGGGCGTGGCCACGATGCCCGACCGGACGCAGCTGGAAGGACTGGCCGAGCACCGAGAGCACCTCGTCGGCGGTCACCATGCCGGCCATCGTCCACAGGTGCTCGGCATCCAGTGGCATGTGCTCGATGAAGCGCATCTGGTACCCGGCCCGCAGCGCCCAGCTCAACAACTGCGGCGCCTCGGCAAGGTTCTGCTCGCGCATCAGCACCGCGTTGACCTTGATCGGGCGCAGGCCGGCCTGCTGGGCGGCTTCCAGCCCGGCCAGCACGTCGGCCAGCCGATCCCGCCGGGTGAGGTTGTGGAATTTCTCCCGGTCCAGGGTGTCGAGCGAGACGTTGACCCGATCCAGGCCGGACCGGGCCAGTTCCACGGCCTTGTCGGCAAGTGAGATCGCGTTCGTGGTCAGCGACAGTTCAGGCCTGGGCCGGAGTCCGGCCAGCCGGCGGACCAGGCCGGCGACCCCGGCCCGGACCAGCGGCTCGCCACCGGTCAACCGGATCGTCCGAACGCCCAAGCCCAGGAACACCGTCGCCAGCCGGATGATCTCGTCATCGGAGAGCACCGCCTTGGCCGGCAACCAGGCCAACCCCTCGGCGGGCATGCAGTAGGTGCAGCGCAGCGAGCACTTGTCGGTCAGGGAGATGCGCAGGTCCTCGGCCTGCCGCCCGAACGTGTCGAGCAGCACCGCGCCGGACGCGGGCTCGGTCGCCGGACTCATTTCTCCAGCCTAGACGCTTCTGCGCCATGGACGCTTCTACGCCCTGAACGCTGCCATGGCGCGGGGGGTCAGGACAGCGGCCGGGTCGCCCCGATGTAGCCGTAGGTCACCTGGTCCCACGGCGTCACCTTCACCACGTCGCCCGACTGGGGCGCCTGCACGACATTGCCCCCGCCGATGTACATCGCGACGTGGTGGATGGCGCTGATCCCGCTGTCGGACCAGAACAGCAGGTCACCCGGCAGAAACTGGCCGGGCTGGGGGTGGACGGAACCGGCGTAGTACTGCGAGGCCGCGAAGTGATCCATGTAGATGCCTTGCGGCGCCCAGGCGTACATGGTCAGGCCCGAGCAGTCGAAGCCGAACACCTGGCTGTCGTGCGCGCCCTCGGTGCCGGGCGAGTCGGTGCCCCAGGTCGGTCCGTTGTAGCCGCCACCGGCCCAGGCGTACGGGGTGCCCAGCCGGCTCAACGCCCGGTTGGCCGCGGCCCGGCCCTTGCTGGCCGTCCAGCCGCCGGAGGAGCCGGACGGTGGCTGCGGGGTGTAGCCGCCGTTGTCGCTGCTGCCGCCGTTGTCGCTGCTGCCGTTGTCGCTGCCGCCGCTGTCGCTACCGCTGCTGTTGCTGTTGCTGCTGCTGCTGCTGCCACTCTTGCTGTTCTGCTGCTGTTGTTGCTGGCGCCGCTGGCGTTCGGCCTCCCGGCGGGCCTCCTCGCGAGCCTCCTCCCGGGCTTTGGCGGCTGCGGCCGCTGCCCGGGCCCGGGCCAGTGCGGCCTGCCGGGCTCGTTCGGCCGCGATCCGGGCCTGCTCGCGCTGGTAGGCCAGGAACTTCGCCCGCTGGCCGTTCAGGGTCGCCAGCTGGGTCTGGGCGGCGACCAGCTGGCGCTGGAAGGCGGCCTCCTGGATCCGCAGCTGGGCGGCCTGCGCCTTCTGGTTGGCGTAGGCCTGCTGGGCGGCGCGCTGGGCGGCCGCGGCCTCGGCGGCCAGCTTGGCCTGCAGCTCCACCAGGCCCTTGGCCTTGGCCTCGGCGTTGGACTTGGCCACGGTCGCCCGGTCCAGGCTGCTCATGACGTCCAGGTGCCGGGAGGAGACGTAATGGCGGTAGTCGCCGCTCTGCAGCAGGGCACTCGGGTCGCTCGCGCTGAGCAGGCCCACGGTGGACGAGCCCATGGTCGAGGAGACGTAGCTGTCGTGCACGTAGCTGGTCAGGTTGGCCCGGGCGGCCTCGATGCCCTTCTGGGCCGACACCACGTCGGCCTGGGCGTGGGCGGCCTCGGTCTTGGCCTTGTCGAGCTTGAAGATGGCGTAGGTGAACTTCTGCTCGGCGAATTCCACCTTGGCGCTGAGCGAGCGCAGCTGGGCCTGGGCCTGCACGATCTGGCCGGACAGCACCCCGACGGTGTTGGCCAGCGACGCCTTGGCCGCCCGGGCCGCGGCGAGCTGGGCGTCGGAAGGGTTCGGCGGCCGGGGGGTGGCATGCACGGGGCCGGCCGCGGACAGCAGCGACGCGGTCACCGCGGCGGCGCAGAGCAGAGCCCACAGCCTCCGCCGGGCGCCGGGCGCGGTGCCGGTGCCGGGCGCCGTACCGACGCGGCGCCGGGGCACGTGCGGGTCAGCCGCCTGGCGGGCTTGTCTGAACACCGGGACCCCTCTGCTCGTCAATGCTGTCGGACAGACTGCCAGCTCCGTCACATAAGCGCCACTGGTCACGCCAGTCACATCAGTTTCATCCCAGGACGTGCGGACGGGGGCAACACTCGAGTGAGTCCCACCCAGCTAGCCCTATCGGCCTACCGATGGGAGGCCTTAGCCGCCGATGCGGAAGAATGGCGGGGCCGGGAATCGCATCGAAGGAGACCATCGTGCCTGCAGGTCAGGAGAACAGCTTCGACGCCCAGGACGTGCTCCAGGTCGGTGACACCGCCTTCACCTACTTCCGGCTGGACCGGGTGCCCGGTTCGCAGCGGCTGCCGTACAGCCTGAAGGTGCTGCTGGAGAACCTGCTGCGCACCGAGGACGGCCTCAACGTCACCGCCGAGCAGATCCAGGCGGTCGCCGACTGGAACCCGCAGGCCGAACCCGCCACCGAGATCCAGTTCAGCCCGGCCCGGGTGGTGATGCAGGATTTCACCGGCGTCCCGGCGGTGGTGGACCTGGCCACCATGCGCGAGGCGGTCGCGGAGCTGGGCGGGGACCCGGCCCGGATCAACCCGCTGGCCCCGGCCGAGCTGGTCATCGACCACTCGGTGATCGCCGACCTGTTCGGCGGCCCGGACGCCTTCGCCGGCAACGTCGACCTGGAGTACCAGCGCAACCTGGAGCGCTACCAGTTCCTGCGCTGGGGCCAGACCGCGTTCGACGGCTTCGCGGTCGTCCCGCCGGACACCGGGATCGTCCACCAGGTCAACCTGGAGTACCT
>NZ_DASVQG010000206.1:0-3163 GCF_036389215.1 Jatrophihabitans sp.
GCTGGGCATCTCACGGCCTGGTGGGCACGTTACCCGGTATCCGCAGCAGCGCCTCGCGGACGGGCCGTTGCCCGCCTGCCGTCAGCACCGGCCAGCTCGCAACATCGTCCGGCTCCTGACAACGTGTCTGGATCGCTCAGCTACTGAGCCGGATCCGTACCCGGCGGTTCTGCCGTCCCTTGTTCTCCACCTTGTAGACCTGCAGATGCCCGATCTGGCGGGTGGAGGCGACATGCGTTCCGCCGTCGGCCTGGGCGTCCAGGCCGACGATGTCCACGATCCGCAACTCATCGGCCTCGGGCGGGAAGACCGCCTGGGTACGGATGATGTCCGGGATGGCCAGCGCCTCGTCCCGCGGCAGGAACCGCACCTGGATCGCCCGGTCAGCGGCGATCTCGGCGTTCACCGCGTCCTCCAGGCTCTGCTTGAAGTCAGCGGGGATGTCCGGCAGGTTGAAGTCCATCCGGGCCTCGCCCGGTTCCATGTTCCCGCCGGTCACCAGCGCACCGAAATCGCGGAACACGGTTCCGCACAGCACGTGCAGCCCGGAGTGGGTTCGCATCAGGGTGCTGCGCCGGACGTCGTCGAGAGCGCCGTGCACCGCCGTTCCAGCCGGTGGAACCGGGTCCTGCGGTGCCGGCAGCAGGTACAGGTCATCGCCCTTGCGGGTACCGATGATCCGGGTTTGCACGCCGCCCCACAGCAGCACGCCGTGATCGGGTGGTTGGCCGCCACCACCGGGATAGAACGCCGAACGGTCCAGCACGATACCGGCCTCGGGGTCCGCGGGATCAGACCACAGGACCGTGCAGTCCCATTCCCGCAGGGTGACGTCCTCCCAGTCGAGCCGGTGGGTGTGGTGAGAATGGTGCGTCACTGGATGGAATACCCCTCTCGACCAGCAAGGCCGCGACGATGGCGCTCATGTCGTGACTGCGGCCGCGCAACCGTCATAGCTGGACGGCGCTCAGCCAATCCTTGGGCAACGTGGTCATGAAATCGGCAGCTGCCTTCCTGGACACAACTATGCACCATGCGTCGAGCACCAGTTCAGCCATCTCCACCGGCCCGATCTCGCTCGTGCGGGCCACCACCCACTGGTACCGCTGATCGGATTTGCGGGGCATCATGAACTTCGCCGGCTCTGCCGCGATCAACGCGGCCCGCTGCTCCCGGGGATATCCGAACCCCATCGTGGATTCATCGGGAGACAGGGAGACGTAAACAATTCGGCCAACTCGAAATTTGATGTAATCACGCACCAGCCCCTCGGTGGTGCGCGGCAGACTCATAGCCACCCGGCGGATCTGCTCCGCGGTCACCGCCATCATCGGCCTCCTCGGGCATCGCGTCGGGTCGAACAGTAGCAACCCGCACGCCCGCTTGCGGTGTTCAGCGCGAGCTTGTCCGCTGCCGCGACACCGCATTCTCGATCGCCGAAACCGAGGCCGCGGCTACCGATCACCGGCCTGATCGGCGCTGACGACGAACCGGAACACCGCGGTCCGCGGCACGCTGCCCGGTTGCCAGCCGGCCTGGTCGAGGCTGCCGATCACGGTCAGCGAATGGGCACCGGACATCGAGGTCGGCACCGTGAGACGGTAGTGGAAGACGCCGTCCTGGTCGGCCCGGCCGCCGGAGACGGCCGGCGCGCCCGCGGAGCTGCGCAGCAGGATCGGCTCGTCCGGGTTGAACCCGGTCACCTCGACCTCGGTGCTGGAGCCGGGTCGCAGCCGGGCCGGCCTGTCCAGCAGCCGGCCCTCACCGTCGAGCGCGCGAGCCTGAACCGTGTGACCCACCGGTCGCAGCACCGGGAAGACCCCGCTCGGGGACAGCCAGAGTGACATCGGCACCGACAGCGACAACGCGCCGAGCGCGCCTACCGAGAGAGCGGCGTTGCGAAGCGAGCGGGCTGATTCTCCCGACATAAGAGCAGGTCCTCACTGTGGGGCGTCGGACCTCCTATCGGCTGCGCAGCCGTGCGCTGAAACCAAACGGCCGCCCTTTGGCGCGGGTGGCCGTCACCCCTGCGCGCACCCGCCTCTGTGACGGCGCTCGACCGCACCGACTCAGCCGCGCGAGCGGGCCTGCCACTCGGGGTGGACGTACAGGGTGCGCGACGTGCTGGGCGGCTCGACCCTGTCGTTGAGGTACAGGACGTGCGATCCGCCACCGGCGGCCCGGGCCTCTACGAGCGCGGTCCTGGCCTGGGCCAGCAGCGTCGCACTCTGACCGGCATCGTCGCCGGAGTCACCGGCGAGCACCGCCAGACCCAGATTGGCCGACATCGGGAATTCCCGGCCGTCGATCGTCTCGGGGGTGGCCAGCGCCTCCTCAAGCCGCCGGGCCACGGCCTTGACCTGCTCGGGCCCGACCTCTTCGGTGATGATCACGAACTGGTTCTCGCCCACCCTGCTGATCACGTCGGCACCCCGCAGGGTCGTGCGCAACCGCCGGGCCAGCGCGACCTGCAGGTCATCGGCAAGGCCGGGCTGGCCCCCGCCGGCGGTGAACTCCTCCCAGCCGTCGAGTTCGGCGAGCAGGACGGCGCAGCCGGTGCCGACCCGGTGCGCGCGTTGCACGCTCTCTACCAGGCCCTGCTCGAGTGCGGCCGAGTTGAGCATCCCGGTCAACGGGTCCAACCGGGCTGCCAGTTCAGCGTCGTGGTCACCGCGCTGGCTCAGGTCCTCGACCTGGCCCAGGGCGAACAGCGGCCGGTCGTCATCATCGAACAAAGGAGCGGCGGTCACCCGCACCCAGCAGATGCTGCCATCCGAGCGCACGAATCGCTTCTCGGTCCGGAACGGCGTGCGCCGGCCCGCCATCGCTCGCCGCATCGCCGAGGCGGTCGGGCCCCGGTCCTCGGGATGGGTGAGCTCCTCGAACGGGCGGGCGAGCAACTCATCGCGGGTGTAGCCGGTGAGCCGGCACAGCGCATCGTTGACCTGCAGGTAACGGCCGGCATCGGATCGGTCGAGGCTGATCATCGCCATTCCGACCACTGCTTCCTCGAAGGCGACCCGCAGCGTCTGGTCGGAGATCCGAAGCTGGTCCGAGCGCTGGGCCAGCAACTCCTCCCGGGCGCTCAGCCGCGCCGCCAGAGCGGTGGCTTCCAGCACTGCCGCGGCGTGGCCCAGCACCAGCCGCACGCTGACCTCGCCCA
>NZ_DASVQG010000207.1:0-3480 GCF_036389215.1 Jatrophihabitans sp.
GTCCCTGTCGACTGCCCTGCCCGTGCCCTGTCTGCCGTGACCAGAAACCGGCAGGTTATGGTCGGTAGAGCTGAGTCAGTCAGACAGCTGTCGCGGAACGGACCGGCGGACGCGCCGCATGGAGTCAACTCTGATGAGCAGCACAACGCATGATCGGTCAGCCCCGACCGGCGACTACGACTTCGTGGTCGTGGCCAACCGGCTGCCGCTGGACCGTATCGAGGAGCCGGACGGGGAGGTCTCCTGGCGGCGTAGTCCCGGTGGCCTGGTGACCGCGCTGCAGCCGGTGATGCAGCAGGCAGAGGGCGCCTGGGTCGGCTGGACCGGAACTCCGGGACCGGCGCCGGAGCCCTTCGACGAGGCAGGCATGCGGCTGGTCCCGGTGAGCTTGTCGGGTGAGGAAGTCCGCGACTACTACGAGGGTTTCTCCAACGACACGTTGTGGCCGCTGTATCACGACGTGATCGCGCCGCCGCGCTTCCGGCGAGCCTGGTGGGACGCCTACGTCCGGGTCAACCGCCGGTTCGCCGAGGCCGCCGCCGAGCAGGCCGCCGACGGGGCGGTGGTGTGGGTGCAGGACTACCAGCTGCAGCTGGTGCCGGGCATGCTGCGGGCCCAGCGTCCCGACCTGCGGATCGGCTTCTTCAACCACATCCCGTTCCCCGGCTACGAGATCTTCGCCCAGCTGCCATGGCGGCGCCAGATCGTCGAGGGGCTGCTGGGCGCGGACCTGCTGGGTTTCCAGCGCCAGGGCGACGCCACCAACTTCCTGCGTGCCTGCCGCCGTGCGGCCGGCCTGACCACCCGTGGCTCGCAGGTACGGGTGCCGCGGGCCTGGCCGGGGGAAGCCGGCGTGAGGTCGGCCGGCAACTCCGCGGGTCGCCGGCGGACCGGGCCGGCCCCTGCCGAGGACGACCGGACGGTGCGGGCCGCGACGTTCCCGATCTCGATCGACTCGGCCGGCTTCGAGGCGATCGCCCGCCGGCCGGAGGTCAGGGCTCGGGCGGCGGAGATCAGGCAGGCCCTGGGGCATCCGAAGACCCTGCTGCTCGGGGTGGACCGGCTCGACTACACCAAGGGAATCGCGCACCGGCTCAAGGCGTACGGGGAGTTGCTGCAGGAAGGCCGGCTGAAGTCACCGGACGACATCCTGGTACTGGTCGCCAGCCCGAGCCGCGAGCGGGTCGAGCAGTACCGCCGGCTGCGCGACGAGGTCGAGGTGACCGTCGGCCGGATCAACGGCGAGTTCGGCGAGGTCGGCAGCGCGCCGGTGCACTACCTGCACCAGTCCTACCCGCAGGAGGAGATGGCAGCGCTCTACCTGGCGGCCGACGTCATGCTGGTCACCTCGCTGCGCGACGGGATGAACCTGGTCGCCAAGGAATACGTGGCCTGCCGGTATGACGAGTCGGGCGCGTTGGTGTTGAGCGAGTTCACCGGCGCCGCCGACGAACTGGGCAGCGCCTTCCTGGTGAACCCGCACGACATCGCCGGTCTCAAGGACGCGATGGTCCGGGCCGCGCGGATCTCGCCCGCCGAGGCACGCCGGCGGATGCGCTCGCTGCGGCGCCGGGTTCGCGAGTACGACGTCGCGCACTGGGCCGAGACGTTCATGGACGCGCTGCACGGCGAACCGGCGGCCGCGGAAGGGTCGGCTGTGGAACCGGCGGCCGTGGAACCAATGGCCGCGGAATCGTCTGACATTGAACCGTCAGCCGCGGAACCGTCAGCCGCGGAACCGGAGCCCGCGCCGTCGATCCAGAATTGACGCGCTCTGACGCCCGCTGGGTCCGGCTGGGTGCGATGCCGGCGATCGTTGGCCCTCGGGCAGCGCAACACCCGGCGTGTCGCCCTGTCAGAGGGCCAACGATCGCCCCGGAAGCAATGACGATCAGCCGGGCCAGCCGGCCATCAGGGTGAACAGCGACACCACGTCCGGCGCCGGGTGTGCCGGGTCGAGGTGGCGGTAGCAACTGTCGATGTTGATCACCAGCCGCTCGGGATTGCCCCAGCCGGCGAACCGCCCCAGGTCCAGTTCGGCCGCGGCCTGCCGCACCGTCCGGCCGCGGGCGTGCAGCTCCGCGGCCCCGGCCTCGACGTGCGCCAGGTACTCGATCACCTCGCGCACGCCGGCGGCACCGGTGACCGGCCCGTGGCCGGGGACGTAGGTGTCGGCGTCGAGGGCGAGCAGGCGTTGCAGGGCGGCGATCCAGCTGCTGGCCGGGCCGGCCCACATGATCGGGGTGCCGCCGATGAACAGCAGGTCGCCGGTGAAGACCACGCCGCTGGCCGGGTCGAACACCGCGACGTCGCCGTGGGTGTGGGCCGGGCCGCATCGCAGCAGCCGCACCGTGCGCGACCCGACGGACAACTCGGTGTCGGCGGTGACGTCGGCGTCAGGCAGTCGCGACCGGATGCCGGTGAAGTCGAACGCCCCGAAGGACCGCCGCAGGTAGTCCGACAGCCCGGGGTCCATGTCGAGGCCCATCAGCGTGCTCAGCAGCTGCGGCGACTCGGCTTGCAGGTGCGCGCTGGCCTCCGGCGCGGCCCAGATCCGCACCGCCGGGTCGAGCAGCTCGTTGCCGTAGCAGTGGTCGCCGTTGCCGTGGGTGTTGACCGCGTGCCGGATCGGCGAGCCGGCCGTGACCGGAGCCATCGCGGCCAGCATCCGGCGGGTGCGGGCCAGGTCGAACTGGGTGTCCACCAGCAGGCTCTCGCCGTCCCCGTCGAGCAGTCCGGCGTTGCTCAGTCCCCAGCCGCCGTCGGGCTGCAGCCATGCCCAGCAGCCGTCGGCGATCTGATGCAGGCCGGCGGTGTAGGCGATGCTGGTCATGGGCGACTCCTGCGTGTCGGTCGGTGGCAGCCGGAACTGCAGCCGGGAACCCTGCCAGCCGGCACCTTGCGGGCCGGAACCCTGCCAGCCGCGACTCTGCCACCTGATGCCGGTCGGTGCGTCTTGTGGCTGGCCAACCAGGTCCGCCAGCCCTTTCCGCGCGAGACTGCCAGCGATCGGAGTTAGGCTTACCAAGTTTTGCGTTTCTGATGTCCACCCGTTTGGGGACCTTGTGCTTTCTCGCTCGCGCGTTCTGCTTGCCTCCCTTCTGCTACCTGTTTCAGTTCTCACCGCCTGCGGCTCCGGCGACGACGCCGCCACCCCGGCCAACAGCTCGGCGTCCGGGTCCTCGTCGGCGTCCGGGTCGGCGTCCGGGTCCTCCTCGGCCACCGGCATCGCTACCGGCGTGGCTGACGCCAGCGTCAAGGGCGGTTTCGGCACCAAGCCGGTCGTCACGATCGCTGAGAAGCCGGCGCCCAGCCAGCTCTCCCAGCAGGTCATCACCGCCGGTACCGGCGCCGCGGTGGCCAAGGGCGACACCCTGGTGGCCAACTACAGCGGCCAGACCTGGGAGCCCAAGGACGGCAAGGCGAAGGTCTTCGACAGCTCCTTCGACCGTGGCAACCCGACGGCCTTCGTGATCGGCA